>NZ_CP064188.1:1626592-1951910 GCF_015353075.1 Rhizobium sp. 007 | reverse complement strand
GACGTTCACCAATGCCGTCGAGGGACTGAAGGCCATCCTGTCGACGGGGGAAGACAGTGCTATCCGTACCCGCGCTGCGCTTGCCCGTCGCGGCGCTGATCTTGCGGCGGCCGGTGCGCTACGTCTCTTCGGAGCGGCAGCGACGCCGGGAAGCTCCGCGGAATTCACCATCGCCCTGAAAGGTCTCTTGATTATCGCTGCTCCCGCAGGCGTAATGTTGCCGCAGGCGCAGGATACGGCGACGCCGATCGAGATTAGGATCAGGCGGAGCCAGCACATTCACGATTATTCCTCGGCCTTGCCCGAGCCGATGGCCGATCCGATCGAGGATATCCGCATCAAGGCGGCAACAGCCTCAGCCTATTTCGTCCGCGCTGGCGAATTCATTCAGATCATCGACGTCTATGGGCGGCAATGCACGGATTTTCAGGCTTTCGCCGCCCGCAAGGTGGATAAAGGCCTCGATCTGGCCCTGGATTCGACGGTCACCCGCACGCTGCTCGGCCGCAGCTACCCGATGCCCGGCCTGCCGTCAAAGGCGTTCGATCGCGATTTCGAACCTCTCGTGGAGATCGTCCAGGACACGGTCGGTCGTCACGACGCCTTCGCAACCGCCTGCAACTCTCGCTATTATGACGATATGGGCTATCCCGGCCACGTCAATTGCACAGACAATTTCAACGCCGCGTTGGCGCCCTACGGGATTGCGCCTCGCAAGGGCTGGGAAGCGCTCAACTATTTCTACAATACGAACATCGATCACAATAACCAGCTCTACCTCGACGAGCCTTGGTCGCGCCCGGGCGATTATGTGATGATGCGGGCGCTGACCGATCTCGTCTGTGTCTCCTCCTCATGTCCAGACGATATCGATGCCGCGAACGGCTGGGATCCGACGGATATCCATGTCCGAACCTTTTCCGGAAAAGAAAAATTCTCACGAGCGGTAGCCTATCGCATGACACCTGACTCCGACGCTGAACTGACGCGCGAAACCGCCTTCCACCCACGCCTTTCGGCACTCACGAGGGATTACGCGGAATATCGCGGCTACTGGCTGCCGAACCGCTTTTCCTCCGAAGGCCCCGTCGAAGAATATTGGGCCTGCCGGGAGAGGGCAGTCGTCATCGACCTCTCGCCGCTGCGAAAATTCGAAGTGACCGGTCCCGATGCCGAGGAACTGCTGCAATATTGCCTGACGCGCGACGTGCGTAAGCTGTCGACCGGACAGGTCGTCTATTCGGCCATGTGCTACGAAAACGGTGGCATGATCGATGACGGTACGCTTTTCCGTCTTGGCGACAAAAACTTCCGCTGGATCGGTGGTGATGATGCAAGCGGCATCTGGCTGCGCGAGCAAGCGGAAAAGAAAGGCTTTAAGGCCTGGGTCCGCGCCTCAACCGACCACATGCACAATATCGCTGTGCAGGGACCGAAGAGCCGCAACATCCTGAAGGAAATCCTCTGGACGGCGCCGCGCCAGCCGGCGATCGGCGAACTCGAGTGGTTCCGGTTCACGGTTGGGCGCATCGGGGACTTCGAAGGCGCGCCTGTCGTCGTCTCGCGCACCGGCTATACGGGCGAGCTCGGTTACGAGATCTTCTGTCATCCGAAGGACGCGCTTAAAGTGTTTGACGCGGTTTGGAAGGCAGGTGAGCCGCATGGCTTGAAGCCTATGGGTCTCGAAGCGTTGGACATGGTGCGCATCGAGGCGGGGCTGATATTCGCCCATCACGAGTTCACCGACCAAACCGATCCATTCGAGGCCGGCATTGGTTTCACCGTGCCGCTGAAATCCAAGGCGGATGATTTCATCGGCCGCGAAGCGCTGATTCGGCGCAAGGAGCATCCGCGTCATCTGCTGGTTGGGCTCGACGTGCAGGCCAATGAGGCGGTTGGCCATGGAGATTGCGTCCACATCGGCCGCGCTCAGGTGGGTGTGATCACCAGCGCTACCCGCTCACCTATCCTCGGCAAGACCATCGCTCTCGCCCGTATCGACGTCACGCATGCGTCTGTTGGAACGGCGGTGGAAATCGGCAAGCTGGACGGCCACCAGAAACGCTTGCCGGCGGTCATAGTACCGCTCTCGCATTATGATCCTCAGAAGACGCGGCCGCGCTCTTAAGCTTCAGCCCGACTTGAGCTGGGCGTTTGAGATCGCGCGGGCGGCCTCCTCAGAGGCGTTGGCAAGCGCGCGCATTTCGGCTGCAAGCACGGCAAAGCCTGACCCTGCCATACCGGCACGTGCCGCCTCGATGCCGGCATTGACGGCAAGCAGTTTCAAGTAGCGCAGTGATTGCAGGATCTCATTGGTTTTCGATGCCGTGACGCGCATATCTGCCGTTTGCTCGTCGATACGCTGGTAAAGGGACTCAATGTTTATGATGCTGCCTTCGAGGTAGAGCAATTCGCCTTTTTCGTCCCAAACACCGCCGCCGGTTTCCGTCACCCAGATGAAATTCCCGTCCCGATGGCGGATCCGGTACTCCATCGTCCAGTCGGTACGCCGTTCGAGCGCCAGGCCGACGACCTGGTCCATGATCGGCACATCCTCTTCACACATGATGGAGGTGAAGGTCCGCGTCCGGTTGCCGATGATCTCGTCAGCGGGATGGCCGAAGATGCGCTCGATGCCGTTCGTCATCTCCAGCATAGTGTAGTTTTCGTCGGCACGGCAGCGGTAGAGAAATCCGCTCATGCGGCTAAGAATGCTCGTTTGAAAATCCATCACGGCCAGGTTCGAAGTGAGTGCAGGTGAAATTGCTTCGTCTCATTTCAAAAACCCACGAAAGGGTCGCGATGAACGACCTTTTCGCGGTTAAGGGAGGACTTGGAATGCGTCAGTTGCGCAGATACTCTTCCATCGAATCGTCGAGAGCTTCAACCCAGGGCGTATGGTGCCTCGGCGACATATTTCCGGTCATCAGTGATCGATAGGCGTGATCACGAAAGCCCATGATACTTTCCGCCTTATGGTGTTCCCATTCCATGAAGGTTCTATTCGTGCCTTCGATGTCGAAGCTCGGGTAGTCGGTCTCGGCGAGCAACTCCTTCACGTAGTCTCCCTGATACCAGATCATCTGCTCGGCATCTTCGAGCGTCTCCTCGCGGGCACGCCACATGTCGAAATTCGCCTTCAGTTCTGCTTCCGGCGGCAGCTTGATGCGGCCCATCATGACGTCGCGCGCCCACCAGGCTTGTACGTCGAACATGTTGAAGGTGTAAAATTGGTCCTGCATGCCGATGTAGAAGAGCTGTGGGTTCTTGTCGAAAACAACGCCCTTGTAGAGGCCGTCTGCCCAGAGCCGGTTGGCAGTCTTCAGTCGTAATTCGTCCGGCAGAAACGGAAAGTGGTGCTGGTAGCCGGTGCAGAGGATCAGCGCATCGACTTCCTTCATGGAGCCGTCGAGAAAATGCGCAGTCTTGTTTTCGAGCCGGGTCAAGAGCGGCCGCTCCTCGAAATTCTCCGGCCAATTGAAGCCCATAGGCTTCGACCGGTAGCTCGTCGTTACCGACCTGGCGCCGTATTTCCAGCATTGCGAACCAATATCCTCGGCCGAATAGCTACGGCCGACGATAAGGATGTCCTTGCCCTTGAATTCCAGCGCGTCACGAAAGTCGTGCGCATGTAAAACACGGCCGTTAAAGGTCCTGACACCCTCAAAATAGGGAACGTTCGGCGTCGAGAAATGACCGGTCGCAACCACGACATAATCGAATTCCTCGTCATACATGCGGTCCTCGATGCGGTTGTGGGCCGTCACCGTGAATTTCTTCGTCTCCTCGTCGAAGCGCACCATGCGCACGGGCGTGCTGAAGCGCACCCAAT
This sequence comes from Rhizobium sp. 007, assembly GCF_015353075.1. Taxonomy (NCBI): domain Bacteria; kingdom Pseudomonadati; phylum Pseudomonadota; class Alphaproteobacteria; order Hyphomicrobiales; family Rhizobiaceae; genus Rhizobium; species Rhizobium sp. 007. The sequence continues at coordinate 1,948,078 of NZ_CP064188.1, read as the reverse complement.
GGCGGACATTCGCCTTTTCGACACGGCCCTTGATGTAATCCCAAAGCACCGCGCGTGGAGGATAGGAGGCGATTGGTTTGCCGAAATGCTCCTCAAAGGAATAATCGGCGAATTCCAGGCACTCCTTCGGTCCGTTCGACCAGAGGTAGCGATACATGCTTCCGTGGACCGGCTCGCCATATTCGTCAAGCCCCGTGCGCCAGGTGTAATTCCAAAGCCCGCCCCAATCTGCCTGCTTTTCATAGCAGACGATCTCCGGGATTTCAGCCCCGTTCTGGGCAGCCGATTGGAAGGCGCGCAACTGTGCCAGCCCGGAGGGACCGGCGCCGATAACGGCAACTTTTGTCATGAAGCATTCCCCTCTTGGTATATTGCATTGCTTCGGCGCATCGTTGCGCGTCAATCCGGGAAGATGCCGGGGCTGGTGGGCGCCCCGTCATCATATTTCGCAAGCCAGTTGATCGTGTCGTCGCGGTAGCGGGTGAGCCCCTTGTAATCGATGAGTTCCGGCGGCAGGGTTCTCAGCACGCGTGGCATGCGTCGCGCCCATTTCGGCACGGTGACCAGCTCGCCCATGCTCATGAGGTAGCAGCGGATGACAAAGAGGATGGCGTTCGAACGCGGCAGGCGCCACAGGCTCTGCAGCTCGACGCGCAGATGTACCTTCTCGCCAACATTCTCTGGTGTCACGGTCGTGCGATCCGGCCCCCATTTGTGGTAGTTTTCTGGGCTGGTATCAAGCCGTGGATTGATCGTCATCGTCCAGTTGAAGCGGCGCGTCGGCTTGCCCTGCTGCAGGTTCAGGAGGAATTTTAATGCGCGCTCGAAGACGCCGATCTGGTGGGCGAGTGGCACGGGTCCGTGCCACTCCATGAAATTCATGCCGATGTCGAAATCGAGCGACCAGTCGGCCTGGGTCGTCACCATCCCTGCATCCATCCAAAGATTGCCGTCGCGCTGGTCTACGATGCAGAAATCACCCTGCGCCTGCCGCGTGATATATTCGAAGGGCTCGTATGGCAGCGTCGAGGCATCGCCGAAGGTGAAGGTGTCGTCGATGCCGAGCGGCCGGTTGATCCAGCGCCACTGGTCGCCATTCCTCGTGAGGGAGAAGTGCTCGGGATAGCCAGCTGCCTGCTCTTCCATCAGAAGCTCGAGCGTATCCCACTGCGCACTCATCATATGGGGGAGGGCCTGATAGCGGAGCGGATCCTCCTTCAGCACCAACGTCCGGTCATGCATCTCGGCGACATAGTGCTCATCGACGTCGATCAGGTTTTCGAAGACGGTACCCGGTCTGCCGAGCACGTGCGGCTCCATGTTGACGGAATACATGTACTCGTCGCGATCGAAGGGGAACGGGAAACGGCTGATGTTCTCCGGGCTGTTCCGGTAGCTGAAATCGTCGCGGAAACTTTCCTGCTTGAAGGCGATTGCCATGTCGTTCTCCTTGTTCCGCTTTCAGGGCCGCTAGAGGTCGAGATGCAGCGTTTTCCCCTCGAAGCGGGAGACGCAGATCATCACCTTGCGGCCGGCCGCTTTTTCCTCATCGTTCAGATAGACGTCGTGATGCAGCAGCTTGCCATCGCAGGTGACGACCCCCGTCTCGCACTGACCACAGGCACCACCTCGACATAGGAAAGACGCATCGACGCCCGCCGCTTCGATGGCCTCCAACATGCTTTCGTGATGGCCAACCCTCACGGTCTTGCCGGAGCGCACGAGCTCGACGGTGAAAGGCTTGCCCGGCAACGAGGAAAGGAAGCGCTCCGAATGCAGGTTCTGCTCCGGCCAGCCGGCCTCGATCCCGGCCCTTAAAACGCCGTCGATCATTCCCGATGGGCCGCAGACATAAAGATGCGTGCCGAGCGGCTGGCTGTCGAGCAGACGGCCGAGCGGCATCGTTATGCCTTCGGCGTCGCAATAGATCTTGATCCGTTGCGAGCCGTAGCGCTCGGCCAATTCCTTCCAATAGGCACCGCGATCGCGCGTGCGCACGGCATAATGCAGCTCGAAATTGGCGCCTTCGCGGGTGAATTGCTCCATCATGGCGATGAAGGGGGTGATGCCGATACCGCCGGCGATCAGCAGATGCTTGCGGGCCCGCCAATCCGGCTGGAAAAGGTTGACCGGATAGCTGACCTTCAGCTCGTCGCCTTCCTTGACCCTTTCATGCATGAAGGTGGAGCCGCCGCGCGAATCCTCGACATGCAGCACACTGATCTCATAGGCCGCGCAATCATGCGGTGGCGACATCAGCGAATAGGCGTTGCGGCGCACATGGCCGTCATCATGCATCGAGACAATGATATGCGCACCGCCTGAGAAATATGGCATCGGCTTACCGTCCAGCCGCTCGAAGCGGAAGCGCTTGATGCGCTCGGCAACCGGCGTCACCTTCGTCACGCGGACGGGGACTTCAGTGCCACCACTCAAAGGAACAACTCCTCTGGATCGGGCGCGCTGCCCCGGTCTTCCGCATCGATGTTGACGCCCTGAAAGGCACCGAGCCGTCGCGAATAATGATCACGCACGAGAAGTGTCAGTCCGCAATGGCTGCAGGTGAAGGGGCTCGCAGTCACGTCGTCAGTGATCCCTTTGCAATGCACGCACTGGACACGCCGCGCCAGCGAGCCGCGATGTTCGGTGATGATCGAGGCGTAATCCATGCCATGTTCGAGCCCCACCGTCATTGCCTGCCCGATGAAACCTTCCGTTCCAGCGATATAGAGGCGAATGCCCATGTGGGCGGTTGCCAGCAATCCCTTCAGCCGGAACAGGAGCGTCGCAATCGTCGGCGCCGTCCAAAAGACATCTGTGCCAAGGCCGAGTAGCGCCGTGTCATGGCCTTTGCCCTTCGACCCGCACGCGACATAGAGGATTTCGCTCCGTGACAGGATCGTTTCGTCGAAGGCCGGTTTCTGGTCGATGAGCGCGGTCGCACCCTCACCTTCGAGCGCGAAGATATGCCGCTTGGCATGCGGCTCGATGGTCAGACCTTTGTAGACCGGACGGCTCTTGATGCCTGCAACGAGCATGGCGCGCTCCCTAACCTAAGGCGGTCCGCTTCTTCTTTTCAGGATCGTCAAAGGGAAGCGTATGCGCGCTGGCCATGGCCTTCACGCTCTTGCCGCGCACTTCGAGCTTCGTGTCATGAACAGCCTTGTCGACATCGAGGCGAGCGATCGCCATGGATTTCTTCGTCAGCGACGAATAGCTCGGGCAGGTGATGACGCCGACCTTTTTGCCGTCGGCCCACACCTCATCGCCGAGATCGGCCGGGCCATCGGCATCAATCAGCATGCCGAAGATCTTGAAACGTTCCTTGCCTTTGAGGCGCGCGTGCTCCTCGGCACCGCGGAAGCCGGTCTTGCCGGGACTGACGGTGAAATCGAGGCCAAGTTCCCAGAGGCTGTCGCCGGGGGGCTGATCGGCAAAGGGATACATCTGCGAATTGTCATAGGGATAGAAGAGCAGATAGCTTTCGACCCGCAGCATGTCGAGCACGCTGAAGCAGCAGGGAATAATGCCCATATCCTTGCCCTCTTCGACGACCCGGTCCCAGACCATGACAGCATCCTGGCCGCGCACGAAGATCTCGTAGCCGCGCTCACCGGTATAGCCGGTGCGCGAGATCATTACCGGAGCGCCGAAGAGCGTCGCTTGCAGGTGATGGAAATATTTGAGGTCGCGGATGCCGGGCACATATTTGGCGAGGTAGTCGACCGCCAAAGGTCCCTGGAGCGAGAGATCATGTAGATCGTCGTCGAAGAGCACCGCACAATTGCGGCCAGCCGCCTGCTTGACGACCTCCTCGTGACCGGACCCGGAGCCATGCACCAGCATCCAGGAATTCGGGCCCGTGCGGTAGACGATGCAATCGTCGGTGAAATGACCGCGATCATTTAGCATCGTGGCATAGACCGAGCGACCGGGATAGATCTTCGTCATGTCGCGGGTGGTGACGTAGTCAAGCACAGCGATGGCATGGGGGCCGACCAGATGCACCTTCCTCAAGCCGGAAACATCCATGATGCCCGCCTTGGTGCGGACGGCGACGTGCTCTTCCGACATGTCCTTCTCATAGGTCCAGGCGGTTCCCATTCCGCTCCAGTCCTCAAGCTTCGATCCGAGAGCGCGATGCCGATCCGCCAAGGCGGAGAAACGCCAAGATAAAGCCATTCCCGTTCCCTCTTTTTTCTTCTACGGAATATTTGTTTCCTGACTATATTCGTCTTTTGCGTCGTGGCAAGCCTGCCTGAGCACGGATTCCTTCAAATCTTCAGCGGCCGTCTGCCCGGCGGTGCGTTGGGCGGAGATGACGATGTTGGCAATCGGACGCCGCCCGGAACCGGGATGATGGTGCTTGCGACGGTTGAGGGAATTCCTCGACGGTGAGCTCACCGCCGAGCTCGGGCCTCGCCCTTGTCCGGTGCGCCAATAGGGTTGATGCCGGCTTCGACAACCGCGGCGACCGGCTTGACTCGTAGCTGCTAGGGCTTGCCCGGAAGACCGGATTTCGTTCGCGTTCGGAAAAGGACCAGCGGGTCTTTGTGGTCAACTTGTAAGAATAGTTTGTTCTTTTGGAGCAATCTATCCCGTCTTGCCCCGCTGGGGATAACAGATGATTGAGAGGTAGCGGCTCGGCAGTTTGACCAGCACTTCCGGCCCGTGCGGCGCATCGGCGTCAAAGAACAGGCTGTCGCCCGGCTGCATCGGAAAAAGCTGGTCGCCGTGGCGATAGACGACTTCGCCTTCCAGCATGTAGAGAAATTCCATGCCCTCATGCTGAAAGGTCGGGAAGACGTCGGAATCGGCCGTCAGCGTGATGAGATAGGGTTCGACGATGACGCCGCTGGAATTGTTGTCGATATGTCCGAGCAGATTATATTGATGTCCCGCCCGCGTGCCGCGCCGCTCGAGCTCGATGCCTTGGCCGGCTTTGACGAAGACGGCATTATGCGGCTCCTCGTAACGCCGGAAGAAGGCGGTGAGGGGCACGCCGAGGGCGCGGGAAAGCGATTGCAGCGTAGTGAGCGATGCCGAGATATTGCCGTTTTCGATCTTCGAGAGCATGCCGAGCGAAATACCGGTTGCGGCGGCAAGATCGGTGACCGTGATGCCGAGCCTCTTGCGATAGGCGCGAACCTCGTGGCCGATCGCCATTTCGAGGTTGTTTTCCTTCGGTTCGCGGACAGCATGCGGATCCTGGGAAAGAGCGATCCGATTCCCGTGCGGCTGCTCCGCTTGGCTCAATTTGTCATCGGGCTTGGCCTTCATGCACCGTCCTTTCGCGTTTTCCTCTCCCCGGAAATCCTATCGCCGTAGTGAAATTTTCTCAACCGTGAAGAAAGTCAGGATCTGCGATTATGGCTGGCCCCATACCAATGGAGTGCGATAGGCGGCGCTGACATGCTGTTTAACTTCTGTGCTTCGCCATGGAACGATCGAGATGGAGCGGGCGGCAGTCGATGCAATAGGCGGCGCGGGCCGGCGCCACTAGATTCAGCCGCATTCGCCGCAGAGAAGCGGCACGATGGCGCTCGATCCTTTGCGGTTGTTTCGAAGTCAGTTAGTCTCTCTACATGAGGACACCGATCAAACGAGACGATCTCGAAAGCCTTCTTGCAACGGCGGTTGGCTGGTTCAAGAGAGAGCAGGACGTCGTGGGTATTTTCCTCGGAGGGTCGGTCGCTGCTGGAAGCGCCGACGCCTATTCCGATATCGACTTGCGCATAGTCGTGCAACCCGAGCACCATTTGCACTATGTGGAGAGGCGCAGGGAAATTCCAACGCAGTGGCCGGGTTTTCTCTTCAACGAATGGCTTCCCAACACGCAGCATTGCGTGTCGCATTTTCAGCCATTCGGGAAGATCGACATCTTTTATTATGATGCCGCCAAGCTGACACCTTCGCCCTGGTATCGGCTGCCGATCAGGATTTTGCACGACCCCAAAGGCATCGTTACCGATCTCGTGAAGCGATCGGAAGAGCTGCCGTTCTTGGTCGGAGAGAGCGACGTGGACCTTTCAATTAGCAAGGGCTTGGCGGCGGCTCATGAGACATATCGGCGGGCGAAGCGTGGCGAACTGTTTTACGCGCAGACGCTCTTGGACGAACTGCGTCACCACGTGATGCAGGCCGACGATTGGCTGCATGATCGAACTCCTGAGACGACAGTGATGGCGAATTTCGACAATCGAGCGAGTGGGGAGGTACTTAGCAGTCTCGCGACGTCCTATTGCCCATGCCTAGACGAGGCGATTTTGGCGGCATTGTCCTCGCTCGCTCGCGCCTATCGCAATCAGGTGCTGGCGCTGCATGAGAAGTTTCAACTTTCCCGACCGCTGAGAAATGATGTCGTGGCTCTTGATATGGTCGCGTAACTGCATCCGCTTTAGAGCACTGCAGGCCCGCGTTCGTGCTCTATCGGACCATCAAACACTTTCACGGTCCCGTTCGGACTTAATTATGTGGATGAGAGGATCCTCGGCAGATACTGCTGAAATGGACCGCAATAGCGCTTTCGGCGTCATCTCATCGATGTTCAATGCGCTAGAGCGTCCAGTCCTCCCAACTTTGGACTTCGCCAGCTTTATCCTCGCGGCAAATCGTTTCCAGCGCTAACGAGGCACGACTAGAGTGCCGTTGTTTATGCCGCAGGATTGCAAATTGGCGGGACGGCAGAGGGAAGCGCGCCTTTACCAGCAGACCTTGCGCCAAGAGGGGCGCGGCTACCGCTCCCGACACGACAGTCGCACAGATGCCCTCTCTTGCTGCCGATATTACCGCCTCATTCGACGGCAGCTCAAGCGCAACAGCCAGGTCTGCAAAGCTTATTCCGGCATTGGAAATCGCGATCTCGAAAGCCGATCGGGTTCCGGACCCCTTTTCTCGCATGACCCATTTTGTGCCCGAAACCAGGTCCGCCGGTGCAACCGGTTTGCCAGTTGCCCAAGGATGGCGCGGACCGACGACAACAAGGAGTTCGTCCTCGGCCAGAGACTGAAAAGACAGCGCCGGCTCCTCGACGCCGCCTTCGACAAAACCGACTTCGGCCAATCCATCGACAACCGCCCTTGCCACCGTGGTCGTATTGCCAATTATCAGTTTAAGGTCGATGCCCGGGTAGCGGATCTTGAAACGCATCAGCATCGCCGGTAGCCAATAGCTCGCAATCGTCTGGCTGGCAAAAACCACGAGTTCACCCTTTTGCAACCCGCCGAGATCGGACAAGACGAGGGCTGCAGCCCTTGCGCGGGCGAGCGTCGCTTTTGCCTCTCCGAGAAACACCCGACCTTCATATGTGAGCTCTATGCGGCGTCCGACGCGATGGAAAAGTTCGACGCCATAGGAGGCCTCGAGATTGCGGATTGCCGAGCTGACGGCCGATGGTGTGAGGCCGATCACGAAGGCGGCCTTGGTCAGATGCTCCCGTTCCGCAACAGCGACGAAAATGGAAAGTTGCTCGAAAGTCATGATTCAATCCGTTCGATTTTACCGAACGAACCCTACTGAACTATTCAATAGAAGTCGATGATCGAGTGTGTGACAGTATAGCCATTCCGCAAGGTCCTACCGATGCTCATGTCAGCCTCACGCTCCCTATCGCTTCCTTCAGCCCTGCCGGGACTCGTCCTTTGTGCCGCGGTCGCGCTCGCTGCGCATCTCGTTGAGCAACTGCAGATGATGATTTTCGGTTTGCATTGGATTGAGAGCCTCGTGTTTGCCATTCTGGTCGGCATTGCCGTTCGCTCTTCGGTCTGCCTGCCGCAGAGTTTCATTCCCGGCATCCAATTCGCCGCCAAGACGCTTCTCGAGATTGCGGTGGTGTTGCTGGGCGCGTCGCTCAGCGTGGCTGCAGTCCGGCAGGCTGGACTGCCGCTTGTCGGCGCAATTGCCATTCTGGTTGCTCTGTCTTTGGCAGGCAGCTTTCTCATAGGGCGCCTCTTGGGGCTCTCGGCCAGCCTGGCGACGTTGGTTGCTTGCGGCAACTCGATCTGCGGCAACTCTGCGATTGCCGCCGCAGCGCCCGTGATCGGCGCCACACCGGACGACATCGCGGCCTCGATAGCCTTTACCGCGCTGCTTGGCGTCGCTGCAGTTCTGACGCTGCCAGTTATTCACATGCTCTTTGGTCTCACCGCCGTACAATATGGCGTTTTCGCAGGACTGACGGCCTATGCGGTCCCGCAGGTATTGGCGGCCACGGCCTCTGCCGGAGCCGTCAGTACCCAGGTGGGCACGCTCGTCAAACTGATCCGCGTGATGATGCTCGGACCCGTCATCCTTCTGCTTGGCGCAGTTCATGGCCGCCGCCTTGGCGGCTCCGCAGTCAACATTCGCCATATTCTCCCATGGTTCATCATCGGTTTTGCAGCCATGGCGGTGCTTCGCTCCCTGGATGCCATCCCGGCCCCGCTGCTTTCCGGCATGTCGGCTGCCTCCACCGCCTTCACCGTCACCGCCATGGCCGCTTTGGGTCTCTCCGTCGATATTCGGTCCAGCGCCCAGACCGGCAGCCGGGTACTGGCGGTGGCGGCGCTGTCGCTGTTGGCGCTGGCGGCTCTTGGCCTGTGTCTGATTGGGCTGCTGAAAATTGCCTGATCGAGGCAATATGCCCAAAATACTTGCAAAGATTCCGGTTGCCTTCGAAACGATCAGCGGCTAGCCTGTATATACAGGTGGGGCGGAAACATAGATCGTTCATGCGGGTCATCTCTTCACAACAAGCTGCGGATCTTCTCGAAGACGGGATGACTGTCGCTGCTTCGGGTTTTGGAGGATGCTGCCATCCTGAGGCCATCACGGCCGCTATCGAGAAGCGCTTCCTCGCCTCTGGAAAGCCCCGCAACCTGACCCTTTTGTTTGCTGCCAGTACGGGCGATCGTCAGACGCGCGGCATGGGGCACTTTGGCTATGAAGGCCTGGTCGCCTGCGTGATTGCCGGGGGATGGCGCGGAACGCCGCGCCTTGGAAGGCTTGCGGTCGAGGGAAAGATCGAAGCGCATTGCTGGCCGCAGGGCGTCATCGCGCAGCTCTATCGGGCGATCGCCGCCGGTCAGCCCGGTGTGGTCACCCATATCGGGCTCGGCTCTTTCATGGATCCGCTTCATGACGGCGGTCGCATGAATGCGACGACGCCGCGTCCGCTCGTCGAGCGTGTGTCGTTGCGCGGCAAGGAATGGCTGCTTTATCCGTCGGTACCGCTCGACTGCGTGCTCTTGCGCGGAACGACGGCCGACGAAGACGGTAACATCACCCTCGAGGACGAGGCCTTCCCACTCGACGTGCTCGCCATGGCACAAGCAGGCCGAAATTCCGGTGGTATCGTCATCGTGCAGGTCAAGCGGATTGCCGCGCGCGGCTCGCTGCAGCCGAACGATGTTCGTATCCCGGCAATGCTGGTCGATTATGTCGTCGTCTGCGAAGATCCGGTCCAGCACGGCATCAGCTTCGCCGAGACCGACAATATCGCCTATACAGGGCGCGTCCGGATGGCGGTGAGCCGCCTAAAGCCGGCGCCGCTGTCGGTCGATAAAATTATTCAGCGACGTGCCTTCCTGGAGCTGGCGCCGCTGAATTTTCCAACGATCAACCTCGGCATCGGCATTGCCGCCGGGATCGGCCGCATCGCGAGCGAAGAGGCATTCGACGATTATACGGTGACGATCGAATCCGGTGTCATCGGCGGCGTGCCGGCCGAGGAACTGTCCTTTGGGGCCGCCATCAATCCGACCGCCATCGTCACGCAGGCATCGCAATTTGACTTTTACGATGGCGGTGGTCTCGATATCGCCTTTCTCGGTATGGCCGAAGTAGATAGGCATGGCGCGGTCAACGTCAGCCGCTTCAATAATTCTATCGTCGGGGTCGGCGGATTTACCAATATCTCGCAGACGGCCAAGCGCATTGTCTATCTCGGCACATTTTCGGCTGGTGGCGCGCAAATTACTGTCGCCGACGGCAGGCTCGACATCGTGCAGGACGGAAGAGTTTGCAAGATCGTCGACGATGTCGACCAGATCAGTTCGAGCCCTGCCTTTGCGCCGGAGGACCAGTCGCAGCTCGTCGTCACCGAGCGGGCTGTCTTTCGTGTGATCGAGGGACGCCTGACGTTGACGGAGTTTGCCCCCGGTATCGATCTTGCCGCGCATGTTCTCGACCGTCTGCCGAAGGGCGTCGCGGTGTCGGACCAACTAAGGCAAATGGATGCGCGCCTGTTTTCGACCCGTGCGATGAAGGATTTTGTCCCATGAAAATCGATGGAGCAGCCATCATCGTCACGGGCTCGGCAACCGGCGTCGGGGCTGCATGCGTGAAGCAATTCGCCGAGGGCGGTGCCCGGGTGGTCGTCAACTACAGCCGCAGCAGAAAAGAGGCCGATGAGACCGGCGATATCTGCCGCAGTCTGGGCGCTCAGGTCGAGGTCGTCCAGGCTGACGTTGCCGATGACGCGGCTTGCCGCCGGATGGTCGCGACCGTCGTCAATCGATGGGGGCGGCTCGACGCCTTGGTGAACAATGCCGCAATGACGGTCAAGTCCGATCCTTTCGATCTGGAGACACTGTCGGCCGCAGATTTTCAAAACGTTTTCGGTGTCAATGTCATCGGCGCTTATCAGATGTGTCGGGCGGCGGTGCCCGCGATGCGTAACAGCGGCGGCGGTGCGATCGTCAATGTCTCATCCAACGTTGCCTTTACCGGGGGCGGCAGCTCGCTTGCCTATACGGCCTCCAAAGGCGCGCTCAATGCGCTGACCTTGGCCTTGGCGCGCACCTGCGGTCCCGATATCCGTGTGAACGCGGTTTGTCCCGGCATCATCGATACGCGCTGGATGCGCGACACACTCGGGCCAGATACCTATGAAGCCGTTGCCAAGCGATTTTCGGAAACCGCGCCCCTCGGCCGTGTCGCAACACCGGAAGACGTTGCAGGCGCCATTGTCTGGCTTGTTCAGGGTGCGGACTTTGTCACCGGCGAACTGCTTTCCGTTGACGGCGGAATCCGCTTGTCAGGTGGGGTTCGCAAACCCGCTACATCCGGGGGAGCCGCAAAGTGACGATCTCGGCTCAATCCATCCTCGACTTTCCAGTGCCGGAAGCGACCCAAGTGGTTAGCGCAAGGGATGCCATCCTTTACGCCCTGTCGGTTGGCTACGGCACCGATGCCCTTGACGATCAGGCACTGAAGTACGTCTATGAACGCGATCTCGTGACCGCGCCGACCCTTGCCAATATCGTGGCGCACCCCGGCCCATGGATGCAGCAGACGGGCGTCGACTGGACGCGTTTGGTGCATTCCGAACATCGCCTGACGATCCACCGGCCGGTTCCCGTCGATGTGCCCCTAATCTCTCGTTCGCGCGTTTTGTCGGTGGTCGACCGGGGCGTTGAAAAAGGGATGTTCGTCAGCGTCGAGCGCCTGATCGCAACCGCTGACGGTGATCAGCCAGTTGCGACGATCGTCCAGACAAACGCGTGCCGGAGCGACGGTGGATGCGGATCGGTGGGATCTGCGCCTGAACCGCTGTCCAAGGTCCCGGACCGAGCGCCGGAGCTTGAATTCAATGTCGACATCCCGGAAAATGCCGCTCTGCTTTACCGCCTGAACGGCGATCTCAATCTGCTGCATGTCGACCCGCAGGCAGCCCGCAGGAGCGGCTTTGCCCGGCCGATCCTGCACGGGCTATGCAGTTTCGGCTATGCGGGTTGCGCCATCGTCGCTGCCGTCGATCCAAGCATGGCTACGGGGTTAAGCTCGATCGCAGCGCGTTTCAGCGCGCCGATCTTTCCCGGCGAAACGATCACCTTGCAGATGTGGCGTAACGATGCCGAAGTCCGCTTCAGGGGCCGCGTTGCGTCACGGAGCGCTACCATCCTCGACAATGGCATCGCGAGGTTGTCATGACGAAAGCGGTCAAACCGGCCGCCGGCGAGGCGCGCCACTATATACGGATCAAGGAGCAGATCCTGGCTGAGATCGCCGAGGGCAAGCTTCAGCCGGGAGACCGCGTATCTTCTGAAAGCGAACTCGTGGCGGCATTCGGGGTCAGCCGCATGACGGCGAACCGGGCGCTACGGGAGTTGATGTTCGAGGGTGTTCTCAAGCGGTCGGCCGGGATCGGAACGTTCGTGTCGCCAAAGCACCTCGACGTGGATCTCCTGCAAATCCGCAACATAGCCGACGAAATACTTGAACGGGGTCACAAGCATAAGGCGGCGATCGTCGCGGTCGGCTTGATGAAGGCGGATGCCAACGTTGCCGACGCGCTTGAACTGACCCTCGGCGCCGAAGTAATGCATTCGCTGATCGTGCATATGGAAAACGACCAACCCATTCAGGTCGAGGAGCGCTACGTCAATCCATTGGTCGCGCCTGACTATTTGTCGACCGACTTCCACAGCATGACGCCGCACGAATATCTGACGAAGGTGGCTCCGATAACGGCGTTCGAACATATCGTTCAGGCCGTCAAACCGGATACGGCGGTGCGCAAATATCTTGGCCTGAAGAACGATTACCCTTGCCTGCGGGTCTTTAGAAGAACCTGGTCGGGTGAGGCCGTCGTGACTTGTGCGCTGTTGTATTATCCCGGCGCGCAATACCGGCTGGAAGCACGGTCCACCAAGGGTCCTCCTAAACCCGTCGCCATTCTCGGAGAGAAAAAGTGACCGCCATCAACTCTCCATCGATCATGTTCAGCGCGGCACCGCCGACGATCGAGGACATCGCAGCGGTTGCCCGTCGTCACGCAAAGATCGAGATATCCGCCGAGGTCGAGGCCCGGATTGCGGCCGCACGAGCCGTCGTCGATCGCTATACGGAAAGCGATCTGCCGGTCTACGGCCTGACAACAGGACTTGGAGCGGGTGTCGATACGCGACTTGCAACGGACGATCTGGTGGCGTTCCAGATGCGTGTGCCGCAAGCCCGCTCGGTCGGTGTCGGAAAGCCGCTTGCAAAGGAATCCGTGCGCGCGATGATGGCCGTTAGGGCAGCCGGCATGGCGGCGGGCGGTTCCGGCGTCTCGCCGAGCGTCTTCCACGGTCTGATCGCCGCCATCAATGCGGGTGTTCACCCTGTCGTCCCGTCACTGGGTTCGATCGGTGCAGCGGATTTGGCTCCGCTTGCTCATATGAGCCGGGGGCTTCTGGGCTTTGGCGATGTCGAGCTCGGCGGCGAAGTGCTGCCGGCCGGTATCGCTCTTGAAAGAGCGGGCCTGAAGCCGCTCGAACTAGCACCGAAAGACGGGCATGCGCTCGTCGTGGCCAACAGCCTCTCCATCGGCCTTGCCTGCTTGGCGCTCGAAGACATCGAGCGGCTCTTCGGTTGGTCTCTTAAGGCGATTGCCATTAACTTTGAAGCGTTTCGGGCCAATGTCAGCGCCTTCGACGATCGCGCTTTGGCTGCGAGACCGGCCTTTGGACAGCGCCATGTCGCCTCTGAGCTCATGGAGATTCTTTCGGGCAGCTCCTTGCTTGCTGCCGATGCAGCAAGACGTCTCCAGGACCCCTTGAGCTACCGCTGCACCCCGCAGGTCTGGGGCGCATTGAGGCATGCGATCGATGAGGCAAGGCAGGCGACGGAAATCGAGCTCGTCAGTTCCAGCGACAATCCTGTTGTCATCGCATCTGAGGGTGTCATCCTTTCCCACGGCAATTTTGACATGACCGCTTTTGTGCTCGCCTGGGAAAGGCTGGGGCAGGCCATGGCGCATTGCGCGGCAGGTACCGCGCATCGGATCATGAAGATCATGTCGCCGGGCATGTCCGACCTCCCACGCTTCCTGACGCCAATGGGCCAGAGCCGCACCGGTTTTGCGACCGTACAAAAGACTGTCTCGGCTATGGAAGCCGAAATCCGCCATCTGGCGATGCCGGTTTCGCTCTCGCCCATTCCTGTTGCCGATGGCGTCGAAGACCAGGCGTCGATGGCTCCGAGCGTTTTGGCAAAGGCGCAGGCGATCGTCGAGCGCCTTCGCTATCTGGTCGCCATCGAACTGATCGCATCGGTACAGGCCGTCGAGCTGCGAGGCGTCTCAGGCGAATTGGGCAAGGGATCGGCACAAGCCTATGCTTTTGTGCGCAACTATGTCCCCGCGCTTGAAGAGGATCGCGCGCAAGCGCCGGACTTTGCGACGATTGCCGCAATGATCGGGCTTGGCCCGCAATAAGCCCGGTTCGCCACTGCCACGACAAGAAGGGCAGGGCGCCGAGTGATCATGCTGACGGTCAATCTGAAAGATTCCGTCAGTCCGTTCGTTGAAAAGTCAACCAGAGGGAATGATTATGAAAAATTGGACAAAAGGCATCCTTGCAGCCGGCATCATGGCAGCCGCCATGTTCCAGCATGCATCCGCACAGACCATCAAGGTCGGCAGCAAGAATTTCACCGAGCAGTATATCCTGGCCGAAATGTACGCCGCCGTTTTGGAAAATGCCGGTTTCACCGTCGAGCGCAAGATTAACCTTGGTGGCACGCTGATTGCTCATCAGGCATTGGTGGCCGGCGAGATCGATCTTTATCCGGAGTACACCGGCACAGCCCTGGCTTCTGTCGTCAAGGGTGAGATGTCGACCGATGCCGACAAGGTCTACACGCAGGTCAGGGACTTCTACGCCAAGCAGTTCAACCTCACATGGCTAAAGCCGAGCGGCATTAACAATGGTTACGTCATTGTGGTCCGGCAGGAAACGGCGCAGGCCAACAATCTGAAGAGCCTGTCGGATCTCGCCAAGGTTTCCAAGACCCTGGTCTTCGGCGGCGGTGCTGAATTTCCAGATCGCGCCGATGGCCTGCCGGGCCTGAAGCGTGTTTACGACGCGGAGTTCAAGGAATTCAAGCAGTTCGCCAAGCTTGGTCTTCGTTATGACGCGCTGGAACAAGAGGACATTGACGTCGCCAACGGCGCGGCGACCGACTGGCAGATCGGCTCGAAGAAGCTCGTGCCGCTGGCAGATGACAAGGGTCTGTTCCCGCCTTATTACGTGGCCCCTGTTGTCCGCCAGGACGTGCTGAAGACCAATCCGAAGATTGCCGAACTCCTGGAAGCGGTCGGAGCCCATTTGGATAACGAGAAAATGCGGGTTCTCAATGCCAAGGTCGAAACCGATCACGAGGAATCCGAGGACGTGGCGGTAGACTTCCTCAAGGAAAACGGCCTGCTGCCGAAATGATTGTGACGCCCTGCGCGCGGGTATCAATACGGCCGCGGCCTGGCGCGGCGGCCCTTTCACAGAATTTTCGAAAATTCCTCCGTTCAGCAGCCGGACAGGAATGTGGAGAAGCGGGAAATGCAGGAAATCTGGATTGACTATCTCAACGCCCTCGATGCCAAGTCGCTGGCGCTGACGAATGACGAGATTCTCGATGCGGTGTCGAAGGCGCTGGATGCACAGGGCAGGGGCGAAACCGTCATCGAGCCGCGTGTTCATCTTGTGCCGGAGAGCTCTGATAAAGGCCATTTCAACGTGCTTCGTGGCTATGTCAAAGCGCTGAACTATGCCGGCGTCAAAGTCGTCGGCGATTTCGTCGACAACTACAAGGTCGATCTGCCTTCAGAGCTTGCGGTCCTCAACCTGTTCGATCCGAACACCGGCGTGCCGAAGGCCGTCATCGATGCAACGGCAATCACCGACATGCGCACCGGCGCCGTGACCGCCCTTGGTGCAAAATATCTCGCCCGCAAGGACAGCAGAATACTCGGGCATATCGGTGCCCGCGGAACCTCTTACTGGAATGTCCGCCTTCTCGATCATCTCTTCGACTTCGATGAGATCCGCGTACACTCGCGCCGCCCGGAAAGCCGCGATGCCTTCGCAAAGCGGCTTGAGACGGATCTCGGCAAGAAGATCATCGTCACCGACAACTGGGAGAATTGCCTCAAGGGTGCCGACATCATGGTCGAGGCAAGCCGCCTGCCGGAACCGGCGCCGCTGTTCAAGACGGGATGGGTGAAGAAGGGAGCTTTCGTCGTGCCCTATGGAACGATGAGCGCGCTTGAATTCGATCTGACCGACATCATGGACAAGGTCGTCGTCGACGATTGGGGACAATGCGGCCCGGGCAAGCCTTTCGGAGCGCTTCGCCGTCACGTCGACGAGGGCAAGGTGACGGCCGACAATCTGCATGCCGAAATCGGCCAGATCGTCTGCGGCATGAAACCCGGCCGGGAAAATGACGAGGAGACAATCCTGTTCTGGCACCGCGGCCTTAGCACGACGGACGTGGCGCTCGGCGCCGCTATGGTGAACAAGGCAAGAGACATGAACATCGGCCAGCGTCTGCGGTTCGCATAAACTGCCATGGTCATGTCCAAGCCAATCGCCTGTTCGAGAATGTATAATCTCAGTGCGCGCATGCGCGGGCTGTGGGACGCGCTTTTTGCGCTCGTCAGCGTGCATTCCGGAATCGCGCTCGAGATCATCGCTCATGCAGCTCCAGCACCCTTGTCGGAGTTATGGACAAGGCCGGATATGGGAGCGGTCTTCATGTGCGGCTATCCGTTTTCGCGCATGCCGGAGGGCGCAAGACCGACTGCCCTTGCCGCGCCCGTCTCGAGCGAGGCATGGTCTTCGGACCAGCCGCTCTATGCCAGCCACATCCTCGTCGCCTCCACGGGGCCCGTAAACGCGGTGGCGGATCTCGCTGCGGCACGCTGGGGTTGGACCGTGCGCGATTCCCAATCGGGCTATCACGCGGCGCGTTCCTACCTCGCTGGCCAGTTCACGGGCAAGATGAAAGAGAGCGCGGCGGTCGGACCACTGCTCAACCCGTCAGGCATCGTTGCAGCTCTCAGGGATGGCAGGATCGAGGCGGGCGCCATCGACGCTTACGCCTTCCAATTGTTGTCAATGCATGAACCCGACGCGATCGATGGTCTTCGCATTCTTGCGACGACCGATCCGCTTCCCGCTCCCCTATTGGTTGCCGCAAAAACATTGCCCGGGGACATGGTCACGGCATTACAGCGGAGCCTCGTGACGTTGCATGAAACGCCTGACGGAACGGCGGTTCTGGGAGCACTCGGCCTCAGACGATTTTCGGCGGTCGCTCCGTCTGCCTACGATGTACTGCCGCAGAGAGCCGGCGCCGCCGATCGCAGATTGGGGATCACATGGTAGACGGTGGCGAACGAGCGCCCGGACACGGAGGTCTCGACGATGAAATGGGTCCCTAAACACCTCGATCGGCTACTCGAAGCGCTGCTGGAGCACCTGTATCTCGTTTTTTCCTCAGTTGGGATTGCCCTGGTGATCTCGATGATCGTCGGGATATGGGCTGCAAGGCGGCCTCGGAGTTTTGCCGTTATCGTCGTCTTGACCGGTATCCTGTTCGCCGTGCCGAGCCTGGCGCTGTTTGCGCTTCTCATTCCCGTCATGGGTATCGGGGCGGCACCCGCTATTACCGGACTTGCCGCCTATTCGCTGATGATCCTGATCCGCAATATCGGCATGGGGTTCCAGGCTATTCCGCGTGACATACTAGAAGCCGCCGATGGCATGGGCTACGGCACGGCGCGCCGGATATGGGAAGTCGAGCTGCCGCTGGCGATGCCCTATATCGTCGGCGGCATCCGCATTGCCATGGTGACGGTAATCGGCATCGGTACCGTTGCCGCCTATATCAATGCCGGCGGCCTGGGCGTCATCATTTTCGAAGGCATCGATCAGCGATTTCCCGAAAAGATAATCGCAGGCGGGCTGCTGACGTCATTTCTGGCGCTCTTTGCCGACTATTTTTTTGCATCGTTCGAAAAGCTGCTGCGCCGTCGCAGTGGAGGTAAAGCAGCATGATCGTCATCGATGCATTCAGTTGGATCTTCAACAACTCCGGCGCCTTCTTCAACGCTTTCCATCGCCATCTTCTGATGTGCGTCCTATCGCTCGGCATAGCCTTTGTCATTGCCGTGCCGCTCGGATTTTCGGTCGCACGGGCACCTCGCGCCGCCTTCGCGGTGGTCAATATTGCCGGCGCTCTGCGCTCTATACCGAGCCTCGCGATCCTGTCCGCGACGATGCCATTCCTCGGCATCGGATTGTTGCCGTCTATGATCGCCCTCGTCGTCCTTGCCGTACCGCCGCTGTTGTTGAACACGATCATCGGTATCCGCGAGATCGACACTTCCGTAATCGATGCGGCAAAAGGAATGGGCATGAGCACCGGGCAGATGCTGCGGGAAATCGAACTTCCTCTGGCCGTTCCGTCGATTCTGTCAGGTGTCAGGACGAGTGCCATCCAAGTCATCGGCGGTGCGGCACTGGCCTCCTTCATTGGTGGCGGCGGACTTGGCGATTTCATCAATGCCGGCATTGCGATCATGAACATGCCGCGCCTTCTTGTCGGAGCGGTTCCAATAGCCCTGCTCGCAATCTTTGCGGAATTGGCGTTCAGCGCTCTGGAGCGCATCTTCACTCAACGGCGCTAAGCGGCGGAAAACGGATATCAGTATGATTCATCTCGATCATGTTACGAAGAATTACGACGGAAGCGGCCAGCATGCGGTCGACAATCTCGATCTCTTGATCGAGACCGGTACGACGGTTGCTATGATCGGCCCTTCGGGCTGCGGCAAGACCACGACCATGCGCATGATCAATCAATTGGAGACGCCCACGACGGGACGCGTGCTGGTCGATGGCAAAGATATCGCCCGCGTCGATCAGAAAGAGCTACGGCGCAGCATCGGTTATGTCATTCAGCAAGTTGGTCTCTTTCCGCATATGTCGATCGCACGCAATGTCGCAACCGTGCCGCGCCTTCTTGGCTGGGATAAGGCGCGCAGTGATCGTCGGGTTGACGAGCTCCTGGATCTCGTAGGCCTCGATCCGGCCATCATGCGGCAGCGCCTGCCACACGAATTGTCAGGTGGGCAGCGTCAGCGCGTCGGGTTCGCGCGCGCTCTCGCCGCCGATCCCGCAATCATGCTGATGGACGAACCGTTCGGCGCGATCGATCCGATCACCCGCGTTCGACTTCAGGACGAATTCCGCGATATTCTCAGGAAGGTGAAGAAGACGGTGGTCATCGTCACGCATGACCTCGACGAGGCAATCAAGATGGGTGATCGCATTGCGATCATGCGCGATGGCCGCCTCCTTCAATATGACACCCCGCAAGAGGTCCTTGCGCGTCCGGTCAATAAATTTGTCGAGAATTTCCTCGGCCCCGACCGAGCCATAAAAAGGTTGAGCTTAATCCCAGTATCGATGATCATGACCACGCCGGAACCGTTCAAGGGGGACGCCGAAATCGCCGCTGATGCCACGGTTCACGACGCCTTGGCGCTCATCCTCTCCGGCGAAATGCCGGGTCTGCACGTCAGAGCCGCCAACGGAACGCTTGCGGGATATTTGTCTCGTGACACCTTATTACGCGCCAATCGGCTCTAGTCTGCGCACACCCATGAACTTGTTTCACACTGTTAACATGCTTCGACGATTTCATTAAATCTTGCCGGTCGGTTCAACCCGAAGTTAATTTGAGGTTTCACGCTCATCCACTATCCATCGCCAGCCCCTACAGCATGGTGATTGCGTCCAATCTCGACGACACTTTGCGAGGGGCGAGTATCGTGTTGATGTTCGGAACATGGCGCAATCTCATTGCCTCCGAGCTGCCTCCCGCCGGTTTCCTGCCGTCGATGCAGGGCGTTGCGGGTCTCGCGATGACGAATGCCGACAGGCGTCGGTCGGAGGCCGAAGTTGTGTGCGCCGGCGCGGAGTCCAGGCCTATCGCCATCGCCAGAATGGAGAATGCGAAAAGTGCGAGGCCGACGAAGTAGTCGGATATAGCATGCCGACGGCGGTCCAGACGCTCTTCCAGATAGTCCGGCTTTTGATCTCTGTCTTCGTCGTGCATGACAAACTCGCGTGGTTGGTTCTAGGGGTAAGGTTCCGCAAGGAGGGTCTCCAGGCATTCGTTGCGGAACCCGTTTCCGCCTATAAAAAGCTGCATCTCCCCTTGTTCATGAAGGGTTATTGTTCTTGAACGGCAGTTGCCGGATCCGTTTGCCGGTAGCGGCGAAGACGGCGTTCAGAACGGCCGGTCCGGCAACGGCGATGGTCGGTTCGCCAACGCCTCCCCAGAAGCCGCCGGACGGCATGATGATTGTCTCGACCGCCGGCATCTGCTCCATCCGCATCACCTCGTAGGTGTCGAAATTCTCCTGTTCGACGCGGCCGCCATTGATTGTGCATTCGCCGTAGAGGCAGGCGGAGAGACCGTAAACGAAGGACCCTTCGACCTGGCGTTCGGCCTGGGCGGGGTTGACGATATGACCGGGATCCGTCGCGGCGACGATGCGGTGGATCTTCAACTGTCCGTCGGTGATGGAGATTTCCGCGGCGGCGGCGACATAGCTGGCAAAACCCATGATCTGCGCGAGGCCACGGTATATGCCTTGCGGCGCCGGCGTTTCCCAGCCGATGCGCTCGGCAACGGCTTCCAGAACCGCCAGATGCTTCGGGTGGTCGGCCATCAGCTTCCGGCGGAAATCGAGGGGATCGATTCCGGCCGCATCGGCAAGCTCGTCCAAGAAGCTTTCCACGTAGAAGGCATTCTGGTTGAGGTTCACGCCACGCCAAAAGCCGGGCGGTACTGGAGGATTGCGCATGGCATGGTCGATGAGCAGATTTGCGACGGTGTAGCCGAGGACACCTTCGCTGCCGCTGGCGTTCAGCCCCTGGAACACGATTGGATCGTGACCGTTCTCACGAAACATCTGGGGACGGAGCGAGGAGAGGATGGACTGACCGCTGATACGCATGTGAAGCGCCGTCAGATTGCCGTCGGCATCAAGCGCGGCCCGCATCCTGCACTGCGTCGTCGGGTGATAGGAGCCGTGCAGCATGTCCTCCTCGCGCGACCAGATCAGCTTGACCGGCGTGCCCGGAAACTCCTTGGCGAGCGTGACCGCCTGGCGGACATAGGATTCGTTGGCGCCGCGCCGGCCGAAGCCGCCGCCGAGATGCAGTTTGTAGACCTCGCATTGTCCGATCGGCAGGCCGGAGGCTTCCGCCACGTTGACAAGGCTGCTTTCGCCGTTTTGCGTCGGCACCCACACCTCGCATTTATCTCGCGTATATCGCGCCGTCGCGTTCATCGGCTCCATCGTGGCATGGGCCTGATAGGGAAAGGAATAGGTTGCCGTGACGACCCGCGCTGCTCCCTCAAGTGCTGCGGGCGCATCGCCGATCGAAGTGCCGACGAAGGCCTCGTCGGCATCGAGGCCTTCGGCGAGCATTGCGGCGATGGAGGCACTGGTAACGGCTGTGTTCGGACCATCGTCCCAGACGACCGGCAACGCGTTGAGCGCCGATTGCGCCTGCCACCACGTCTCGGCAACCACGGCCACGGTTGTCTCATCGACCTGCACGACCTTGCGCACGCCCGGCCTCGCCGCGACGGCGGCGGCATCGAAGCTTGCAATCTTGCCACCGAACACAGGGCAGGCCTTCACCGCGGCGTTCAGCATTCCGGGCAGTTGCACATCGGCGCCATAGATCTGCCTTCCGGTGAGCTTGTCGGCGGTATCGAGCCGCGGAAGCGGCTTGCCGGCGATCTTCCAGTCCTTCGGGTCCTTGAGCGCGATAGTGCTTGGAACCGACATCTGTGTGGCAAGCGCCGCCACGGCGCCATACGACGTCGTACGTCCGGAAGCGGGATGGGTGATGATGCCGTTGTGGACCGTGCATTCGGAACTCGGGACATTCCAGGTACTGGCGGCGGCTGCAATGAGCATTTCGCGTGCGGCGGCTCCGCCCTGCCTGACGTATTCGTGCGAGCCGCGAATCCCCTGGCTGCCCCCGGTCGAGAAACTGCCCCAGACGCGCTCGCGTCGAAGGCTCTCCCCGGGCGTCGGATATTCGGTCGTAACCTTGGACCAGTCGCATTCGAGCTCTTCCACGACTAGCTGCGCCAGTCCCGTGAGCGTGCCTTGTCCCATTTCCGAGCGGGCGATGCGGATGACGACAGTGTCGTCCGGATGGATCAGAACCCAGGCATTGACTTCTGGCAATATATCCGATGCCGCCTGCTCGGCATTTGCCGACAGCGGAATCTGAAAGCCTAGTGAAAATCCGCCGGCCGCCGCGGCCGTACCGATGAGAAACTTGCGGCGTGATAGCGTGACCACATCATTCATCGTTCTACCCTCAGCCTTTCTGCGCGGCACTGCTGTTTGCAGCGGCGAGCTTGATCGCAGCCCGCACCCGGTTATAGGTGCCGCAGCGGCAGATATTGGTGATTTCCGCGTTGATATCGTCATCCGTAGGATCCGGGGTCGTGTTCAGCAGGGCGGTGGCCGCCATGATCATTCCGGCCTGACAGTAGCCGCATTGCGGCACGTCGAGCGCGAGCCATGCCTGTTGGACCGGATGGGAGCCATCCGGGGAAAGCCCTTCGATGGTGACGATCTGCTGGTTTGCGTCAATCGCGCTGACCGGCATAGCGCAGGAGCGCGTGGCGGCGCCGTCGATATGCACTGTGCATGCGCCGCATTGCGCAATGCCACAGCCGAACTTCGTGCCGGTCAGGCCGGCCTGTTCACGCAAGACCCATAAAAGAGGCGTTTCCGGATCCACGTCGATATCGCGGGCCACGCCGTTAATGGTGAGTTGAACCATGACATGCTCCAATCTCTTGAAAGAAAGTCCCAGATGCGATGGCGGTTTTGCCCGCCATCGCACGCCGCTCGATCAGGATGCAGGGGTGGTATCCTGGTCAGCCGGCGTTGCGCTGCGCGTCCGATCCGGACTGGTCGGCCGGAGGAACTGGCTGCGATTGCGAGCTGGCGGACTGGAGCCGGGTGCAACCGGACCCTTGAGCCAAGGCAGTGCCTGCCGCCGCAAGAAGGCCGACGGAGGCTGCGAATGCGATGAGAAAATTCTTCATGGATGCCTCACTTCTGGTTGAAGTTTGAATTGCCTGAGACGGACGGTCCGATCTCGGGCTGCTACCGGAGCTTCCGCTCCGTCTTTTCCCCGCCTGGCGCATCGTCCTAGTTGGCGGCGGAAAGGCTCCGCAGATAGGCGATGATCGCCGATCGCTGCGCCTCGTCACGAATACTGACGGTCATCGTCGTGCCGGGAACGACCTGCCGCGGATTGGCGAGAAAGGCCTGCAGCCTCTCTTCGTCCCAAACGATGCCGGACCCGCCGAGCGCTTTCGAATAACGTGCGCCTTCGATGGTTCCCGCCGACCGGCCGAGAAGGCCGGAAAGATGCGGTCCCATCCGGTTTTCGCCGCTGTTGGCACTGTGGCAGGTGCCGCAGCGGGTGCGGAATAGCCTTTCGCCCTCCGGATTGGCCGGCTCCTGCGCCAGGCCCTGGCCGGCAGCCGCGAGCGAGAGCGAGAACACCAGCATTGAACCGAGACAGATTGGTTTCATCGAAAATCCTTACGTCATTGCGTCTTGCATCGTTGGGACTGCCCGGATGCAGATGAACGGCTGCTTTGCTGCAGATCGTTTCGACGCTTGCAGGCTAGGGGCGGTTTGTCGCAGAGATGTGCCAGACGGGCAGGAAAATTGTCGCGAAATGTCTCAAGCCGTCCGAATTGCATCCATACGCGCTTGGGGCCGGACCGAAGACGAATGCGCCAGTTCAGGCTATTCCTTGGAAGGGCGAGCAATTCGCCAGGTAACCGGATCGCCGGTTTTGACAAACTTTGATACACTTTTGGAGATGCCCGGATTTTTCCGTCATTTTATATTGCGTTCATGTCTTCATCCTATGCGCGAGGCGCTCCATGCAATCGGCACCCCATATCGTCGTCGTAGACGATCACCGGGACATCCGTGACCTTGTCGGCAAGTATCTTTCCCAGCAGGGCTACCACGTCAGCGTCGCCGAAAGCGGCGCGGCGCTGCGGCGAATCGTCGAACGCGGCGCCCCGGACCTGATCGTTCTCGATGTCATGATGCCGGGCGAGGATGGTCTGTCAGTCTGTCGCCAGCTGCGCGGCACACTGGAGATACCGATCATATTCCTGACGGCGATGGCGGACGATACCGACCGCATCATCGGGCTGGAGCTCGGCGCCGACGACTATCTCACCAAGCCCTTCAACCCGCGGGAGCTTCTGGCGCGCATCAGGGCGGTGCTGCGCAGGGTCAATAGCCTGCCGCCGCAGCAGCGCGAGACGATCAAGGCGAAAACCGTGACCTTCGATCAATGGCGGCTCGATGTCGGGCGCCGGGAACTCATCGGCGAGGACGGCGTCGGTATCGCGCTCAGCACCGCGGAGTTTCGCCTGCTAAAGGCCTTCCTGGAACATCCGGGCCTCGTCCTCAGCCGCGACCAGCTTCTCGATCTGACCGTCGGCCGCACCGCTGATTTTTTCGATCGCAGCATCGACAACCAGGTCAGCCGGTTGCGCAAGAAGATCGAGTTCGATCCGAAGAATCCCGCCATCATCAAGACCCATTGGGGTGGCGGCTACAGCTTTTCTGCGGAGGTGGCATCCGGATGACGCGATGGTGGAAAAGGAGCCTTGCTGCCCAGTTCATCGGCTTCATGCTGCTTGCGCTCGTTATATCGCAGGCCCTTGCATTCCTTATCTCCTGGGACGAGCGCGACAAGGCCCTGCGGGCGGCCGCCAAGGGCGAGTTCTTCAGCCGCACCGCATCGCTTGCGAGGCTGCTCGAATCCCTGCCTGTTCCCCTTCGCCAGGACGTCCTGCTTGCCAGTGGAACAGGCTATTCGCGCTTCTGGATTTCCGCCGGCGATCCGGCCGATGCGGACCAGTGGCGGACGGTGGCAGTAGCACAGCTTGCAAAACCATTGCCGAACCTGCCCGACTCACGTCGGAATTGGCAGGTGCAGCCGAGGGACCTGCCAGCGAAGCTTGGCTATGAACCCGGCCTCTTCGCGGCTGCAAACGCTTCGGATGACTGGACCACCTTGGCGTCTGGACCATGGTCCCTGCCGCATCCGGCGAAGTTCCTCTATTTCGATCAAACGAACGGAATGGGGCTTGCCGTCCGGCTCAGCGACGGCAGCTGGTTGAATTCCGCCTATCACAAGGTGATGCCGAGCACGCTCTGGAACTCGCAATCGCTGTTCTCGCTCGGGATAACGGCGATTGTTCTTTCGATCATCGGTGTCTTCACTGCCAATCGCATTACCCGGCCGCTGCGAGGGCTTGCCTCGGCCGCCGAGGCTCTTGGGCGGGGCGAGACCGTGGAGAAGCTGCCCGAATCCGGGCCCGACGACATCCGCCAGACAGCGGAGGCGTTCAATCGGATGCAGTCGCGGCTGCATCGTTTCGTTGAGGATCGGATGCGCATGCTTGCGGCGATCAGCCATGACCTGCGCACGCCGCTGACATCCTTGCGTCTGCGCGCCGAATTCGTTTCGGATCCCGACGTACAGCAACGCATGCTGGCGACGATTGACGAAATCCAGACGATGACGGAGGCGACGCTTGCCTTTGCACGAGGGGAGGCGACCGTCGAGGAAACCAGGACGATCGAGCTCAACGCGCTTGTTGGAAGCCTTTGTGACGACCTTGCGGAACTAGGGCAGAACGTGGAATTTTCCGAAGGCGCGAAGATCAACTATCGCTGCCGCCCCGAAGGCCTTCGCCGGGCCATCCGCAACTTGGTCGAAAACGCGGTCCGTTACGGCGGCGAGGCCAGGGTCCATCTCTTTCATACGCCTACGACGATCGACATCGTCGTCGAGGACGACGGCCCCGGGATTCCCCAAAACGCAACCGAACAGGTGTTCGCGCCCTTCTTCCGCCTCGAGCAGTCGCGCAGCCGCGAGACTGGCGGCGTCGGGCTGGGGCTTTCGATCGCCCGAGCCATCGTCCGCCACCACGGTGGAGATATCGTACTTTCCCAGAATCGGCCGGCGCAGAAGTGGCCGGGGTTGCGGGCGTCTGTCTCTCTGCCCAAGGTGATGTCTGGTTGAAGTCGATGGGTAAGGTAGCAGTTGCCGCCGAAGTTTACGCCAGTCGATGACTGTATCTCATTTGACGTGTGCTACCCGCCGGCCTTAAGCCCGTGCCGTATTAGCTCGCTGATAGCCGCTTTGTCTTCGCATCGAAAAGATGCACTTTCGTGAGATCGGTTTTACGGCGATGACATCGCCTGCTCGCAGGTCAAGCCGCTCTCGAACGTGCCCATTGAGTCTCGGCGCCTGGAGGTTCGATCACCGAACCTTGGCGCTTGTTTCTCCCTGATTGGCCAGGCGGTCTGGACGGATGCCATAGATGACTTCTTTTCCTCTCGCCATCGACACATTCCCAGAACCGGCGCCTGCGCCTCCATCGGCAACGAATTCGAGTGGTCCCGAAGCGCTGATCGTTCCTTGATAAAGTTCATACCAGGCGAACCGACGAAACCGGCAACGAACAGGTTTGCTGGTCGGTCATAGAGCTCGAGCGGCGATCCAATCTGTTCGACGTAACCATCTCGCATTACAACGATCCGGTCGGCCGTCGTCATCGGAATGACGGGTCTTTAGTTCAAATCCTGTCAAGGCAATTCATGATCCTATGGCAGCTGAGAGCCGGTCACAGCGACGTAAAGTGCATAGAGCGAGCGGGTGGCCGCGATGAACAGCCGGTTGCGTTTGGGCCCGCCGAAGGTGAGGTTCGCGACGGTTTGCGGTACGCGGATCTTGCCGATCAGTTTGCCCGTCGGGTCGAAGCAATGCACGCCATCACCGGCGCTCGACCAGAGGTTTCCGTTCACGTCTGTGCGGATGCCGTCTGGAATGCCGTTGTCGATGAGGCAGAAGACACGGCCGTTCGCGAGCCGACTGCCATCGACCACGTCGAAAGCGCGGATGTGACGCGGTAGGCTTTCGTCATGGCTTGCTGCCGAATCCGCCACGTAGAGGATTGTCTCGTTGGGCGAGAAGGCAAGGCCGTTCGGCTGGATGAAATCCGTGACGACCGCCGCAAGCTCGCCGGTCGTCGGATCGAGCCGGTAGACGTTGCGGGTCGGTTGCTCCGGCTCCGCGCGATAGCCTTCGTAGTCCGACATGATGCCGTAGGTGGGATCGGTGAACCAGATCGTGCCGTCGAACTTCACCACCACGTCGTTCGGCGAATTGAGCCGTGCGCCCTCGAAACGGTCGGCGAGCACGGTGATCGAGCCGTCGACCTCGGTGCGTGTGACGCGGCGCGTACCATGCTCACAGGAGATGAGCCGTCCCTGCCTGTCGCGCGTATGGCCGTTGGTGAAGTTGGACGGTTGCCGATAGACGGAGACGCCGCTCTCGGGTGTCCATCGCAACATGCGCTGGTTGGGAATGTCGCTCCACAGGAGTTGGTTCGCGTCGTTGAACCAGACGGGACCCTCCGCCCAGCGGCAGCCGGAATAGAGTTCGTCGAGACCGGCGCTCATCACGATCATCTGCCGGAAGCGCGGGTCGTGGATTTCGTAGATGTCGGCCTCGGCCATGGCGGTCTTTCCGTTTATCGCATGCCAGGCCGGCGACCGCCGGCGAGCATGATGACGCTGATGATGATGAGGCCGGTCATGATGAGGCGGATGCCCGCGCCGAGCCCGTAGGTGTTGAGCATGGAAACGACCAGGAACATGAAAAGCGATGCGCCCCAGATGCCCGGCACGTTGGAATCGCCGCCGGCGACCGCCGTGCCGCCGATGACGACGACGGCGATCGACATCAGGAGATATTCCGAGCCCATGTTGAGCGCTGCGCCGCCGGAGAAGCAGGCGAGCAGATAACCTGCGACCGATGCGAGCACGGCGCAGAAAAGGTAGGTTACGAAGCGCGTGCCGTCGACCGGTATGCCCGCCATGCGCGCGGCCGGCATGCTCTGGCCGATTGCTGAGATCCAGCGCCCGTAGATCGTCTTCTCGAGCAGGAACCAGGCGAGGATCGAGATGAGGAGCGCGACGATCGCCACGTTGGGCGCGCCGAGCGTGTTCGACGTGGTGAACTCCGCAAGCACGCTCGGAGGCTTGATGCGCAATCCCCGATTCGTCCAGATCGCGGCGGACTGCACGATGAAGCTCATGGAAAGCGTCGCGATGATCGGCGGAATGCGCAGCGCCTTGATGAGCGCGTAATTGCAGAGGCCGACGACCAGGCCGATGACGATGACAACAAGAAGGCCGGGCAGGATCATGCCGTTTTCGACATTCATAAGCTTCAGCGCCACCGTGCCGGCAAGCGTCATGGTGGCGGGAACCGAGAGATCGATGTTGCCGGGACCGAGCGTGATGACGAACATCTGGCCGATCCCGACGATGACCGAGAAGGCCGCGAAGGTGAGCGCGGCCTGCGATAGGCCGAGCGTGCTGGCGCCGAGCGTCACCATGATCGTCAGGAACCACACGATAAAGGCGGCAAACCACGACCAGATCCAGGGTTTGCCGAAAAGGCGCAGGAGGGGGGTCATCGGCGTTTCTCCCGCTTCTCGAGGCGGTTCAGCATCAGGCGGAGCGCGAGCACAATGATCAGGATCGCGCCCTGAGCCCCGATCTGCCAGTCCGGCGAGATGCGTAGGAAGGACAAGAACGAGCCGGCGAGCGTCAGCGTCAGCGCGCCGATTACGGCACCGATAGGGGAGACGCGGCCGCCGATGAACTCGCCGCCACCGAGGATCACGCCGGCGATCGACAGCAGCGTGTAGCGCAGCGCGATATTAGCATCGGCTGAGGTGGTCAGGCCGACGAGGGCAATGCCAGCAAGAACCGCGAAAAAGCCGGCAAGGCCATAGGCGGCGGCGCGCGCCCCGACAATCGACCAGCCGGCGCGCTCGACAGAGCGCTGGTTGCCGCCGATGCCGCGGATAAGCACGCCGAGCGAGGACCGCATGACGACGAGATGGGCGACGGCGGCGACGACAATGCTGGCGACGATAGCCATCGGCGCCAACGGGGGCTTGACGGTCATCAGCCAGCGCACCCAGTCCGGCGCCTGCCCGCCCGGTGACGGCAGCAGCAGTACTGCAAGGCCGCCCCAGACGAAGCTCATGCCGAGGGTCACGACAATGGACGGCAGGTTGCGCAGATGGATGACGACGCCGAGCGCCGCATAGGTCGCGATCGCGCCGGCAAGGATCAGAACGCCGGTCACGGGGGCATCCCGCAGAAAGGTCGCGGTTACGCAGGCGATGAAGCTGACGAAGGTGCCCATCGATAGATCGAGATCGTTCACGGCCATCACCAGCATCTGGGCGATCGTCGCGAGAGCGATGGGCACAGCCAGGTTGAATAGCAGGTTGAGCCCGACATAGCTCATGGCGCGGGGCTGCAGCCAGAAGACGGCGGCGAGCAGCATCGTCAGCGACAGGGCGGGAATGGCAAGACGCATGGCGTCGGACGAGAGCCGGAACGTCATGCGGCGACCCCCTCGAAGGAGGCGGCGATAATGTTCGTCTCGTTGACGGCGTCGCCGGCGAGTTCGGCCGCGATACGGCCCTCGCGGAAGACGTAGACGCGGTCGCAGAGGCGGACCTCGTCCATCTCCGTCGAGTACCAGATGAAGGTGCGGCCGTGCGCCGCTTCCTCGCGGATGATCGCGTAGACCTCCTGCTTGGTCCCGATGTCGACGCCGCGCATCGGATCGTCCATCAGGACAATCGGAGCGCGCGTCGCAAGCGCGCGCGCGAAGAGTACCTTCTGCTGGTTGCCTCCGGAAAGCGACAGGATGCGGTTGTTCATATCGGGCGTGCGGATCTCGATCCGCCGCTTCCAGTCGGCGCCTTTCGTCCCCTCTTCGCTTGTGAGGATGAGGCCGCGCCGGGACAGGTCGCCGAGCGATGCGATGGAGAAGTTGCGCAGGATGCTCCACAGCTCGAAGACGCCGTTGAGGCGGCGGTCGCCGGCGACGAAGGTGACGAGCGGATCACGCTCAGGCAGCCAGTTGCCGGACTGGGAGGCATGCAGGGCGAGCAGGAGCTCGGTCTGCCCGTGGCCCGCCAGACCCGCCAGTCCAATGATCTCGCCCTTGCGCGCCATGAAGGAAAGACCCGCTGCCTGATGAGACAGAATGAGCGGAGCGGTGGACTGTTCGCGCGCCGAGCGCTGCCCGGTCTCCTCTTTCGCAACGGTGCCCATGGCTTCCACGACGCCATGATGGTCGAAGCCGTGCGCCGGACGTTCGGCGACAACGCGGCCGTCCTTCATGACGACGATGCGGTCGGAGGTTTCGAGGATCTCGTGCAGGATATGCGAGATGAAGATGACGGACCCGCCCGCGACAACGAAGCGGCGGACATGGTCGAGCATCTGGCGAGCAAGGCTTGCATCGAGCGACGAGGTCGGTTCGTCGAGGATCACTAGCCGCGGCGGAATGCCGGCGTCGGAAAACGCCATGGCGATCTCGACCATCTGCCGCTCGGCGATCGAGAGATCTCCCACGGTCCGGGTGCTATCGATGCCATGGCCGGGAAAGACGGTGTCGAGGCTCTTCTCAATGATTTTTGCGGCACGCCTCCGCCAGCCAAAGCCACCGAGATCGCGATGCATGATGCGCGCGTTCTCGACGATGGAGAGGTTGGGGCAGAGCGAAAGTTCCTGGAAGACGCAACGCACGCCGCGGGCACGCGCGACGTTGATGCCATAGCGCTCCAGCCGCTCGCCGTCGCTCGCGACGATTCCTTCGTGCGGTGTGAGGCCGCCGTTGATCACGCTGACGATCGTGGACTTGCCAGCTCCATTATGTCCGACGAGCCCGACGCATTCGCCCGGCATGACATGGAGCGTCACGCCGTCGAGTGCCCTGACCGCGCCGAAGCTCACCTTGGCGCCATCGACTGCGATCACGGCCTTCAATACGTCATTCATGCTGCCCGCCTGCTCGCAAAGAATGCCACGCGGCCATTTGCGGCCGCGCGGCAGTCGCCGGGAGATTTACTTTGCCGACTCGATGACCTTGACTGCATCTTCCTGCGTGTATTCGACGTTGGCGACGCCGCCGGCCTGGGTATTGGCGAGGTTCGTTTCGAGATTGTCCTGGTCGATGCGCAGGAAGGGCACGACGAGGTCCTTCTTGACCTCCTTGCCGTCGAGGATCTGCTGGGCGACCCAGAAGGCAAGCGTGGAGACGCCCGGCGCAATGGATACGGACATGGTCTCGTAGCCCTTCGCGTCCTTCTGCTCCTTCCACCACTTCAGTTCGTCTTCGCGGTTGCCCATAACAATGATCGGCATCTTCCGGTCGGTCGCGGCAATCGCCTGGGCCGCGCCATAGCCGTCGCCGCCCTGCGTCACCACGCCGACGATGTCGGGCAGGCTTGGCAGGATGCCGGCAACAGCCTTCTGCGCCACGTCCTGCGCCCAGTCTCCGTGAACGGAGCCGACTACCTTGAACTGCGGAAACTGCTTGGCGCCCTCGTGGATGCCCGCCGAAATCTCGTCGTCGACGAAGACACCGGCAAGGCCGCGGATCTCGAGCAAGTTTCCGCCGTCTGGGAGCTTCTTAGACAAGTACTCCACCTGGCTGCGGCCCATTTCCTTGAAGTCGACGGCGATGCGCCAGGCACAGGGTTCGGTGACGATGCCGTCGAAGGAAACGACGGTGATGCCGGCGTCGCAGGCTTCCTTGACCGCGCCGTTTAGCGCCGTCGGCGAGGCGGCGTTCAGCACGATCGCGTCATAGCCCTGCAGGATCATGTTCTGGATCTGCGCGGCCTGTTCCGTCGCCTGGTTCTCGGCGGTGGTGAAAGCGTCGGCTGCGGCAACGACGCCAGTCTTCACGGCCTCGCCCGTCACCTTTCCCCAACTCGTCAGCATGGCTTGGCGCCACGAGTTGCCGGCATAGTTGTTGGACAGGGCGATCTTCTTTGCCGAAGTCTCGGCAAAGGCGGAAACGGGCATCGCGGCGCAAGCTATAGCGGCCGATGCCAGAAGCATCTTACGGATTGTCATGTCTCTCTCCCTCATGATCGCGCCGGTCAGCGGATCGCTTCACTCCTGCCTGCCCAAAATGGGTTCGAGTGAAAATTGTTCTTGCACTGAGCATCCTCCTCTCAGTAAGGGCAGGATGCGGGAGATCGACCGGCCTGTATAGGGGCAAGGCGGCAAGTCGTTTGCGGGTTTTGCGCAACAAGCTGCGGGTTTCCGCAAGACGGCGGCGCTTCCGCGGGCGCTTACTGCGAAGCGATCGCGGCGGGTTGAGGAGCCTGCTGCCGTCTCGGGGAGGAAATGACAATGCTGCATCTCGCACCCGCAGCCATGTTCGACCACTATCTCGGCATTTCCCGGCTGCTCGCGGGCCAGCTCGACTTCCGCTCGGCCATCCGTTCAGTCGCGGCCGAGGTCGCCCATATCATCCCGCACGATCATCTCGATGTCTGTGTGCTCCTTGAGGGCGGCAACTACCACACGGCCTACGAGACGGGCATCGAGACTGCCTGGGGCGACCTTGCCGGCGCGCCGGTGGTCAACAGCCCCATCCGCTCGCTGCTCTGGGGCGAGGTGGACTTTCTCCTGGCGGACGACGCCATGACGGACCCGCGTTTCCATTTCGAGGGCGCGTTCAAGCGGCCGATCGTCGAACAGTCGCTGAGGAGCCGCTTGCATGTACCGATGAAGGTGCAGGGCACGATCATCGCGGCGCTCTCCTGTTCGTCGCAAAAGGCAGATGTCTATACGATGGAGGATATCGAACGCGCCCGCATCATCGCCGACCTGCTGACGCCCTATTTCTTCGCGCTGCAGGCGGCCGAGCAGGCGCAGCGCTCGGCCATCGTGGAGGCGGAAGCCCGCGCCCGCGAGGAGGGGTTGCGACAAGGCGCGCTGAAGCTGACCGAAGCACTGGAGCAGGAACGCCAGCGGATCGGCATGGACCTGCACGACCAGACGCTCGCCGACCTGACGCGGCTCGCCCGCCGGATCGATCGGCTGTCGCGCAACGCCGAGGTGGCGCCCGAGGCGCTGGAGCCCATCTCCCGTTCCCTCCAGCATTGCATGCAGGATCTGCGGCAAATCATCGAGCAGGCAAAACCCTCCGTGCTCCAGCTCTTCGGCCTCGCCCAAGCGATCGAGCATCATCTGGACCGATCGACCCGCGACACGGGATCGGGCATCGAATGGGGCCTCGTCGACGAGACGCACGGCGCACTGGAGCGACTGGAACCGACTGTCAGCGTCGCGCTGTTCCGTATCGCGCAGGAGGCGATCAACAATGCGGTGCGCCATGCCGCCCCGCTGGCCGTCATGGTTCGGCTCGAGGCCGACGACGACCGGCTGTCGATCGAAATCTCCGACGACGGGAGCGGGCTCGCCAAGACGCGGGGACGGATCGGCGGAGGCATCGACAACATGAAGACCCGTGCGCGGCTCATCTCGGCGCGCTTCACGACCGGGCCTGGCCACAACAATCGCGGGACTGTGGTGCGCGTCGTGCTGCCGCTCGTGCCGCACGACCCGGCGAGCGGGTCAAACTGAGGAGAAGGGCACGATGAAGGTTCTGATCGTCGAGGACGACCCGCTGCACCGGTCCTATCTGCACGAGGCGGTCAACGCGGCCCTGCCGGAATGCGACACGGTGATCGAGGCGGAAAACGGAACCGTCGGCGAGAAACTCGCCCGCGACCACAAGTCGGCACATATCGTCATGGACTTGCAGATGGCGAGCCGCAACGGCATCGAGGCGGCGCGCACGATCTGGAAGGAGCGGCCGGAGACCCGCATCCTGTTCTGGTCGAATTACTCGGACGAGGCCTATGTGCGCGGCGTCTCCCGCATCGTGCCGGACGGCGCCGCCTATGGCTATGTGCTCAAATCCGCCTCCGACGAGCGGCTGAAGCTTGCGCTACGCTCGATCTTCATCGAGAGCCAGTGCGTCATCGACCGCGAGGTGCGGGGCCTGCAGCAGAAGAGCCTCGGCCAGACGAACGGCTTCACCGATTCCGAATACGAGATCCTCGTCGACATCGCGCTGGGCCTCACGGACCGGGCCATCGCCAAGCGTCGGGGCCTCTCGTTGCGCAGCGTGCAGAACCGCTTGCAGCAGCTCTACGACAAGCTGGACGTCTACCAGACCGCCGGCGACGACCACGAGGACGGCCGCTTCAATCTCCGCGCCCGCGCCGTTGCGGTCGCTTTCCTGCGCAAACTCCTGAACTACAGCGCT
The DNA here is from genome assembly GCF_015353075.1 of Rhizobium sp. 007. Taxonomy (NCBI): domain Bacteria; kingdom Pseudomonadati; phylum Pseudomonadota; class Alphaproteobacteria; order Hyphomicrobiales; family Rhizobiaceae; genus Rhizobium; species Rhizobium sp. 007. The sequence continues at coordinate 1,914,011 of NZ_CP064188.1, read as the reverse complement.
CTCGAGCGGGCTGAGGCAGAGGTGCAGGAGTGGCTTGATGGATTGCATGAAAGCCCGCGCGACAGGCATCGCAGGCGGGCTCGAACCTGAACTCGCGGTAGCTATCGACCATTATGGTCGACCGCTGATGGTTCGCACGAGTTTCGAGAAGAATTCCCGGCGACCCCGTTGCCGCTCTCCTGATTGAACTGTCGATCCAAATACTACCCCGGCGGGCTAAAGCTGCCCATGTCTGCAGTTTACGGCGTGGTCGCTCCGCCAGGACCCGCGGGCGGTGGATAATTGACCGTCTCAAATCGTGTTCTGGCGGCAATCTGAAAACAGTCAGCCTTTTGAATTGTTCGGCGCCGCAGGCGCGAACACACTTTGGAATGCATGACGACCACAGGCGACGGTCTCGCAGCATATTCGCGCTGTTGGTTCGAAAACGACCTCGGATTGGCTTCGTTTCAAAGGATATCCGGTCCGCCGGGACGACCCGCCCATCCAGAACGGTATTTCGACTTGCTGGCCACGGCCGGTCGTTCTTTTGCGATCACGCCACGGAGCAGGTGAGAAGCCAAAAGGCCCGGTCCGTTGTCAAGCTCCTTCATCATCGCGCTGGGTGCGCAGATTGGAGACAACGCGCCGGTTCTGCACCTTGCACGAGCGCTCCGCGCAATCGCGGACTTCGCGGTCCTTGCCGTAACCCTTGGCCCACATGCGTCTGGCGTCCACGCCCTTCGAGGCGAGATAGGCCATTGCCGCATCGGCGCGCTTCTGCGACAGCGCCACCATTTTGGACGCGGAACCGGAATCGTCGGCAAAACCCTGCAATTTGACCAGCCAATTCGGGTTCTTGTTGAGCCAAGTGGCTTGGTTATCCAACGTCGCCATGGCGACGGAATCGAGCGTGGCGGAGTCCTGCGTGAAGTAGATCCGTCGACCGGCATTGAGGATAAAATCCTCTTCGCTGCCAGCCGTGATGTTCTCGAAACCTGGCGCGGGATCGTTGGTCTGACCGGTCATCGGCGCCGCGGCAGGTTCTTCCATGGAGGCGATATCGGTGGTGGTGCAGGCGGCGAGCATCAAGAGCATGGCCGCGGCAACAACGCTCCTCGTGTATCCGATGGTAGCAGACATCTGGATGATATTCCTCATTGGACCGGGGCTATTTCGCCAACCTGAGCGGCATTTTCAGCCTGGTCGGCAATATGCGGCAGAACCTGCACAGCGGTGCCGACGGGGCAACGCTGGTAAAGATCGATGGCGTCTTCGTTGAACATGCGAATACAGCCGCTGGAGGCATCCTTGCCGATGCTCGCCGGCTCCAGCGTCCCGTGGAAGCGATAACCGGTGTCGACGCCGTCGCGAAGCAGGTACATGGCGCGGGGGCCAAGTGGATTCTTCGGTGATCCTCCCGCCACGAATTCGGGCAGTTCGGGATGGCGCTTGCGCATCTCCGGCGGCGGTGTCCAGCGCGGCCAAAGCGACTTACGATCAATCGTGGCGCGGCCAAACCATTTGAAGCCCTCGCGGCCGACGCCGACGCCGTAGCGGATGGCTGTCTTGTTCTCCATGATCACATAGAGAAAATGGTGCCTTGTATCGACAACAACGGTGCCGATCGGCTCGCTGCTGAAATATTTGACAACCTGGCGGTGCCACCGCTTATCGATCTTGGCGAAGTTGGTCTTTCGGAACGTCACGCCATTGTCGACGGCGGTTCCGGCAAAATAGGAAGACGCCTGGGCGAATGCCGGTTTTTGCACCGCGCCGGTGCCAAGTAAAGCCAAACCACCAAGTAACACATCCCTGCGGGTCCACACCATCGGCCATATCCCCCTCAAAGCCAAACAGCGAAGTGTCAGTAAATCAGATTTTGAATTGGCCACAACAGAAAACTCCGTTCCTGCTAACAGGCCGTGGTCGAGTTTCGGCTGTTCTGTATCTGTTTCGTTTTATCGTTACTTAGGAGGTTGCAACCAACAAACGCAAGGATCACTTGAACGGATAGACGAAGTTGTCAGCGGTCGTGACGCTGCGTCAAAAATATCTGTCATGTTTGCGAAGGCCACCCGCGCCTGTTCGACTGCGTGTCGCCCGGTAAAATCCGAATACTTGATTTTCACGGTCACCGTCTTGCCGCTGATCTCTGCGCCTCGCAGGTGCCTCAGACCTTCGGTAAGCGGCTTCAGCTCCGCCGTTGCAACGTCGAATTCGTCAATATCCTGGACGAAGGTATCCTCGGCGCTCAGAGATTTTCGGATCGGCTCGCCGTCGCATTCCGATGGAGGAGGCGAGTTCAGGCTGCCCTTGACGGCAGAAAAGTGAATCCCCATCTGCGGGCTAACCCGTTGGTCCGGGCCCCTCTGGCGAGAGCCTCGGCACTCTTGCGATGTCGGACCGTTTTCCGACAACCAGTGCCGATTGGGGGTTATCTTTGGATCTCTCGTTTTTGCTTGTCGAGTGGCTGGGAACGCCGCGAATGTATTCGCGATCCTCGGACTCCGAACCCTCTATTTCGCCCTCGCGGCGATGATCCATCGCTTCCGTTATCTGAAGCCTGCGCTTGCCGTCGTCCTGATCTTCATCGGCTCGAAGATCTTCGTCGCCGATCTTCTCGCTCTTGAAACGTTCCCGGCCGCGGTGTCGCTCGGCATCACCTTCGCCATCATCGTCGCCGGGGTGGTCTGGAGCCTCCTCAAGACGCGGGATCAGCAGCAGCTTGCATGATCGGCGCTGCTCATAGGAACACCGTTAGCTACCGAACCGGAAGGAAATAGATATGTTCTCGGATTTCATCGGCTGGATTTTTGCCGTTCTCGTGGTCGATCCGCTGCAGGCTCAGATAGTGGAACAAGCCGAGCGCGCGAAGCTTCCCGTGGAGATCGTTCGTCAGTCCCAATCCTGCCTCGCGTCTCAAGGCCCGCAGCTGATCGATCGTGCCGCCGGCGACTACGGCTGGGCGGCGGCTACTGTCGTCAACATTGCGATCGGCCGTACATCGCCGGCGGAGCTTCTCGATAACCAAGACCCGCAATGCGCAGCCCTCCTTCGCGTTTTGGGGGGTGCCGGCGAGGATGCGTAATGCGCGGTTCGGGTTTGAAATGGCTTGAGTAAGATGTTCGAACAAGACGGGCACAAACAGTCGCGCGGAGTGGCCTCCGCGCAACTGAGGAAGATGCTGGAACTCGCCAGGGCGAAAGGCGGCCTCTCCATCGGCGAGGTTTTGGAATCCATGGGGCCGGCCGGCATCGCTTTCACGGTCCTGTTTCTGGCAATCCCGGCCCTGACGCCGATACCTGGCCCGTTCGGCATGGTGTTCGGCACGACGCTTGCTCTGGTCTCGCTCCAGATTAGCGCGGTCCGTCGGACGGTGTGGTTGCCTGCCATCGTCAGAAACCGTCAGGTTTCGTTCGCGACGCTTGATCTTATGGTCCGAAGAGGTGATCGGTGAACCCGGACGACCTGAAGCGGCTGGCGCGTGCCGCTCGCGATGGGCCGTGGTAGCATAAGCTCGCGATCTTGCGAGCGCTTCCGCGCACGCTGTCGGCCGCTACGACGCTGTCTCCGTCGCGCGAGCCCTCATTCCGAACCGAAGCTGATCGTCGCCGATGGGCCGGTCTTAATGGTAGACACTTCACTTCGCATGTCGATCGTCAACCTCTTTCGCGGTGTGCGGAAATGGGGATGTATGCGCCGGCGCGGAGTATTGATGCTGCCTTCCCAAAATCGCCATGCAAGAACGGTTACAAAGCCGACGGTTATGCCTAAATACTCTGACATCTTCATCGATCCCGAACTCAGATGCTGCTCTCACTCCGCAATGTCAGAAAATCCTATGTGACCGCAGAAGGACCTCTTGAGATCCTGAAAGGCATCGATTTCGATCTCAATGCTGGCGAAAGCGTCGCGTTGACCGGGGAGTCCGGAAGCGGAAAGAGCACCCTGCTTCACCTTGTCGGCGGGCTTGACTATCCCGATGTCGGACAGATCCTTTCAGCGGGCCGAGATATTGCCGCTCTGGATGATCGGGAAAGGGCCCAGTATCGACGTTCGGCGGTCGGGTTGGTGTTTCAGCAGTTCAACCTGATTCCGTCGCTCGATGTCGCGGCCAACATTTCCTTTCATGCAAAGCTTGCTGGCCGGCACAATCCTACCTGGGAGCGGCAGCTCGTAGAAAATCTTGGCATCGAGGCACTTCTCGCCCGATACCCCGAGCAGCTTTCCAGCGGCCAGCAGCAGAGGGTGGCGATCGGCAGAACGCTTGCCGCGCGGCCGCCCCTGGTTCTCGCCGACGAACCGACCGGCAATCTCGACGAAGCGACCGGGGACGCGGTGCTCGGCATCATGCTGTCGCTGACGAAGAGTGCAGGTGCTGCGCTGTTGATGGTGACGCATTCTTCGAGGCTGGCACAGGTGCTCGACCGCAGCGTTCATCTCAGTGGCGGAAGGATCGCCTGATGCTCTGGACCGCCGCAACGGCTCTCGTTTCGCATTGGCGGCGTCGGCCTCTTCAGCTTGTTACGCTTATCCTCGGTCTTTCATTGGCAACCGCGCTTTGGTCGGGTGTCCAGGCGATCAACGCAGAGGCACGGGCGAGTTATGCCCGGGCAGCCTCCGTGCTCGACCAGAATGAACTGACGCAACTCGTACCGAGTAACGGCCATTCCGTTCCCCTAAGCACGTATTCCAAATTGAGAAGGGCAGGCTGGAATGTCTCGCCCATTATCGAAGGCGACCATCGCTTCGGAAATGTCCGTGTGCGGCTTATCGGCAGTGATCCGTTGACGATGCCAGCGCAGGCGCGGGGCTTTAAAACCGGGGAATGGAATGACCTGGCTGCCTCCATGGTGGATCCGGGTACCCTCGTGGTTTCCAAGGCGACCGCCCTGAAGCTCGAGGGGCAAACGCAGATGCAGGTCGAGGTGTCGCCGGACCTGCCGGACGGAGCCGCGTTCACCGATATCGCCGTCGCCGAGCAGGTTCTCGAAAGACACGGTGAGTTGAGTCGTCTCGTCGTTGCGCCGGAACAGCGACCGAATCTGCCTTCGCTTGACACTCTCGCACCCGAGGTCGCAGTCAAGCCACCGGGCGACCGGCCGGATGTCGCCCAGCTCACCGACAGCTTCCACCTCAACCTCACGGCATTCGGTTTCCTCGCGTTTGCCGTCGGTCTGTTCATCGTCTACGCGACGATCGGCCTGGCGTTCGAGCAGCGCAGAGCGACCTTTCGGACCTTGCGCTCTCTCGGGCTTTCCATGTCGTCGCTAAACCTCCTGCTGATGACGGAGCTTCTGACGCTGGCCTTCCTTTCCGGGCTTATCGGCGTCGTGATCGGATATTTCGTGGCCTCCCTGTTGCTCCCCGGTGTAGCGGCAACCCTTAAGGGGCTGTATGGGGCGAGCGTCCCGGGTGCGCTGACCATCCGGCCGGAATGGTGGGCAACAGGGCTGGGAATAGCGATCGGCGGAACGATCGTGTCGTCGGCCCAAAGCCTCTGGCGGGTCCGGCGCATGCCGTTGCTGGCTGCAGCGCAGCCTCGTGCCTGGGCCCGTGCGACGGCAATCGGTATCCGATTGCAGCTTTTGGGCGGGTTGGCTCTGCTGATCACATCGGCCACTTTGGCGAGTGTCGGACACGGGCTGATCGCGGGCTTCGCGGTCCTGGCTTGCCTCTTGCTCGGAGCGTCCCTGATGCTGCCGGGCATGCTGTCGGCGTTTCTTGCTATCATGCAGAGAAACTCGTCACGCGTGCTCGTCACGTGGTTCTGGGCCGATACGCGGCAACAGCTGCCTGGGCTTAGCCTGGCCCTGATGGCGCTGCTTTTGGCGCTCGCCGCCAATGTCGGTGTCGGCACGATGGTCTCCAGCTTCCGCCTGACTTTCATCGGCTGGCTCGACCAACGGCTGGCGGCCGAGCTTTACGTCACGGCGCGAGAGGAGAACGAAGCGATGCGCTTGCGGACATGGCTGCTGGACCATTCGACGTCGGTTCTTCCCATCTGGAGCGTCGAGGGTGAGGTGCTTGGAGACAGGCTGCAGATCTTCGGCGCGGCAGCAGGCGATCCGACCTATCGCAACAACTGGCCGCTCCTGTCGGGCACGATCAATGTCTGGGACCAGGTCGCCGCAGGGCAAGGGGCGCTCATCAACGAGCAGCTCTGGCGTCGCAAGGGGCTCGCAATTGGCGATAGTCTGGTCTTACCCGGCGAATGGAAACTCCCGGTCGTCGGGGTCTATTCCGACTACGGCAATCCAAAAGGACAGGTCATCGTCGGCGTCGAAGCCCTGGCGGCACATTACACTGACGTTCCAAAGCTGAGGTATGGCGTGCGTGTTCCGCCGGTCGACGCCCCGGCGCTGAAGGAACGCCTGACGACCGAATTCGGTCTGCCTTCTGAAAACATCATCGACCAGGCTTCCCTAAAGCGGCAATCTCAGGCGGTCTTCGACCAGACGTTTGCCGTGACTGGCATGCTCAATCTCTTCACCCTCGGCGTTGCAGGTTTTGCGATGTTCTCCAGCCTGCTGACCTTGTCGGGCATTCGGCTGCCGCAGCTTGCACCTGTCTGGGCGATGGGGATCAGGCGGCGCGATCTTGCCTTGCTCGAAGTGCTGCGCACTCTGGCGTTGTGGCTCGCGACCTTCGTTGCCGCGGTCCCCGTCGGCCTTGCGCTTGCCTGGGTGCTGCTGTCGATTGTCAATGTCGAGGCTTTCGGCTGGCGGCTGCCGTTGCGGATTTTTCCGATGGACTGGCTCGTCCTAGGGTTGGTGGCGCTGGCTGCGGCGATCCTGTCTGTCTTTATTCCACTCCGACGGCTGGCGACGGTCGCGCCATCGGATTTGCTGAGGGTATTTGCCAATGAACGCTAGAGGTCTTCTGGCCGCCTTTGTTTTCGTAGCCACGGCAATCTCCGTTCCTGCCGCCGCTATTTCGCAAGGGTTTGCCGGACTGGGCTCGACCGCCGAGGGCTTCGCTGTTCCACGCCCCGGCATACAACTCCGCTTTCCGGCAGATCACGGCCCCCATCCTGAATTCCGCATCGAATGGTGGTACATTACTGCAAACCTTGAGAGTGAGGACGGGACGCAGTACGGCGTACAATGGACGCTTTTCCGCGCCGCCCTGGCGCCGAAGACCGAGGGCGGCTGGTCCGATCCTCAAGTCTGGATGGGCCATGCCGCGATCACCGCGAAAGATCGGCATCTCTTGGCTGAAAAACTCGCCCGCGGAGGGGTCGGCCAAGCAGGTGTCGTGGCCGTACCCTTTTCTGCCTGGATCGATGATTGGGAAATGAAAGGCCTGCCCAAACCGGGCGCCGACCAGCTAGACAAGGTTAGCCTGCACGCAACCGGAAAAGATTTCGCCTACACGCTCGAACTCTGGGCCAGCGGTCCTCTCGTGCTGCAGGGAGACCAAGGCTATTCGGTGAAGTCGGCCGAAAGGCAGGCGAGCTACTACTACTCGCAGCCATTCTATGAGGTGTCGGGTTCTCTCGACATTGCCGGCAAGACCGTCCGGGTCAGCGGCAAGGCATGGCTTGATCGGGAATGGTCTTCGCAGCCCCTCGCTAAGGATCAGACCGGATGGGAGTGGTTTTCGCTCCACCTGGATTCCGGCGAAAAGGTCATGGCGTTTCGGCTCCGCGACGGCCGCGGCGGCTACACGTCGGCGAACTGGATTTCGTCGGATGGCAAGCCTACCCCTCTGCCGCCTGGATCTCTGCAGATAACCCCTTTGCGAACAGCACGCGTCGGCGACCGGGATGTCCCGGTTGCATGGCGCGTCCGGATCCCCGAGCGCGGCTTCGACGTCACGACTAGCCCTTTGAACGACCATGCATGGATGGCGACTACCACGCCCTATTGGGAAGGTCCAATTTCATTCAACGGAAGTGCTGGGGGGCATGGCTATTTGGAAATGACGGGATACTAACGATGATCGGCCGCGATATGCGCGGCCGAACTTTATGTCGCGCCTCGGGCCGGAGACGTCGAGATAGCGTCGAAGCGCCCCACCCTCCCAGGCGACAGGTTCGAAGCGTTCATCTGCACATACAGCCTCGCTGAAATGCAATTACGCAAGTCTCGCGGTGTTCCACTAGGCTGTGATCGCATTCGGCGCATCGGATCTCTCACTTCGTCCAACTTGCTTCAGCTCACAGAAGGGTAGCGAGGAGGATGCCACTGCAAATTAGCAAGGCGATGCCGCTCAGCAGATTGAGGGTCGCTCCCTGGAAAACGGCCCTTGAGAGGCTCCGGCTGAAGAGCCGGACCAAGAGCGTCAACGCAGCAAAGTAGCATAAATTAACTATCTGAAAAATCGCGCCCAACGCATAGAATCCCAGTAAGGTTGGCTGGTGGCCGAGCGGTAGAAATGCGGGAAAGAAGCCTGCGAAAAATATAATCGGTTTGGGATTGGAAAGCGTCAGCGCAATTCCCTTGGCAAATTGGTGCCGAGGCGGAACAACTTGACCGCGTTTGTCCATGCTGCCCTGGGAACTCAACGCCTGCCTGATCAGCCCTATTCCGATGTAGGCTACATAAGCTGATCCAAGGACCTTGATTGCATCAATTAGAAAAGGCCATTGGGCGACGAGGGCCGCAAAACCTAGGCCTGCACATGTAATAAGGACTATGTCGCCAACGACAATTCCCGCAATGCCTCCGGCGGCGGCGGCAATGCCCCGTCCGGCCTGTCCCATCACATAGAAGGTTGCTGGGCCTGGCACGAGGATTACGAGGCTAGAGGCAAGCACGAACGAAGCGATCGTTTCCATTGCGAACATGCTGGGCCTACCGTCCGTGCTCGAGCTGTGCGGCAATAACACCGGGCAACCACTGGGAAACATCTGGCGCTTTGTAGCCGAGAGAAATAGCCCTCGCGCTCGACATCGCGTAATCGGCCGGGAAGTCATATGGACTGAGTACTGCGGCGCGGCTAATCCCGGTCATGGACTCCGATTGAGCCTCTCTTCCCATGACTGATGCGACGGCTTGATGTATCTCCAGAGCCGTCAACGTGCCGTTCGCGCATGCATTGATCGCACCAGTAAAGGTCTGCTGCCCAGCCCAGTAAAGAAAGTCGGCAATTCCGGCGGGATTGAAAAACGAACTCTTGCCCTTGTTGATCGAATAGAAGAGCGGCCGGCCGCTGGATACCCGATCAACATAGCTTCGAAGCCGGCCGGTGAAATCGTCCGGCCCAGACAGAATATGCCCGATCCGAACGCTGACCACCGGCAATATGCCAGACTGATGAAACCAAACCTCAGCAGCGCGTTTGGCCTCCCCGTAGAGGCTTTCGGAGTATGTCTCGTCGCGCCAGGGAAAATCGGGATTTGTGCGCTCGTTGCTTAGATCGATGAGATCTTCGTCGAACGGCGCTTTTTTGGCCCAGAGCAATTGCGCATAGACCTCGATGGTCGACGCCATGATGTAACGGCCCACTCTCCCGGCGAAGACAGATTCCGATATCCGAGCGTCGAGCGGACTGTAGCACATCTGGTCGAAGATGACGTCATAGTCTCCTCTTCCAGCGAAAGCACGGTCCATGGCATCTTCGTCGCGCCGGTCCACCGTGACGCGGCTAACGGTAGACCCGAAGTCGTCCGAGGTGATCCCCCGGGTCGCCACGGTTACGTTGAGGCCAGCTTCGAGAAGCCGCCTTACCAACAGCCGGCCGAAAAAACGGGTTCCGCCAATGACTAAGGCATTTTTTTGCATGGTGGTTGTAGCTCCTGAATTAATCCTTGATTCCCATGCATCTGTTGACTGCGCAACCGACAAATACTAAGCCAATGAATAAGAATTTCTATGTCTTTATGGACTGACAAATGCGCAGCCTGGCGGGACTTATTGACTTCGAATGCGCCGCGCGCTGGCAGAGCTTCAAGCTTGCGTCGCTTGAACTTCATAAGACGCCGGCTGCCGTGAGCCAGCAGATCAAGACTCTTGAACAAACGCTGGGCTTCCCCCTGTTCGAGCGGCACCCGCGCGGCGTGACGATTACCGATAAGGGCAAAGAACTTGCCGAGACTGTTGCCAAGGCAGTTCTGCTACTCGACCAGAAAATAAACGACCTTGCTGATGGCGGCGGCGACCGGGTGCTACGGGTTTCGACGACTCATTCATTCGCAATGAAATGGCTCATCCCAAGACTTCCGCGCTTCAACCTCGCCTATCCAGAGGTCGACTTTAGGCTGGAGGCGACAGATGAACCGGTACCGTTGAACTCGGGCAAATGTGACGTCGTGGTACGACATGCCAGGTATGAACCGCACGCGGCAGACGACCTGACGTTCCCGGATCGCTTCGTGATGGTCGCGAGCCCAAGCCTTCTTGAAAGGACAGGGCGCCCGGACCTCTTGATCGATGACATAGATGGCCTTCCAATAATCTATGAAGGTTCAACGCACCCTTGGATGCTATTGCTGGAAGCGCGGGGCATGCTTGGGAAGACATTGTCTTTCACCCGAGCCTTTAGCCATGCTGGGTTGCTCGTCCAGGCGGCGGTTTCGGGTGACGGGGTGGCACTGGTATCTGCAGCGATCGCGTCTGACGACATTTTGGCGGGCAGACTTGTTATGGCTGCCGATCTGTTCGTTCCGTCGTCCTACTGCTACAGGGTGCTGACTGCCTCCTCTAGTGCCACTAAGATCCAGGTGAAGCATTTCCGATCATGGATCGGCGAGGAAATGAGGCGATGCACTTAACCATGAGTCCGTTGCTCTACGAGTTCCCCAGATTCGTGATCCCTGCGGAAATGGCCGAGAGAACATGGCTGACCAAATGGATCCACCGCCACTGCACTCGATACTTTTCCCCAATTGTATGCCTCGCATGAGAAAAATGCTCGGAAGTTTGACCCCTTTCGGCGCAGAATATTGACCCTTGCGGAGGCAGGGTATCTCATTTCTTCGATTGCTGAATTTAGCGGGCTGTTGGGGTCAATGTTCAATGCAGACGGCGAACGTCTATGCCGAAACACACTCGTCAACCATGCCTTCGCGGCGGAGCCGTCATTCAGGCGTTTCTCCAGCTCTTGAATGCTCGAAAACACCTCGTCGGACGTGGGCGGAGTTTCAAAATCATGGCAGACATGCGCTCGTAGTCCGCCTCCAGCCGCTTGTGCACGTCGGCGCTCGGCACCAGCCGATAGGTTGCAGGCATGGCCGGTCGTATCGATGATCGGGCGCCCGAAACTTTAGCTCCTTGTGCTGTCGGCTCGCCTCGGCGAGCTCGCGCTTTGAAGCCGTTGCGACACCATAGTCGGCATGAGTCCAGATCTGATGGACATCGAAATACTGGCGCGAGTGCCGGTCGAGGTCGGGCACTGTGCGCGACGAGTCCGTGTCAGGGGGGCACTTCTTGGTCATTTCTGTCATGGCGGGCAGAGCCTTCGCCACTCTCCGCCACTATTCCACCGCCATGACGCAAAGGTAGGCTGGATTGCGGAACGTCCAGAAGCGGCAAAAATTATCTTTTGTTAATTACAGGTCTCGCTGACAAGGTTCTATCCTGTCTCGCTGCAGGTCGAGAACCGCCGGCGATGAGTGACCACCGCGACACGACGGAACTGGACGACACTGCAGACGGGAGGATGAAAAGACAATCGTCCTCCAAATTCGGGAGATGCAAAATGCGCTCTTTGATCGTCAAGACGGCGCTCACCGCCATCCTTATATCTGTCCCACTAGCAACCGCCTTCGCTGCGTCCCATGCTTCCCGTAATTCGCACGGTGTGCGCGCCGGCGAGCATGATCGTCGCGATCATTGGGTTCGGACCGAGCCCGGCGACGATGACCCGCTGGTGGATCCAATGCCGATGTTCATCCCCGACAGCCGATTGCACACCATACTTGCTGAGATCCGTGCCGCCGACGGCCGTATCGCGGCTGACAGGGGCCGAAGGCTGCTCAGCGCCGCTGAAGTTCGTGATCTCCGTTCGGAAGAAGCCGCGATCCACAGGCAAGCCATCCAGATGGCTCTGAGCGACGGCATGATATCCCCGTTTCATTATCACGTGATAGAGCATCAGATCGCCAATCTCGATGGAGCGATTTCACGCGAGGCCCGCCACGCCTGACCGCTATCATCGCGCACCTGAAAGCCGCTCCTCTGGGCGGCTTTTCTCTTCCTTATAAGTGTTTTGAACTGGCAAGGTCAGATGTGGCCGGCGCCGATCGTGGCCGCGCTCAGCAAGCGGCCAATTTTTGCAAGCCGTGGCGGCGGGTGGCTCTGCGTCTCGGCTGCCAATCGCTTGAGTGGGCTGAACTGGCCGACATTCGCATCGGAGTTTGAGACATTCTTCGTGACAGAGGGAAGTTGCAACAATATACAGTCAATGTCGATGAAGAAGGACATGGCGATATTCCGATGAAAGACTGGCGACCCGACCTCAGCCGCAGCAACAGCCCCCGCTACATGGCCATCGCCGACCTTATCGAGAGGGATTTGCGCAGCGGTCATCTGGCCATCGGTGATCGTCTGCCGCCGCAGCGCGAGTTGGCGAAACATCTGCATATCGATTTCACCACCGTCGCGCGTGGTTATGCCGAGGCGCAGAAGCGCGGCCTGGTGGATTCGCACGTTGGCCGCGGCACGTTCGTCACTGGCGGGGCCGACAAGGAGCGCCGGGGCTTTGGGTCCGACACCGCCCCGGATCCGCGCCGTACGTCTGCAATCGACCTTTCGATGAATATGCCGCCGGAGCCAACCGATCCGGAATTGATCACGCGGATGCGCGAGTGCATCTCGGCGGTGACTTCCAGCCTTATCCCGCTTCTGCGCTATCAGGGATTTGGCGGCTCGGGCATGGACAAGGAGGCTGCAGCCGCCTGGCTCAGCCGTCGCGGCCTTGTCCCTTCGCAGGAGCGTATTTTCGTGACGCCCGGCGCTCACCCGGCGCTGCTGGCGATTTGCGGCCTGCTGGCAAAGCCCTCTGAAACCATCCTGTCGGAATGCATCACCTATCCCGGCATCCGCTCGATTGCGGCGCAACTGCGTCTCAATCTTTCGGGTTTGCCGATGGACGCTGACGGCATTTTGCCCGACGCCTTTGCCGAAGCCTGCGAGAGAATGAAACCCAAGGGGCTCTATCTCAACCCGACCCTGCAGAATCCGCTTACCCTGACTATCCCAGAGCGGCGGCGCGAAGAGATTTGCGCGGTGGCGCGCAAATATCACGTCCCGATCATCGAGGATGACGCCTATGGCTTCATTCCGCTGCATGCGCCGCCGCCGTTTGCAGCAATGGCGCCGGACCTCACCTGGCATATCGGCGGCTTGGCGAAATGCATCGGCGCCGGGCTCCGGCTGGCCTATGTCGTTGCACCGGATACCAAGGCGATCTGGCCCTTCGTCAGTGCCATGCGTGCCAACAATGTCATGGCGTCGCCGCTCAACATGGCGCTTGCCACGCGGTGGATCGAGGATGGCACCGCCGATGCCATCCTTCGATTCATCCGCAAGGAGGCAGCGGCACGCCAGGAACTGGTCGCAGCCATCCTTCCGCCCGGTAGCTATCGTGGCGATCCCATCAGCTTCAACATCTGGCTGCCGCTGACGAACGGCTGGACGCGGTCGACCTTCGGTAGCCACATGCGCGCCTCGGGCATTGGCGTCGTTGCCAGCGATGCATTTACGGTCGAAGGTCAGGCGCTGGAAGCGGTGCGCGTCTGCCTTGGTGGCCCTATCGACCGCGAAAAGCTGCGGGGTAGTCTTGAATTCATGGGGCACGCACTCGAAGGCTCGCCTGAACTCGCGGCGTCCTTCTTCTAGGTTGTTCCGCATGTCAATTGATCCGAAGTGAGAGCACCGCGGCAATATGCCATATCGCACCAATTGGAGAAATGTACTTATTTTGAATGCAGTCAATGAATTCAGTCAATACATGCATACGTGCATGCACTGTATAAGGATCGTTCGTCATGCAAACGGAGTGGCCACCAATTCCGCCGACGACAACCGGGCTCAAAGGACGATGCCCGCGCTGTGGCCAGGGGCACATTTTCAACGGCTTTCTGAAAATTAGGCCCGAATGCGAAGTCTGCGGCCTCGACTACGGTTTCGCCGATCCGGCGGATGGTCCCGCATTTTTCGTCATCTGCTTCGCTTGCGTGCCAAGTGTCCTGCTCGGCGTGTGGCTCGAGATCCAGTACAGCGCGCCCTTGTGGGTCCATCTGCTGGTCACCGGTCCCTTTATGCTGGCTACTTGTATCCCGCCCTTGCGGCCGCTGAAGGGATGGTTGGTCGCCAGCCAATATTTCTACAAGGCGGAAGAGGGCAAGCTAGCCCGCACCTCTCCTGCGTCGAAAGAGGTTTAAGCCCCGTTCCCGCCGCATACGCAAAACTGGCTCATGCTATTGGCAGCCGGGCACACTGAATTCGAAACCTCGATCAAGCTACTTGAGAGCAACGCGCATAAATCGGCGGCGTTACTCAAGCTCAATTCAGATCGCTGCCCGTGGTTCGAATACGCTCAAGGCGAGCGCGGGAGCGTTAGCTGCTTCGCCAATCTTCTTATACGAGCGTTGGCGCCGCGTCTCAGCGTGAGCTATCCATGGCGCGCTCATGTTGACTCCGTCTTTCACTCAGCTCAAAAGAACTCTTGCCTACAGAGGGAGATAACTGATGGCTGACGAGAACAATACGGGCTCCATTACCGAAGTCGCAGAGAAGGATGCAACGGCAAAAGTGCCGGCGCCTAAAAAGCCGCGCGCACCACGGGACCAGAAGGCCTCTGCCGGAGCAACGGTAGCTGCATCACTTGGGAAGACTGCGCAGCTGCCGAGTGGTCGCAGGAAGCGTGCCGGGCAGGCAAAGCTGACGCCCCAAGAAACGCAAATCACTGGCAAGAGCACGAGCAAGGACGCCATCAAGGACACCGGTAGAAAGCGGACGCCAAAGCAAATCGCGCAAACAGCCAAGACGCCGCTACCAGCTCTCGATGAGATGGCAGATCTTACTCAGCTTGAAGAAGAGAATAAAAGGCTTCGCAAAACCCTGGCAGATAAGCTTCGCGCGGAAAATACCGATCTGCGCAAGCGGCTCGGGCTCGTCTGATCGACTAGGGTGGGAGCGATTGGGCGATCGACGGTAGAAAAACTCGCCGGCCCCAGTCGCGAGCCCGGATCTAAAGCTGCGGCAACGCCCTGCTGCGGATTGCTCGAGGTTGAAGCACTATGAAAACACCATGGAAATTCCTTGCTCAATTAGCGTCGCGAAGACGGCCGACAGAAACACGAGAGAGTTCGGTTGGGAATGATGCTGATACCGAGGCGAGCGAAAGCGGCGTACGACACGCCTCGGCGCTTTCGTCAGACTCAACGGAAGTATCTGTTCGTCCTGACCACAATGAGAATCCTGCTGTTGATCTAGTGGCAACGACGACTTCAGATGAACCCGACAGCGATCTCGATGTTCCCCAGGCAATCTCGCCGCCAAACGATGGGGAAGAGGTCCAGAGGCCCACTCGTCATGAGATTAGCCGACCCGGTGCCGATGCGCATGCGTTGGTGCCGGAAAGCAAGCCAAGTAAAAAATCTCCACGAAAACCGCGGACAAAGCGGCCAGAACGCCGCCCGAAGAGAACCCGCGCCGACATGGTTTCGGGGAGCGCTACCATCGCAAACAGTGATCAAAGCGCGCAATCCTCGTCCCCTCGAGAGGCTTTCTTCGATGAGGTGGCAAGCCTGGACGAGGAGATCACGCAACTGAGAATCCAATTAGCGCAAAAGCTGCATTTGCAGAATGTTCAGCTTGTAAGGATGCTTGAGCGATTCGACGGATCGTGAGCCTACCTATCTCCTGGCGGTTGCCCGGACAAACCGGGTGGCCTGGATGGCAGAGATATCACTATCGACGATCCGCGCTCCGAGAGGATCACGCCAACATCTCCGCATAGCTGTCGCGGCAGTGGCTTGCAGAAGGCGCTCTCCACTGGCGGGCGGTGCCGGAGAGCGCCTTCCTTCACGCAGCGGCATCGCAATAATCACGCGGTCGGTTGTCGCTGGTCGATGATCGCTCCGATGCAGGCTGCAAGCGTGAGCGCTACGGCCGCAAAAGATGCCCATGCCTCCGGCGCTCCCATGCTCCAGAGGGTTAGGCCGCTCAAGAAGCACCAGAGGAGGGGGATCGGAAGGAGCAGAGGTAAGAACTTGCTGCGGGCGAGAAGCAGAAAGCCCAACGTTCCGATCGCTGTCGGATCGGGCGCGACGCCAAAGATCTCGGACGAGGTCCAGACCCGTCCCTGCAGCGGCGCAAGCAGCGGCTGCCCGGCGAGCGCGAAGGCGAGAAGCGCATATCCCGTCCAGGCGGCGGGTCCGCGCCGGCAAAAGACAAGACCGTTAAGCAGCGTGCCGATGACGAAGAGCAGGAGGGCCTCAACGGCAAATGCGGGTGCGACGTAGGCGGCGGTCCAGTTTATGGTCGCGTAACGGTTCCATAGAAAAGACCATCCGACGAGGGCCCAAAGGATCGCGAGAACGAGCGCGACGAAGCGCCCGGAGGCAGAAGACTGTCGCACGATAAGGGTAACCATTGCAAAGCCGGAAGCCAGTGTGAGCACCTGTAGCGGCCATAGGATCGCATTGTGCAACTCGAACATCCGCCAGTAGACGCGTGGCGAAAAGAGCAGAAAATCCTCAAGGCTGTAGGTCCACCATTCCGACATCAAAGATCCTGCACATGGGCAACCATGCGCTCGCGAGTGGCGGCATCTGGCAAGGGGCCTGTCGCCGCCGCGACGTTCTCACGCACATGGTCGGCACGGGTCGTTGCTGGGATCGCGACGGTGACGGCCGGGTGGGAGAGAATGAATTTCAGGAGAAACTGAGCCCAACTCGATACACCTAGTTCGGCCGCCCATTCGGGCATAGGTTCGCCGTCGAGCCGGCTAGTCAGCGCGCCTTGCCGGAAGGGCCGGTTGATGATCACGGCAATTCCACGTTCGGCCGCCAGCGGCAGGATCCGCTCTTCCGCCTCGCGATCGATGATATTATAGGAGAGTTGCACAAAATCGATGGCTTCGTGCCGCATGATCTGTTCAACAAGATCATGACGGCGCCCTTCGGAGGTCGTAATCCCGACATAGCGCACGGAGCCAGCCGCCTTCATTGCGAACAGGGTTTGCAGATGCGCCTCCCAGGCAAGGAGGTTGTGGACCTGAATGAGGTCGAAGCGCGGCACATCCCAGAGACGGCGGGATTGCTCGATCTGGCTTGGACCGTCAGCGCCCGCGGACGTCCAGACCTTCTCCGCGGAAAAAAGCGCCGCCGGTTGCCCGAGCTTTTGCAGGCCATGGCCGATGACTGGCTGCGATGATCCGTACATGGGCGAAGAGTCGATCATGCGTCCGCCAGCCTCGAAGAAGGCTGCGATGACGTCCGCGCATTCGTCCCTAAGCGTCGGATCGTCGCCGACATTGAAGGTGATCCAAGTCCCAAGTCCGACGGCCGGAATCGCCTCGCCCGTCGAAGGGATGCGGCGCGCGACAGGCCGCTGATCCTGGGAATGTGCCAAGAGCGGCGGGAAATTTATTGCGGCCATCACAGCTAGGGAGGCCTGCACCAGCATTCGACGTGTCGTCAGCATCCGGTCTCCGTGATATCGGCGGCAACTGGCGAACCCCATGAGGCGATGGCCGATCTCGATCGTCTCGGGCTTTTACCGGGATTTTAGAACGTTGCCGAGGGTCTGCAAAGCGTCGGCCGCAGCCGATAATATAATGATACCCGCCGGCAGTCGTTGTGGACTTCGCCGAGCAACGGCTTTCAGCGACTCTATGGCGGAATGGAATGTCGCGAGGCGCACGTCGTATCATCTCGGACGCGGACGCATGCGCCCTCGCTAGGACGCGAAGCCGAGCCGCCGGACACGTTGCCACAATCTCGCCTATGCCCACCGCCCAGGAGCTTGTCTTCAGAAAGTACCGTCTCGAGAGTTGGCCAAGGCTGGCAGCCACGAGTTCCCGTTCCGCGGCGCCGAATGGACCGAAGGCCCGCCGAACCGGGCCTTCGAGCTGAAGCCGGTGAGGGGCATTGAGTTCCGGTTTGGATTAGGGGTTGCGTGAAACAAGGGCAATCTGCGCCGCGTGAGGTAACTTCGCTCTTAGATGATGCGCGATTGACTCCGACAACCTTTGTGCGACTGTGCGCGAACCGGAATCACTTGCCAGAAAATGTCCGCAACCATGACACCCGAACGATTTTCCGAATGCCTTCTGCACATCCGTTGGACGCCGATCAACATTGCGTCCGCGCTTCAATGCGAGTTGTCATGGATCGAGGCGCTTGAAGCGGGAAACGAGGAAATTCCAGAGGGTCTGGCAGCTTGGTTGGAGACGCTGGCGCAAGCACACGAAGCTCTGCCGCCACCAAAGACATATCGCGGCAAGAGGTCTCAGTTATAAGCAGGGCGCCGGAACGGTATAGCGCTGTGAAGCTTGGCGCACTTGCATCCGACATAGGTGCGCCCGTACAGGCCTCCTTAAAACGTTCTCTCGCCCGCGCCGGGTCGACCGCCACTCTCCATCTCGATGAAATCTTCCTAGATTCCTGCAGCCGTATGCTCCTCTTCGTCACATGCTTGCTTGTGAATTTTCCCAGAAGTTTGACCCCTTTCGGCCCAGAACATTGACCCTGGCGGAAGTAGGATATCTCATTTGTTCGATTGCAGATTTAAGCGGGCTGTCGGGGTCAATGTCCAATTCATACGGTGGGGTCAAACGCTATGCCGAAACACACTCCGACTGCGGCAAGGAAGAATAACTATGGACAAAGTTATGGGAGCCGACCTCCGGGAAAGTACTATCAGGAGCCCGCAATCGAGATCGAACGCTTAGCGTCCGCCAACGATAGACCAGAAATGACGCGGTACCGTGCCTCCACAAGATTGTATATTCCGAAAGCTGCCAACCCAAAGGCGACGGCGATGTAGAGGAAGGATCCTAACGGAAGCTGGAGGAGCCATTCCAGGGCATCACCCATGCTTCCGGCTTGTCCCGGATCCACTCGGAAACCTGCATATGCGAAAAGTACGCCGGTAACCACAAACACTACGCCGCGAGCGACGAGACCGTAGATGCATACCAATGTCACGATACGCTTGCTATCAGGTATCTGAACGTAGCGCTCGAACTTCCTGGTGATGCCCTTCACAGCCGTCACGATCCCGCCGATGACCAAGCCAGCCCCAACGGCGATCGCAAAGTAGGAACCGAACGGCTGCGACATAATCCATCCTGCCAGACCCTTCTCACCGGAACCCTCGCTACCTCCTCCCAGGAACAAGGCATTCCCAAGTGCGTATCCGGCTAGCCCGAGATAGGTGATGGCGCTGCCGAGGAGCGCGGCCCGGATCGCCAAAGCCTTTCCGTCCCTCCCGTGGCCGTCGCTATCCGCTAGGGACTGGGCCAACCTCCAGGCAACAAATCCTAGCAGACCGAGGCCAATCAATCCGACCCAGACGCGGCCGAGCGGCTGGCCAAGGAGCGTTGAAAGCGCGGACTTCGTTTCTGGTCGGCCCCCCTCCATGCCGGAGAAGAGGGCGAGCCCTGCCACAAGGAGAAAGACCACGCCGCGCGCCGCATACCCGCCTTTGGCAAGTACATCAAATCGAAATTCTTTGGTCATCGGCGTTCCCTGTCCGTCGCAATGCGCGATGTTAACGCGCCAACCCTCCGAAAGTTTGCTGTTCGCAGAGGTCCCCATGGATCGTAGACATCGACCTCCTTTGGTGGATAGCTAGTGGACCTGTGCCGTCACTGCCTTACAGGCATGGAGGATGCGATGCTGCGCAAGGGCGAACGGACGTTCGTGGTACGGGAAACGGGAGGTTTCGTCGCGCACCTCAACATGCCGGGGTGGCTGAATCCGAAGCCGACCGATCATGGCCAAGGCCCTCTCGCCATGGTCGTTGAATCCATCCTCGATCCTGGTCGCCTGATCGAGATGCACGAGCATAAGAACGACGAAATCATTTCCTGGGTGCCCGAAGGCGTCATGCGTCACAACGACAAGGCCGGTGGCCGACTGGTAATCGATCGCGATCATCTCATGGTGATGAATGCCGGAGTAAGCTTTTGGCATTCCGAAGAGACGCTGGCATCCGATCCACCTCTGCGGATGCTGCAGATATTTGTTCGCCCTCGGGCGGCCGATCTCGAGCCGAAGATCCAGCACGGACCGATCCCGGTGACGGCGGCAAACTCCTGGCGGCACCTGGTCGGTCCGGAAGGGGAGGAGGCGCCATTTTATGTCCGTAACGCGATCGACTTCTTCGACGTGCGGCTGGATTCGGGCGCACGGGTGAAGTTCCCGCAAAAGCAAGGCCGGGACCTCTATTTTTACGTCTTCAGCGGTTCCGTGGTCGTCGATACGCAGACCTTTGCCGGAGGAGAGCAGGGGCTTCTTTCATCTGATGATAACCCCGAATTAGAGGCGAAGGCTTCAAGCAAGTTGGTCGCCTTTCTTCTGGATTCGAACGCACCGGTCACGAAGCGCGGGACTGTTGGCGACCATAAGAAGATCCCGTCGTCAATCGTCATTCGGGCGTTCCTGCGATGGCGGAAACTTCGCCACAGGTGGCGTCTTTTCGGATCGTGATCGACCGGAGATCGCTGCCTCAGGTCTCTTGCTGCATTTCCCGACGTTCCAAGGGTCGCGGAACAAACAGGCAGGCTGGAACGATCAATAAGGCAGTCACCAGCATGACCAAGAAGGTAGAATGTAGTGCATGCTGAAGGACGAGCCGGAGCTCTTCTGCACTAGCGACGACGGCACCCGTGCCATTCAAGAGCGCCCGCAGTTGCTCCGGCGTTATCGCCTGGCCGCTGGCGGTGTGCGCCAGGCCATATGTCAGTACTGCACCGAGCACGGCTGCGCCGAGCGTGCTACCGAGGTTGCGCGAGAAGACGTTCGAGGCGGTAGCACTGCCGCGCTCAGACCAGTTCACGCTTTCCTGAGTGAGGATCAAGGCACAGATGTTGAGCAATCCCATGCCGAAACCCATCACCAATGACCCAGTGCCAGCCAGGACAGCCGAACTCGAGGGCGTCAGCAGAACCAGCAGGCACGTGCCCGCCGGAATGCAGACGCTGCCGGCGATCATGATGGGTCGCAAACCGAAGCGGGCAAACTGACGGGATGCGATCGTTGCACCGCAGGGCCAACCCAGCAGCAACATGGTCAACGCGAAACCTGCCACGAGAGGCGAGCGGTTGAGAACCGTCTGCACGTACATCGGAAGGAAGGTCGTCAGACCCATGATCGACATACTTGCGAAAAAGACCGCCAGATTTGCGAACGCTATCGGCCGTTTCAGCCACAGGTCCGGAGCGACCATGGGCGCCTCGGCACGACGCTCCTGCCAGATGAAAGCGGCCAGAGTGACGATAAAGACGACGAGGGCAGCGATGGCTTGGCCGGAAACGGCACTTTCCATTTCCGTCAAAGCAATCATCAGTGAGGAAATCGAAACGGCGAAAAGTGCGGCGCCGAGCACATCGACAGAGACCACTCGGCTCCGCTTCTCCTCGTGCAAAAACAGTATGAACCCCAATGCGGCGAGAAGTCCGACCGGCACGTTGATCCAGAATACCCAGGCCCATGGGAGATTGTGAATGATCAGGCTGCCGAGGAGCGGGCCGACGACGGCCGACAGCGCCCACACGCTTGCGAGGTAGCCTTGGACCTTGCCGCGCTGGTTTCCGGGAAAAAGATCGGCAACTACCGTCATGGCGACGGGCTGAATCGATCCTGCACCAATACCCTGGAGCAGCCGAAAAGCAATCATCGACGGCATCGACCATGCGAAGCCGGCAAGCACGGATGCGAACAGGAACAATCCGATACCCAGGAGGATCATCGGTTTGCGGCCATAAATATCCGCGAGCTTGCCGAATACAACGGTTGTCGCCGTCTGCGTCAGCAGGAATGACGAGAAAACCCAGGAATAGAGGTTGATCTGCCCCAGCTGGGCGGCGATTTGCGGCATCGCCGTCGAAACGATCGTTGCTTCGATGGCAATCATCGCCATGCTTGCCATGATCGCGACCACAACGAGCCCGCGATGGGAAGTTTTTTCAGGCATAGATGGCTCTTCAGAAAAAAGGGGGGCCGTGAGGGGCTTGGCAGCGATGACGGGCTATTGCATGAGGACCTAACTACTCCTCAGGTCCCTCGCGTCAAGCAACGATTTGAGCGCTACCCAGGCTGCCAAGCAATATCTATTCCTGCCGATCATCAGCTCTTGTTCGCAGGCAAGCAGAGACGCGTTGGACTTAAATTGCGATGGAATCAGAGAGTTGCTGACCAAAATCAGGTACGAAAGCACCATGGATCGCAAGTGAATCGCCGGATTCGACTGAGCAGACTGACGTCAGCTTGGAGATGCGTCTTAAGCGCGCGGATGACCGAACAAAGCGAAACTCCTCGACATTATTCCGTCCATGCGCGTTACCGATCAATCACTCGCGGTGGATTGGATCAATCCAGCGGACCTCTTCCGGCTTTTCGACCGGTTCGATATCAAGGTTGACGACCACCGGTTCCTGGCCCGAGCGGACGAGGACGCATTCCAGGGTCTCGTCCCGACTGGCGTTGATTTCTTGATGGGGAACGAATGGCGGCACGTAGATGAAATCGCCAGGACCAGCTTCAGCCGTATACTGAAGCTCCTCTCCCCACCGCATCCGGGCTTTGCCCTTGACCACGTAGATGATGCTTTCGAGATCGCCATGATGGTGAGCGCCGGTCTTGGCATTGGCATGGATCGTCACGGTGCCGGCCCAGATCTTCTCCGCTCCGGCGCGCGCCTTGCTGACGGCGGTGGCGCGGTTCATGCCAGGTGTCTGCGCCGTATTCGGATCGAGCGAATTGCCGGGAATGACTTTGACACCATTCTCGCGCCAATGGTCTTGCGCATGATGGTGCTGGTCGTCGTCGTGATTGTGGTCGTGAGTCACTCTATTCTCGATTCTCGTCTGTTTTGGGATCTGGTTTGCTCGGTCAGGCGGCCTCCCGTAGGTTGAGTTTGCGAACAGCGTCGATGACATCGGCAGGCTCGGTGCGGACCAGCCGGCCGGGTCTGACATCTGATCGACAACAATGGTCGCCTGCATCGGCAGTTCCCAGTGCCGGTACACCGTTCACCTCGCCGATCGGAGAACCACTGGCGATCGAAGACCGCTTCGCTGGTTCGTCGAGAGTGTAGATGATACCGAAGCGGTGACCAAGCCTATTGTCCGTATCGCTGGCGTTCGGAAAATCGAACTTGTGGCGCTCGCCAATCTCGGCCGACCTTAATCAGTTCGAGTGGTTCGACGGTATCGCCGGCCTTGACGAGACCGTCGCGGTTGCTCGTGTCGACCAGCAATTGACGCTGATCGACATTGATCTTCAGTTTATCGGGCGCCATCTGGTGCGTCGGCAGCTCACGTCTTACCGAAATCGAGGCGGCGCGGCACTATGGCAGCCGCTTCGTGACCGCCGCGGGATCACGCCCGGCGAGTCGAAGCCGCCGCTCTCCGCATATTCCAGACGGATCGCGGATCGTCGTCACCCTCGTCTGCGACGGCCTCGATCCCGGCATCACCCGCCGGCACATGACCTGACCGCGAGACTAGCAGGAACTATGGCATCCGCTCGTGCGGCTCCATTGGGTGCTTGCAGGAGCGGACTGCCGTTCCTATCTCAATTGCGGGAGCGTAAGAGGAGTGAAAAAAATGGCCCCGTCATCAGTTGAACCTTCCTGTTACGAAATCGAGATATTGCCGCCGCAACGATGCGGGCCGTCGCAGAGCTCCTTTATCTGTCTGTGTTGCCGCCGAAGCCAGCTTATGGACCCGGACGGCTGCGGAATCTGCGACGATTGCCTGAGCCCTGGCCTGCTTCCTGAACGCCCTTCGGCAGTTCACAGCACGATGTTCTCCGAGAAGGTCGCCCTATCACGTGTAGGGGGTGGCGAGAACAACTAAAAGATGACGTGTACATCAACGACAAACTAATAGTTGACGACGCGGCTTAGGTCAGTTATATGACTGATTGTCGAATTTTGCTTGCTAGCTTGGTTATCGCGCGATTGGCACCGCGGCCTGAACGAACTTCCTTTCAAAAATCGCTATCCCGTCCGCATCGCTTGGCGCTGCGGTTCTTCAATATTGCTATGAAAGGGTTCATCATGACCACTGGCACAGTTAAATGGTTCAATTCCACCAAGGGCTTCGGCTTCATTCAGCCGGACAACGGCGGCGCTGACGCCTTCGTTCACATCTCTGCCGTCGAGCGTGCCGGAATGCGCGAACTCGTCGAGGGCCAGAAGATTGGTTTCGATCTCGAGCGCGACAACAAGTCGGGCAAGATGTCGGCCTGCAATCTTCAGAACGCTTAAATCGATATCTGCTTTCCTTTGACCACGGATGTACTGGCACTGCCGGAAGCAGGTTATCAATTCGGGGCCAGGCGATTTGCCTGGCCTTTTTGCTTTCGCTCGCGCGTCGAGCCTGCCCTATCGGAGCCAAGATGACAGAGACCTACAGCAAATCTCGCCAACAGGCGGAGATTGCCTTCGGCAGTATCCAGACGCAGTTCTTCGCAAAGAACAAGGCGGTCGAAGAGCTCGACTCCGTTGCCAAGTCCCGAGAGGCGAAGACCTTACGGCTTCGTGAGGCGCGCCTTGCAAGGGAACTCAATGACCCCGTGTTGGCAACCTCCGCCCTGCTTGCAAAACGCGCCAAGGCCAGATGACCGCTATCACACCCCCATTTGGATGAAAAATAACGAGCTTTCAGACCGGCGCGCCGAAGCTGCGGGGGCCAAGTCAGCTCAGCTTAACGCATATCGTGTCGCAACGACTGTGGCCGAGCCCGATCGGGGTGGCAAGGCAAGGCCGAGCGCACGACGGTTGCTGCGGCGCGGGATGCTCGACGCCTCGAGCGCACGCGACTGAAGCTCGATGAGCGGAGCCGCCTGAGATGGAAGCAACTGGCTGCTGCGCTAGCCGAAAATCATACCCGGGAGAGCCGAAAAGGTTCGCATCGCAGGTATGCCAACCGCAAGGCAAAACAAGCGTAGTTGATCGGCGGCGCTCGGAGATCGCCCTCGCTGAGACTTCCCCGCATCGCACTGTCTTGAACGTGAAGCACCCTGGAGATGCACTTGTGCGGTTGGGGGGGCACCAACTGCATTGGCCAGAGGCTTGCTGACAGTTCACTCACACCAAAGGAAGCTTCAATGGCACAGGATACGAAGGAACTTCAGTCGATCAATACGGCCTGGCAGATCGCTATCCAGGAAATTCTGCGCATGGTTATCAGAGACATGTATCACGGCGGCGGCGAGGCTTCATTCAAGACGCATATCAAGCGTATCGAAGAGGCAGCCGTGGAAAGCATTTACACGGACCTGAGGCTGCGGGGGACAGATGAATGGACGGAAGTCCTGGTCAAGGAAAGGGCGAGTAATTTCGTTACGACCCTGCTGACCTCGTTTACATATGATCGGGCATGACAACAGCTGCTGGCAATCTCCAGCCGGCTCTGCCGTGAGCAGTCCGGGAGCAAACGAGCTAATGTCATCCTCTTCAGGCCGCGCCGGCCACGCGGCCTGTGAGCTGCTTCTGAAATTGTCTGCAACGATCGTCGGTCAGGCGGATGTGGAAGTGGAAAGCGGGGCTTCCCGATCGTCGTAGCATGCCCATGGCGCACCCGTGCCGCTCTGACGATCGTGGCATTGGGCAATCTCCGGATCCGGCTCCATCGTCTGCATGGATTAACGGGCCTTGTACTTCGCGTCGAGATCATCCATGGCTTTCACATTACCGGCAGACCGACCGTTCTCGTCGAAGGTATGGGCAAGAAACGCATCAGCGATCGACTTTGCAAGCTCCGTTCCGATGACGCGAGCTCCCATCGTGATAATCTGCGCATTATTGGAAAGCGCGGCGCGCTCGGCAGAATAGGTGTCGTGCGTCAGGGCGGCGCGGATGCCCGGAACTTTGTTGGCCGAGATGCAGACGCCGATGCCGGTGCCGCAAACGAGGATCGCTTTGTGGTAGGTGCCGTCGATGACGCCTGAGGCGACGCGGTCCGAGAGGTTGGCGTAGAAAGGATCGGCACCGGCGCTGGTGTGCGAGACTTCGTGCACTTCGAAGCGGTCTTTTAGATGGTCGGCCAGTACTTTGGCGAGGCCTTCGCCGGCGCTGTCTCCTGCAATGGCAAGCTTCATGCTTCTTTCTCCTCAGAGTTTGGCGGCGCATTTTGTCAGGATGTCGAGGTAGCCTTCGACATTCCAGGCCGAACGGCCGATGAAGAGCCCGTCGATATGCGGGCTCACGATCAGTTCTTCGCAGTTCTGTGGGTTGACTGACCCGCCATAAAGGCAGGGGATCTTCCGGCCGAGCACAGCTTCGGCAACGGCGATTATTTCAGACTGGCGGGCATCTGCGTAATCCGCAGTCGCCGGAATGCCGTTTTCGCCGATCGCCCAGACGGGCTCGTATGCCAGCAGGATCTCGGCGCTCTTCTGGCCGCTCGAAAGTTTCGAAAGTGCAACACGCACCTGGGCCGCTAGGATTTCGGCAGCCTTCCCGCTTTCACGGTCGGAGAGCGTCTCGCCAATACAGATCAACGGAATGAGACCGTGGCGAACGGCCGCTTCGGTCTTCAGGCCAACTGTCTCGTCGGTCTCTCCAAAATGTTCGCGCCGCTCTGAATGGCCGAGCTCGACGAGATCGAGATCGCAGTCCTTCAGCATCACCGGCGAGACTTCGCCCGTCCAGGCTCCCTCTTCGGCCCAGTGCATGTTCTGCGCGCCGACCTTCACGGACGTCTTGGCAAGCATCGCCTTGACCTCGCGTACCGCCGTGAAGGGCGGAATCACGAAGCGCTGGATGCGCGGGTCGCGCGCGGCATCCGCGGCTTCGAGGCCGCGCGCGAAATGTTGAGCTTGCGCAAGCGTCTTGTTCATCTTCCAGCTGGTGCCAATCCAGAAGCGCGGTTTTTCGGTCATGTCGGATCCTGCGTTGATGCGATGGTGAGCGTAATGCCCGCCTGCTCGAATTCCGCCAGGAAAGCAGCATCCGGTGCGATGTCGGTTATAACGGCGTCGAAATCGGCGAGATCCGCCATGACATGCAGTGCGGTATGGCCAATGCGCTGGTGGTTGACCAGGAGGCAGGTCCTGGCCGACGACGCGATCATCGCCCGCTTGGCGCGCACGACGTTGTCGTCCATGTGGTAGGCGAGCCTGCCGCTGACGGCCGGTGTGGAAATGAAGCCGATGTCGGCCCTTAGTCGCGACAGTGCCTCTTCGGTGACGACGCCGAGATAGGCGTTGAACTTCGCCGAATAGATGCCCCCGAGCGCGATCAGCGTGATGCCGTTTTCGCCTTTCAGCCGCTCCATGATCGCCGCGTTGTTGGTGATCAACGTCAGCGGACGCTTCTGCAGCAACATTTCCCCGAGCACGGCCGCCATTGAGCCATCGTTTACCATCACGGTCATTCCCGGCTCGACCAGTTCCAGCGCGGTCTGCGCCATTGCGAGCTTGGCCTCGGTGCCCTGGCGCTCGCGAATGCGAAAGTCGCTTTCGAACTGCATTCCGGCATCGATGGTCGCGCCCCCCCGAACCTTGCGCAGGACACCCTCCTGCTCGAGATCGTCGAGATCGCGATGGATCGTCATCTTCGACACGGCGAAGCGATCGGCAAGGTCGTCGAGATCGACGGTCTTGTTTTCGACGAGCAGGTTGACGATCAACTGCTGCCGCTCTTCCCGCCTCATCCCGGTCTCCGCCCTCGTTTGATATCAAAATAACGATTATCTCGTGATAATCAACACTACTTGTGTTATTTTGCGATGAAAACTTGTTGTCTTGATATGCTACTCCAACAGTGCCTGCGCGGTTCGCTCGTCCGTTATAAGCCCGAAAAGGCGGCGGCTGTTGAGAATTGCCCGGATGGCCGGCACCTTCGCCTGTCCACCCGCCAGCGCCACAAGCCGCTCGCTCGTGGTTTTGGGGAATGACGCGGAGAGCGTGCGCGCTGTTAGCGTCGTCTCAAGGATGTGGCCGTCGGCGTCGAAAAAGTGCCCGAGGATTTCGCCCACACCGCCTGCGGCGGCAATGTCCTCCATTTCACGGGGCTCAACCACACCGGACAAAACAAGCTGCGCCTCTGCATCGACAGTCCCCAGGCCAACGAGCTTCAGATCGGCGTTGTTGGCCAGATCGAAGACTTCTTTGACGGCACGCTGCGCCTTCAACACTTCGCGGTCCTCGCCGGTATTGGCGAAGAAGGGAACCGGCATGACATAGGCATGGGTACCGGTCTTTTCGGCGATACGGTGCATCACGTCATAGGGATTGGCGCCGTAGTTTCGTGTCAGGCCGCCAAGCAACGAGACGAAGCGCAGGCTCTTCGCGTTCACCCTCGGCATATACTGGACGGCGGCGGAAAGCGTGCGGCCGTGACCAAGGCCGATGACCGTATTGTCGCCGCGCTCGATCTCGCGCTTGAGATAGCCGGCGCCTGCATGGCCGAGAGCGCGAAGCGGTAAGCCTTCCTCGCCGAGATCGGGTGCGACCTCGCAATATTGGAGCCCGAACCGTTCGGAAAGCCGCATCTCCAGCTCGACGCATTCGACGATATCCCCGTCGATGGTGACTTTGACGACGCCATCGGCAACCGCTCTCGCGATCAGGCGATGCGCCTTTACCGATGGCACGCCGAGGCGCCGGGCGACGTCGGACTGCGTTAGCCCGCCCGCATAGTGAAGCCAGGCAGCACGCACGGCCAGCGTATCATCGGCGTCCGTCATCACGGTTCCCTTTCGAATGTCACAGGCGGCGATTCCGCCGCATCGCAGTGCTGCCTTTTAAAGATGCCCGCCTTAGATGTTCAAGTCGGCGACGCCAGTATCGATATGCGGCGCCCAGAAGGCGACGCTTTCGGCGATCTGCGGGATGACCTGACGATCGTTCGGCTCGCGTTCCTTGAAGGAGAGTTCCAGGCAAATTTCATTGTCCTTCGCCCCACCTTCGGCAAGTGCCTGGAGCAGAGGCGCGGGCTGAATGCGGCCCTTAGCATTGAATTCTGCAGTAAAGGGCCGGTGTCCGCCCTTGTCCATCAGGCTCTGCTTGATGTGGATGATCGGCGATACCGGCGGGACGGCGCGTGCCCAGGCATAGGGGTTGTAGTCATCGGGGTTGGGGGAGGTGATGTCGCCATGATCGATATCCGCCATCATCCACATCGGGATGGCCAATCCGGCGGCTGCCAGCCGCTTTTGCAGCGACAGGCATGCGGCAATCGTCTCTCCGAACTCGCGACCGATGCTCATCGGTTCCCAGAAGATGCAGGAAAGGCCTGCGGCGCGTGCGTGGTCGGCTATCTCGGCCCAGCAGTCGATCGCGATCTTGACCAGTTCCTCGCGTCTGACCGGATCGTCGAAGTCCTTGTAGGTGAAGATTGCAAACTGCGTTCCGACGGAGTGGCCGCCGAGATCGGCGGTGATGTCGGCAAAAGTCTTGAACCATTCAATGTAATAGCGGCGCACATCGGCATCTGGATGTCCGAAGTGGTTGAGGCGACCATAGGGCCCCGTCATGCCTGATGTGATCCGCACACCCGTGCGCTTCAGCGCGGCGTTCATCGTGCGCGCCAGACGGCGGATCACGGGCGCCTGCCAGCTCGGATTGATGAATTCGTGGGTCAGCTGGAGGTCGCGGATCCTCAAGTCTCGCGCGACCGTCTCGATGAGGTCGTCGGGGTCTGCGAAGCGGTTCACGAGTGGATTGGTATTGAGCGAAAGGGTCAGCGGCATGGCAATATCCTTCAAGCTGCGGCAAGGCGGATTGAAGCAAACCACTCGTCAAAGGCTGCACGTTCCGCTTCGCTCAGATGCAGGTAATGCTTGGTGCGGCGGTAGAGGATGTCTTCGGCCGTCGCGGCCCATTCCGTCGCAACGAGATAGCGGGCCTCGGCCTCATAAAGCTGCCCGCCGAAATGCCGCCCGAGCCCTTGGATGCCAGTCGCACCCGCAATCACATTCTTCGTGCGGGCGCCATAGAGACGGCCGTAGTGATGCACGAGCTTGCGCGGCATCCATGGATAGGCATCGCGCAGGCTGTTGGCGAAGGTCTCGTAGTCGGCATTCGGAATTTCGCCGCCGGGCAACGGCGCCTTCTCCGTCCAGTCTCCGCCCATGTTCGGAAAAATATGCCTGAGACGTTGCATGCCCCGTTCGGCAAGTTCACGGAATGTGGTGATCTTACCACCGAAGACGTTGAGCAGAGGAGCGCCGCCCGTCTCGTCGAGATCGAAGACATAGTCGCGGGTAACGGCGGACGGATTGCCCTTGCCGTCGTCGAAAAGTGGACGAACGCCGGAGAAGCTATGCAGCACATCCTCCCGGCGTAGCTTCTCCTTGAAGTAGCGATTGACCGCCTTCAGCAGATACTCGATTTCCGCATCGTCGGCGGACACATCCTCGGCGCGGCCTTCATAGGCGATATCGGTCGTCCCGATCAGCGCCTTGTCGCCCTCATAGGGGTTGATGAAAATGACGCGCTTGTCGTGGTTCTGGACCAGATAGGCATTGGAGCCGGCCCAGAACTTCGGCACGATGATATGGCTACCCTTCACGAGACGGACGTTGCGGCCGGAGTTCGAGCCGGTGACACGATTGATGATGTCCATCACCCAGGGGCCGGCGCAGTTGACGAGACATTTTGCGCGGAAGGTTCGCGTCTCTCCGGTGAGGCTGTTTTTCGTCGTAACGATCCAGCTGCCGCTCTCACGACGCGCCGAGATTGCTGCCGATCGAGTGAGAATAGTAGCGCCCTTTTCCGCCGCGCTGACCGCATTCAGGATCACGAGGCGGGCGTCATCGACCCAGCAATCGGAATACTCGAAGCCGCGCGTGTATTGATCGAGGATCGGGGTTCCCTCCGGATCGCGCAGCAGATTGAGCGTGCGTGTCCCCGGCAGCTTTTTGCGGCCGCCAAGGTGATCGTAAAGGAACAGGCCGAGCCGCACGAGCCACGCCGGACGATCCTGCGGGCTGTGCGGCAGGACGAAGCGCATCGGCCAGATGATATGCGGCGCGGCATTGAGCAACACTTCACGCTCGATCAGCGCCTCGCGCACCAGGCGGAATTCGTAGTATTCGAGATAACGCAGACCGCCATGCACCAGTTTGCCCGAACGAGACGAGGTTCCCTGTGCCAAATCGTCCTTATCGCACAGCGCGACTTTCAGCCCGCGGCCCGCAGCATCGCGTGCGATTCCCGCGCCATTGATGCCTCCGCCGATGACGAAGAGATCCAGGAGGTCGGGTTCAGTCATGTCATGCTCCTTCGATGCCTGCTGCATCAAAACTTGATTTACTCGCCTACCGGCGATGTCGTTGCGGCTCGGGCGAGCTTGCCCCACGCAGGCGCCATTGCCTGGCGCACATCGGTGTAGGCGGAAAATAGCCGGTCGAACCGGGCAGCCTCGTTTACATCCGGAATCTCCGCGTCGCCGAGCAGCGGCGTCACCCAGTCGGCAATGCATTCGTCCATGCTGGAATAGACGCCGACGGCCACCGCGGCCATCATCGCCACGCCGGCGGCCCCCGTCTCATCGCGGCGCGACTGGCGGATCGGTGCGTTAACGGCGGCCGAGAGTGAACGGCGAAGGGCGAGCGAGCGTGTTGCGCCGCCCGTGACCCGCAACTCTTCGGGCATCGCGCCCATTGCCGCGTAGCAATCGCGGGTGGCAAGCCCCAACCCTTCGACCACACTGCGCAGCAGGTCGGGGAAGCCGTGGCGCGTAGAAAGCCCCGTGAAGCCCGCGCGCGCATTGGCGTTGACGAAGGGCCCACGTTCCCCAGCTTCGGAGATGTAGGGATGGTAAAGCACCGAACCCGGCCGGCTTTCCGCAAACCAGCCGTCGATGCGCGCAATCAGGTCTGCATGCGAAGCAGGCTTGCCCGCCTCGGCCATCAAGTAGGCGGCGACGTCCAGGATCCAGTCGATGTTGATCGTAGCGCCCATGTTGGTCTGGACCTGGGTGACGATACCGGGGATGGGCAGGGCGATCACATAGCCCGTTCCCTCATGATTGAGCTGAACGTCAGCAACGGGCTTGGCACGCATGTGCACGCCCGTCGAGCCGATCGTCGAGCAGGCGGCATTGCGAGCGCCGCTGCGCACGCCTGCACCGAGCGCCGTCATCGCCATGTCCACATAACCAAGGCAGACCGGCGTACCGGCAAGAAGTCCGCAGGCCCTCGCCGCCTCGGACGTCAGCGGGTGACTGATCGAGGTGCCGTCGATGATTTCAGGCAGAAGCGCCCGTCTATGGCTCAGGCCGAGCGCATCGATCACCACCGCATCATATTGCCGCGTCCGGAAGTTGCCGAAGGTAAAGCTCGCTTCGGACGGATCGGTCGCTCGCACGGTTGTCAGGTTGAGATAAAGCCAGTCCTTGCAGTGCAACGCCGTCTCCGCTCGGTCGAGAAGGTCCGGTGTGAAGCGATCCATATGGGCGAGTTGCGCACCCTGCTGGCAAGTGTTGAGGCCGGTGCCCGTTGCCTCGAAGCGGGCACGGTTCTCATTTCCGCCGGCAAGCGACGTGACGGTCGGTGCGGCGCGCGCATCGAGCCATAGCCAGGCATCAGCGACCGGCGTATTGCCGCGGCCGACGAGCCAGGTGCCGTCGCCCTGGCCGGTGACCGCGACGGCTGCGGTGCGTGATGCGAGATTGGGTATTTTTTCTCCGAGGCCACGTAATGCACTGGCGCAATCAAGCCAAGTCTGACCCAGCGACTGCGTTGCGGAGCCGTCGTCTCCCGTCGTGTATCTGTTGCGTACGGAGGCCGTGGCGATCTGGCGTCCGGACAGATCAAAGGCCACCGCCTTGATGACGGAGGTACCGGCATCTATCCCGATGATGATCTTCTCAGTCGATGTCATCGCAGGACCATCCCGCCTCTATTGCGAGCGCCTCGGCGGCTGTTATGCGCGTCCAATTCATCTGAAGTCCTCCCGATCGGCAAGATTCGTTGGGGATTCGGCATCCGGCTGCCAACTACTTCGGTCCTTCTGGCCTGCGGCAAGCTGCTCTGCCTTTTGAAAATCCTGGATGGAATATGTGGCCGAACCTCCGACAGGCCCTCGTTGCGAAACATAACATAAAGATACCATAAGGCTAGTAAGATTTTGCTGGCATTGAAATTTTTTTCAGCTAGAATAAATCGCATAAGAGTGTAGAAAGCCGCTTGCGAAGTGATGGGCCGCAACGTCATCATCGCCAGTCTCCGCCGCGCCGGATCTGAATAATACGCAATCTGTACAGCGAGTTATATGCCTCTGCCGGGTACGAAGCGTAGAGGAAAGTTTGTGCGTTTGCTTCCAATTATTCCGCGCTGCAGCGGGAAAAACTGAACGCGAAGTCACGCGTTTTTGCTCAGGTTCTCATCAAGTGGCCGTTGACATGTGTCGAAATTTATAACATCGTTTGCGACGTAAATAACATAGTGCTATCACGGAGGTGCGCTTCCGGATCGAGAGCTGCAGGTCCAGGTGGTTGGAGGAGACAGTCGCCGGTCTTGCTGAGGAGGCTTCCCAATGAGGATTTTTGTCCACGGTTGCGGTCCTGCCGGTGATCCGCCGATTTTTTGCTCTGGTGCGGCACAACGGGTCCGCCGGTCTGCGATTGCTGCCGCGCTCGCCCTTCTTTCCTCGCCATTCAAGTCAAAGGCCGTCCGGACATGAGTACACCGCCTGATTATGCAGCATCAAAGCCGAGCAGCGGCAATTTCAAGCTCATCGCAAGCGCGGCGCTTGCCGTCATCGTCGTTGGAGCGATTGCGCTCGATACCACGGTCGTCAAGATCGGCTCCGCCAACGATGTCCGCCAACAGGCATTTTCCGCGGAGACTTTCGGCGCGGACCAGTTCCCGAAAATTAAGGCGAATGTCGAGGATCGGGCCGTTGCGGTCGCCGAGCTTGCGGCCGCAATCGCTGCCGACAAGAAGGCAGCCGCCGAAAAATACGGCACTGCGACGAGCACCGGACCGGTGATTCCGGTTACGCTGACGGGTGTCTTCGGCGCCCGCAAGGCGAATATTAGCGAGATAAAAGTCGATGGGTTGCCTCCCGAGACGGTGGTCCGTGTCCAGACCGGTCCTGCGGTCAATGGCACGGACCTCCGTGACGCGACCGGAACCATCGAATTCGGGCAGTTTACCAACCAGATCCAGTATCAGGATGCCGGTTCGGCCATCAACAACGAGATGAAGAAGACGGTCTTTGCAGGCCTCGATCCTGACACGCTGGATGGAAAGACGGCGACCGTGGTGGGTGTCTTCAAGCTCATCAACCCGAAGAACTGGCTCGTCACGCCGGTGAAGGTCGAGGTCAAATGAGCCAGCCGCTAT
Organism: Rhizobium sp. 007; assembly: GCF_015353075.1. Taxonomy (NCBI): domain Bacteria; kingdom Pseudomonadati; phylum Pseudomonadota; class Alphaproteobacteria; order Hyphomicrobiales; family Rhizobiaceae; genus Rhizobium; species Rhizobium sp. 007. The sequence continues at coordinate 1,879,604 of NZ_CP064188.1, read as the reverse complement.
GCAACTCCGGAAGCCGGGGCGAGGTCGTTCTTGCCGCTCGCAACATCGCCAAGTCCTATGGCAATGTTCACGCCCTGAAAGGAGTGAACTTTGACATCCACCGCGGCCAGGTCACGACTCTGTTCGGAGAGAACGGCGCGGGCAAGTCGACTTTGATGAAAATCCTTTCGGGGGTCGTGCAGCCGAGTTCCGGCGAGATCATCCTCGACGGCTCGCCTGTCAGCTTTGCATCGTCGACCCATGCGCGCGGGTGCGGGATTTCTATCATTCACCAGGAGCTCAGCCTGGCACCCAATCTCAGCGTCCGTGACAACATCTTCATGGGTCGAGAGATCATCAAGGGTGGGGTTGTCGACTTCGCCGAGGAAGAGCGCCAGACACGTGCGCTCATGGAAGAGCTCGAGGAAGACATCGATCCGCTGACGCGTGTCGAGGATCTCCGCCTCGGCCAGCAGCAGATCGTCGAGATCGCGCGCGCCCTTTCTATCAATTCGCGTATCCTCATCATGGACGAACCGACTTCGGCTTTGAGTGCCACCGAAGTGGAAGTGCTCTTCAAGGTCATCCACGACCTAACCAGCCGCGGCGTCTCGATCGTCTACATCTCGCATCATCTGGAAGAGGCCCTGCAGATCACCCACCACGCCGTTGTCCTCCGCGACGGGAACATGACGGCCTATGCGGAGCGCAAGGATATCGACCTCGAATGGATCGTCCGCAACATGGTCGGCGATAACTTTGACCTTGGCAATCCACCGCAAGGCCATCAGTTCGGCGCAGTGGCGCTTTCCATCGAAAACCTGAGTGTTCCCGGTCCTTCCGGCGCTGCCTATAATGCGGTCGACCGCCTATCGCTGCAGGTGCGCACCGGCGAGGTCGTCTGCATATACGGGCTGATGGGGGCCGGGCGGACCGAACTCCTTGAATGCATCGCCGGTCGCCTGCGTTCGAACGGCGGCAAGGTTCTGCTCGAAGGACAGGACGTCGGCGGGCTCAGCATCGCCGGACGCATCGCCGGCGGTCTCGTCCTTGTACCCGAAGATCGCCAGCGCGATGGCCTGGTCCAGACGATGACGGTCGGATCCAATCTGTCGCTTGCGAGCATCGGCGCCTTTACGAAGGGGCTGTTCACCTCCGGCCACCGGGAGCGCGATCTCGTCAACGATGCGATCCGCCGGGTGCATGTGAAGACCGATGGCGGCGCGGCAGCTATCGGTTCGCTGTCCGGCGGCAACCAGCAGAAGGTCGTCATCGGCAAGATGCTGGCAACCCAGCCGAAGGTGATCCTGCTCGACGAGCCGAGCCGCGGGATCGATATCGGCGCCAAGGCCGAAGTGTTCAAGCTGCTCGCGGAGCGCGCCAAGCAGGGACTGGCGGTCATCTATTCGACATCCGAAGTCAATGAATGCCTGAGCATCGCGCACCGCATCGTCGTTATGCACCGCGGCAGGATATCGGCCGAGTTTGGCTCGGACGTCACCAAGGAAAAGATCATGGCAGCCTCCGGCGAAGCCGTGGTCGCGCACTAGCCTGGAACTATGGAGCGCTGAGTATGTCAGTCACAAACATCGTCGAGAAGAAGTCAGTTTCCACCGGGCAGAAACGCAATACCAACGTCGTGCGTCTCATCCTGGAAGGCCGGGCATTCTTTGCGCTGATCGTCATCATCGCAGTCTTCTCGTTCCTGTCACCCTACTATTTTACGCTGAACAACTTCCTAATCATGGCGTCGCACGTCGCGATCTTTGGCATTTTGGCAATCGGCATGCTGCTGGTGATCCTGAACGGCGGCATCGACCTGTCGGTGGGGTCGACGCTGGGGCTCGCAGGCTGCATCGCCGGCTTCATGATGCAAGGCGTCACGCTCAACTATTTCGGCGTCATCCTCTATCCGCCGGTCTGGGCCGTCGTCATCATCACATGTGCGCTTGGTGCTTTGGTGGGTGCCGTCAACGGCGTGCTGATCGCTTACCTCAAGGTGCCGGCCTTCGTCGCTTCGCTGGGTGTGCTTTATGTAGCCCGCGGTATTGCGCTATTGATGACCAATGGCCTGACCTACAACAATCTCGGCGGCCGCCCGGAGCTCGGCAATACCGGGTTCGATTGGCTCGGCTTCAACCGGCTCGGAGGCATCCCGATCGGCGTGATCGTGCTTGCGGTTCTGGCAATCGTCTGCGGCATCGTGCTGAGCCGAACGGCCTTCGGCCGTTGGCTCTATGCCTCGGGTGGTAACGAACGTGCGGCCGACCTTTCGGGCGTTCCCGTCAAGCGCGTCAAGATCGTCGTCTATGTGCTGTCGAGTGCCTGTGCCGCGATCGCCGGCCTGGTGCTGTCGTCGCAGCTGACCTCCGCCGGTCCGACTGCCGGCACCACGTACGAACTGACGGCGATCGCAGCCGTCGTCATCGGTGGTGCAGCGCTGACCGGCGGCCGCGGTACGGTTCGCGGCACCATGCTCGGGGCCTTCGTCATCGGCTTCCTCTCTGACGGCCTCGTAATCATCGGCGTCTCAGCCTACTGGCAGACCGTCTTCACCGGCGCGGTGATCGTTCTCGCCGTCCTCATGAACAGCATCCAATACGGCCGCCGGGTCAAATCGTCCTGACGGCTTCAACTGAACTTATCCGCGACGGCAGGCTGGATTCCATGAAGGCCGATTGGGGAAAGCACCGCCGGGTCTCCGGCAATAACTGAGCTCACTAATGGGAGAGAGACTATGTTTAAAAAAGGCATGCGCATTCTTTTTGCCGCCGCGACTGTGGCGCCGCTTCTTGCAAGCTCGGCCTGGGCGGCCGGGATGATGACGATCATCGTCAACGACCCGTCGAACCCGTACTGGCTGACGGAAGGCAACGTTGCCAAAGCCGCCGCCGAAAAGCTTGGCTATACCGCCTCGGTCAGCGCGCACAAGGGTGACACCAACACCGAAAGCAACCTGATCGATACGGCCATCACCAACAAGTCGGTTGCGATTATCCTTGATCCGGCGAATGCTGACGGTTCCGTCGGTGCGGTGAAGAAGGCCGTTGCCGCAGGCATTCCGGTTATCCTCGTCAACGCGGAAATCAACCAGGAAGGCCTGGCGAAGGCGCAGCTCGTTTCCAACAACGCCCAGGGTGCAGCACTCGGTGCCCAGCAGTGGGTCGAAGCTATCGGCGACAAGGGCAACTATGCCGAACTCTTCGGCGCACCGTCGGACAACAATGCCGCGACGCGCTCCAACGGCTATGAGACCGTGCTTTCGCAGTATCCGGACCTGAAGAAGGCTGCCAAGGAAGTCGCCAACTGGGACCGTACTCAGGGCCATAACAAGATGCAGTCCATGCTGCAGGCAAACCCGGACATCGTCGGCGTCATCTCTGGCAACGACGAAATGGCGCTGGGCGCCATCGCCGCTCTCAAGGAAGCCGGCAAGCTCGCCAACATCAAGGTCGGCGGTTTTGACGGTTCTCCGGATGCTGTTGCGGCCATCAAGGCAGGTGAACTCCAGTACACCGTCCTGCAGCCGGTTGCCGTGTTCTCCGAAGAAGCGGTGAAGCAGGCAGACAGCATCATCAAGACTGGCAACACCGGTGCCAAGAGCGAGAAACAGCTCTTCGATTGCCTGCTGATCACCAAGGACAATGTGGATAAGTACACGGGTCCGTTCGTCCTGTCGCAGTAATTGTCGAAGGGGCGCTCGAAAAGGCGCCCCTTTCAGCGACGGCGGCACAGGCTGCTCGGCTCTTCGGATGCCGGAAACGCTAACTTGTGGGCCGCAACCGCCCGTTCCATGTCGCCTTTTTGCCTTGGAACGGCAATCACTGTACGAAGCTGGGATCCAGAGTTCAGCGACAAGGGTGACCCGTGACACAGAAGACGAGCCAGGGCGACGATCTGTTGGACCAGCTTACGAGCGACAGCCGCCAGACGCGCCAGATCGCTCGCCGGCGGATGATTGCCGAGGCCGTCATGAATGAAGGCTCGATGCGGATAGAAGACCTCACCGACCGTTTCGGGATCAGCCTGATGACTGCTCATCGCGACGTGGACGAACTTGTCAGCCGCGGTCTCTTCAGGAAGACGCGCGGCATCGTCACTGCGGCTGCCACCAATCTCATAGAATCAAGCGAGGTCTATCGCTCGAACCGCCAGTCGGCGGAGAAGAAGCTGATCGCCGAAGCGGCGATGCAGTTCGTTGAGCCGGGGCAGGCCATTTTTTTCGATGATTCGACCACGGTACTACAGATGGCGGCGCATCTGCCGTCGAAGGTACCGGTCACGGCCATCACCAATTCGCTGACGCTCATGAACGCGCTGAAGGGCATGCACGACGTGACGCTGCTCGCACTCGGTGGACAGTATTACAACTGGTGTAACGCCTTCATGGGTCGCATGACCATAAACGAGATCAGAGGTCTCAGGGCCGATGTCGCGTTCATCTCCATGTCGGCGATCAGCGACGGCACGGTTCTGCACCAATCCCCGGAGACGGTCGATACCAAGCGTGCCATGTTCGACTGTTCCGTCAAGCGCATCCTGCTTGCCGATCACACGAAGTTCGAGCAGCGGGCGCTTCACAGTTTCGCGGCACTGGACGAGTTCGACGTCGTCATCGTCGACGACAAGACGCAGCCGGTGCACATCGACCGCATGCGGTCCAGAGATATCAACGTTGTCATCGCCAAGGGCGCCGGAGGGCGCTCGTGACCGGACAAGCCCGTTGCTGATAGCGAGGTAAAAGCGAATGCCGAGTCTGCTCGGGATCGATAGTGGCCTGACGGTCACCAAGGCCGTCATCTTCGATATTGACGGCACGCCGCTCGCAGTCGCCCGGCGCCGCGTCACGCAGTTTATCCCAAATGCCCGCCATATCGAACGGGACATGGACGAATTGTGGAGCGCGACGGTTGACGCGATTCGGGAGGCGATCACCCTCAGCAATCGGCCGGCAAGCGACATCCAGGGCATCGCGGCAACGGCCCACGGGGATGGCATCTATCTGCTCAACCACGAACGGACACCTTTGGGCCGGGCCATCCTGTCCCTGGACAGCCGGGCCGGTGCCGTCATCGATCGGTGGATGGAAAGCGATGTCGCCGACCAAGCCATCGAGCTCACGGGTCAGATCCCGCATGTCTCCGCACCATCGACACTGCTTGCCTGGATCCGCGACATGGAACCCGAGCGGTTCAAACGCATTGGTCATTTCCTGAGCTGCAAGGACTGGCTGCGGTTTTGCCTGACAGGCATCGTCGGTACGGATCGCACGGAGGCAAGTACCTCCTTTACCGATGTGAAGACACAGGAATACAGCCAGGAGGCCCTGAGGCTCTTTGGGTTGCAGAAACTTGTCCATGCTCTGCCGCCGGCCGCGCGTTCCGATCAGATCATCGGGCGGGTGACAGGTGAGGCGGCGCATCTGACCGGCCTTGCCAAGGGAACGCCGGTCGTTGCCGGGCTGCATGACGTCACGGCCTCCGCGCTCGGGGCAGGCGGCTATGCCAAGGGCGTCGTCGCCGTCATTGCCGGTACCTATTCGATCAATGAGACGCTATCGTCGGAACCGCGGGTCGACCGGCGTTGGTTCTGCCGCAACGGCATCGCGCCCGGCATCTGGAATAACATGTCGATCTCGCCGGCATCGACCGCGAATTACGACTGGTTTCTCGACAAGCTGTGCGCCGGCGAGCGGACGAAGGGCGAGGCGCAAGGCAGCTCCATTCACGCGTTGCTCGCGCCGGAAATCGATGCGGCTTTCGATCGGCCATCGACGGCGCTCTTCCATCCCTACCTGTTCGGCTCGCCCTATGGTGCTTTGGCAAGTGCCGGCTTCTTCGGCCTCGGCGGCTGGCACGATCGCGGCGACATGCTGCGGGCCGTGCTTGAGGGTATCGCTTTCAATCATCGCATCCATGTCGATGCACTTGGCGACGGCTTTGAATTTGAAGAGGCAAGGCTTGCCGGGGGTGTCTCGCGCAATCCGCTGGTCGTTCAAATGTTCGCCGATGTGCTCGGCATACCGGTGACCGTGACCGAAACGGATGAGGCCGCCGCCTGGGGTGCTGCTCTTTGCGCCGGATCGGGCGCCGGCGTTTATGCTGATCCGCAGAGCGATCCGCGCGACATCTCCCGCATCGCGAAGACGTGCCAGCCGGATGCGGCACGCAGCGCGGACTACGACAAACGCTACCGGGTCTTCCGCCAGATCGCCGACGCTATGACGCCCCTTTGGCCGAAAATCGCCGGCCTTGCGCCGGAGCAATCGGTAACCGACGAGGCAGAACCCCGGCACTAATGCGTGGGCGATTTAGGACGACAAGATCATGACTCCCGACATGCAGCAACGCTTCTCGAACCTTGGAGAGGGCGACATCGACGTCCTGATCATCGGAGCGGGCATCAATGGTGCCGGACTGTTTCGCGACCTTTCGGCGCAAGGCGTCAATTGCGTGATCGTCGACAAGGCCGATTTCGGCTCCGGGACGAGTGCTGCGCCATCGCGCCTTATTCACGGTGGCCTGAAATATCTCGAGACGGGCGAGTTCGGCTTGGTCGCCCAGTCGACGTTGGAGCGCAATTTGCTGCTGAAGAACGCTCCGCATTGCGTCGAGCCATTGCCTACTTTCATACCGGTATTCTCCTGGACACGGGGTATTTGGGCAGCGCTGCGCACGCTGCTTGGCTCCAAGACTGCGCCACGCAGCCGGGGGGCCGTTCTCATCAAGATCGGGCTTAGGCTCTACGATTTCTTTGGATCACGCGACCAGGTCATGCCGCGCCATCGGCTGATCCTGAAAAAGAAGGCGCGCAAGGAAATGCCGCACCTCACCCCGGCAATCGTTGCCGGCGGAATTTATTACGACGCCAAGATCAGCAGGCCCGAGCGGCTCGTCTACGAACTCGTCATGGACGGGCTCGAGGCAAATGCGAAGAGCCTTGCCGCCAATTTCGCGACGCTTGCGGCAGTCTCCGGCGGGCGGCTGACATTCAGGCAACCGGACGGCGGCGAATTTGCTGTGTCTCCCAAACTGGTGGTGAACGCCGCCGGTCCCTGGATCGATCATGTCAATGGGGCGCTCGGCGCTCCCTCTCGGATGATCGGCGGTACCAAGGGTTCCCACATTCTGCTGGATCATCCTGAGCTGGTTCGCAGCCTGAACGGCCACATGGTCTATTTCGAGGCCGATGATGGGCGCATCTGCCTTGTCTACAGCTATCTCGGGATGGCGCTCATCGGTTCCACTGATATCCCTGCCGACGACCCGGATAATGTCCGCTGCGAGGAACCGGAAACCGAATATTTTCTCGATAGCGTCCGCTCGCTGCTACCGACGCTTCGCTTCGATCGTGATCAGATCGTCTACAGTTATAGCGGCATCCGTCCGCTGCCGGCCTCCGACGCGACCGCCCCGGGGCTGATCAGTCGCGATCATTCCGCACCAGTGAAGGAGCCGGAAGAAGGCAGGCCGTTTCCGATCATCTCGCTGGTCGGCGGAAAGTGGACTACTTTTCGCGGTTTTGCCGAGGAAGTTGCCGATTCCGTTCTCGCGCGCCTGCAGCATGTTCGCAAGCAGTCGACCCGCTACCTGCCGATCGGTGGCGGAAAGGCCTTCCCAATGGATGTGCAGCAACGAAGCGTCTGGATCAAGGAAATCGCGGCGCGGACCGACGCGCCGGTCGAGCGCGTGGACGAACTGCTTGGCCGCTACGGAACGACGGCTGCGGCCGTGCTCTCTTTCTCGTCGGCATATTCCGATGAACAGCGGCTGACGGGCGCGGGGCACTACAGTTTCAAGGAAGTCGACTGGATTGCTCGAAACGAACTCGTCGTACACCTCTCAGATATCGTCCTTCGGCGCACGACGCTTGCTATCGAAGGCCGCTTGAAGCTCGAAGGCTTGCGGGAAATCGCCGGTGTCGCCGGGGCTGCGCTCGGCTGGAACGCCGAACGCATTGCAGGCGAGATCGAGGACGTCGTCAACCAGCTTGAAAATTTCCATGGCCAGACGCTCGCAAGCAGCATGCCTGCCGCCGGGCCTAAGCAGGCACAGCACCCCGCGTCAGCATAGGCTGCAGCTCAAGAGAAGACCGGATCGAGCGAACCGGATTTGTAGCGCTTGGCCATTTCCGACACAGGAAGCGGCGTAATCCGGCTTGCCATTCCGGCCGTGCCGAACTGTTCGAAGCGCTCCTTGCAGAGCTTGCTGAGCGCAGCCATCGCCGGCTTAAGATATTTGCGCGGGTCGAATTCGCTCGGATCTTCCTGCAGCACTCGGCGGATCTGGCCGGTCATCGCCATCCTGCCATCGGTATCGATGTTCACTTTGCGCACGCCGTTCTTGATGCCGCGCTGGATTTCTTCGACCGGCACGCCCCATGTCGGCTTCATCTGGCCGCCGTACTTGTTGATGATCTCCTGCAGTTCGATCGGGACTGACGACGAGCCGTGCATGACGAGGTGCGTATTCGGCAGTTTGCGGTGGATCTCTTCGATGACGCTCATCGCCAGCACGGATCCGTCCGGCTGGCGGGTGAATTTGTAGGCACCATGGGACGTGCCCATGGCGATCGCCAGCGCATCGACCTTGGTTTCGCGCACGAACTTTACGGCCTCGTCGGGGTTTGTCAGCAGCTGGTCATGCGACAGCTTGCCTTCGGCGCCGTGGCCGTCCTCGGCCTCGCCCATGCCGGTTTCCAGCGAGCCGAGAACGCCGAGTTCGCCCTCGACTGAGATGCCGCCGAAATGCGCCATGTCCGTCACCATCTTGGTGACGCCGACATTGTAGGCCCAGTCAGCCGGTGTCTTGGCATCCGCCTTTAGCGAACCGTCCATCATCACCGAGGTGAAGCCTGCCTGGATCGCCGTCATGCAGCTCGACGGATCGTTGCCGTGGTCGAGATGAACGCAGACCGGAATATGTGGATAGATCTCGACGACGGCATCCATCATGTGCTTCAGCATGATGTCGTTGGCGTAGGCGCGCGCTCCGCGCGACGCCTGCATGATAACCGGTGCACGAGACGCGTCCGCGGCCTCCATGATGGCGAGTGCCTGCTCCATGTTGTTGATGTTGAAAGCGGGAACGCCGTAGCCTTCCTCCGCAGCGTGATCGAGCAGCTGCCTCAGCGTGATGCGTGCCATTCAAGATTTCCCCATATCGATGGTCGAACGGAACGCCGCCATCCTGTCGAAAGTAGAGCCCCGGCGCGCTGGCTGTTCGCGCGCCCAATTTGTAAAGGGCAGAATGGCATAGGAGGAGGAATGTAACAAGCAGGAATAACAATATCACAATCAGTATGATATTTGCGGGAAGCCATCTTCGCATGCGCTCAACCGATCGGAGCAGTGACCAGGAAGGCAGTAGCCCTATAAATGCTCGCTGCACCGCGCTTCTCCTTTCCAGGCGAAGAATTGTTGGTTGTTGGTGGCAAAGCGGACTTTTCCGCCGCAATATCTCAGTGAAACTGCAGCTGTTGGTCGCGCCAGCTCGTGGACGCAGGGAGTGACAAACCCTGGCTGCGTCAGTAATCTCGCGCGACTAGCCGGCAATCCCGCTGCAACAACCGAACAACGTTTATAGAGAGGAACCATGAAGCGAACCTGTTTTGCGGCCACGTTGGTGGTGGCGTGGAGCCTGACATCGGCACTGACCTTCGCGGCGGACGACGCTCTATCGGAAATCAAGAAGGCTGGCGTGATCAAGATCGGCACGACGGGCGACTACAAGCCCTTCAGCTACAAAGCTGCTGATGGCACCCTCACGGGTGCCGACATCGCCATGGCCAAGGATCTTGCCGCCGATCTCGGGGTCAAGGCGGACTTCGTTACCACGACCTGGAAAACAATGTTGGACGATTTCAAGGCCGGCAAGTTCGACATCGCACTCGGCGGCATTACCGTAAACGCCGCTCGTGACGAAGTGGGCGACTTCTCGGTGCCCAATGTGACCGACGGAAAGCGACCGATTGCCCGCTGCGAGGACAAGGAAAAATACACCACGCTTGATGCGATCGACCGACCCTCCGTGCGGGTGATCGTCAATCCGGGCGGGACCAACGACAAGTTCGCCCACGAGCATTTCGACGAGGCGTCGATCGAGGTGTTTCCCGACAACAAGACAATTTTTGACCAGATTGCGTCGGGCAGGGCCGATGTGATGGTCACGGACGGCGTGGAGGTGGACCTGCAGTCCAAGCTGCATGCCAGCGTCTTGTGCCCGGTCGCCGTCAAAGAGCCGTTCACGCATTTCCAGAATGCCTATCTGCTGCGCGAAGACCCCGCCTTAAAGGCGGCGGTGGACGCTTTCATGCGCAAGCAACTGGAAAGCGGTGGGTGGAAAGAGAAACTCGACGCGGCAATGCAGTAAGGAATCTCTGCTGCGTAATAGCGGACGAAAAGAGTATTGTCCGCACTCATCTGCTGGGATCCTCGCCAGCGCTCAGCGGAACCAATAGGCCTAACTTGACGTCCCTCAGCACTACATTCGTGTGCATGCGCCGGATCTGCGGGTTTTCTTTCATGATCAGCGCCGCGATGTCGTCATAATGTTCGACGTCGCGGGCCGTGATAATGGTGATCAAGTCCACCGCTCCGGTAACGTAGTAAACTTGCTGGATGTGATCCTGCTTTTCCGCCCAAAGGCGGAACTTCGCTAGCGCATCGTAGTTGTCACGCTCGATCTCCAATCCGGCGATGAACACCATCGGTGTGCCCGTCGCCTTGCGATCGACGACGGCTACTTCTGCCTTGATGATGCCGTCCTCGCGCAGGCGTTTCAGCCGCCTCTGCACCGCCGAGGTCGAAAGCCCGACATTTTCGGCGATGGTTTCCGCCGTCAGCTGACAATTGCGCTGAATGATGTCGAGAATATCGCGATCAAAGCCATCCAATCTTTCCATGCTGCTCCCTCCGCTTCCGACGGCGAAATTACCCGGCGACACCGGTGTTCTGTCATATTAAACGCATTAGAAACAGATTTCTGCATAATAAATGCAAAACAATCAGAATTTGCGCGCAAAAACCGCAGCTATCCGCGATATTCTCCAAACATTATTTGAACCGGTACCGCGCATGACAAAACCGTCTATCCAGGCACTTCGTGTGGATGATCTTCACAAGAGCTATGGCCCACATGAAGTCCTCAAGGGCATTTCGACAACGGCCCGTAAAGGCGACGTGATTTCGATCATCGGTTCGTCGGGCTCCGGGAAGAGTACATTCCTGCGCTGCATCAATTTGCTGGAGATACCGGATCGGGGCCGCATTGTCGTGAACGGCGAGGAAATCGCTTTGAAACACAGCCGCAGCGGGCAGATGCAGCCGGTGAACTGGCGGCAGATCGAGCGGCTGCGGACCGGCCTCGGCATGGTTTTCCAGAACTTCAATCTCTGGGCACATCGAACGGTTCTTGAGAACGTCATCGAAGCACCGGTCCAGGTCATGGGATATGCTCGCCGCGAGGCCATCGAGAAGGCGGACGCTCTCCTCAATAAGGTTGGGCTCTACGACAAGCGCGACGCGTACCCCGCCTTTCTTTCCGGCGGCCAGCAGCAACGGGCGGCCATTGCCCGGGCGCTTTGTGTCGATCCGGCCGTCATGCTGTTCGACGAGCCGACCTCGGCGCTCGATCCCGAGCTGGTCGGAGAGGTGCTCAAGGTGATCCGCGAGCTCGCCGAGGAGGGCCGCACAATGCTGATTGTCACCCATGAGATGCGCTTTGCCCGCGACGTCTCAAGCCACGTTCTCTTCCTGCATCAGGGCCTGATCGAGGAGGAGGGATCGCCTCGGCAGATCTTCGACGCCCCACTCAGTGCCCGCTGCCGGGAATTTACCGGCATGCTCGCCCATCATTGATCCGCTGCTTGGTCACAGATACCCCCAAACAGGAGAAATCCACGAATGAAACTGCTCCCCCTGCTGCTCGCCGGCGCCACGTTTGCCATTTCTGCCATCACGGCTCAGGCTGAAGTCCGTTTTGGCGTCATGAACGAATCGTATCCTCCCTTTTTCGCCAAGGATGCCTCCGGTGAGTGGCAGGGCTGGGAAATCGACCTGATGAACGCCGTGTGCGAGCAGATGAAGGAGAAATGCTCAGTTGTCGAGGTCTCCTGGGATGGGCTCATTCCGGCGCTGCAGAGCAAGAAGTTCGACGTCATCTGGTCGTCGATGTCAAACACTGCAGAGCGCTCGAAGGTCATCGACTTCACCGACAAGTATTACAACACGCCGAGCACCTTGATCGGCCCAAAAGACCAGAAGCCGGGCGCGACGGCCGATGACGTGAAGGACAAGACTCTCGGCATTCAGGTCTCAACCATTCAATCGGAATACTACAAGAAGTATTTCGCTGATGTCGCTGACGAGAAGACCTATCAGACCCTGGATGAGGCATTCCAGGATCTTGCCGCCGGCCGCATCGACTATGTGTTCGGGGATTCCCTTGCCCTTGATGCATTCCTGAAAAGCGACGCCGGCAAGGATTGCTGCGTCAAGATGGGTGACGTCGCCGACGACGAGGAGATTCTCGGAGCCGGCGTTTCCGGCGGCCTGCGAAAGGAAGATTCCGAGCTCAAGGCAAAGCTGAATACTGCGATCGCCGCCGTGCGCGCCAGCGGCAAGTACGGTGAAATCACCAAGAAATATTTCGCCTTCGACATCTACGGTACGAACTGACCTCGATCCCGGATCCGGCCGGACGATGGCAACCGAACCACGAGGCATATTAGACCTGCTTTCCCCCTATCCGCCCGGATGGGGTGGAACCCTGCTTGTCGGTGCCGCCTCCACGATTGCCATCTCCGCCGGCGCTTTCCTGATCGGCATTCTGCTCGGGACGGGAGGCGCGCTTGGCAAGCTTTCCGGCAACAGGCCGCTCGGCTTGCTGCTCAATGTCTATACGACAGCTATCCGCGCCATTCCGGAACTGATTTTGATCGTCGGGCTCTATTATGCGGGAATGGACGGCCTCAACCGGCTTTTGGCCGGGCTCAATCTGCCTGCGATCGAAGTGAACGGCTTCGTCGTCGCCGTCGCCGTGCTCGGCTTCGTGCAGGGTGCCTATATGACGGAAGTGCTGCGCGGCGCGATCCTCGCCATCCCCGTTGGTCAGATCGACGCGGCGAAAGCCTTCGGCATGGGGCCGATGCTGCGTTTCCGCCGAGTCATCCTGCCGGCATTATTGCCAAATGCCCTGCCGGGCCTTGCCAATCTGTGGATGTCGGTCACCAAGGACAGCGCGCTGGTTGCCGTCGTCGGCTATCAGGAACTGGCGCTCGCCACTCGCCTGGCTGGCGCGAGCACCAAGCATTATTTCATCTTCTTCCTCGCATCTGCGCTTCTCTATCTCGCTCTCACGCTCGTCTCCAATATCTTCGGGTCCTACGAACCCCAGAACTTTGATCCTTTGCGGGTCCAGGACTATCTCAAGGTGCTAGTTGAACAGCTCAGCCCCTTTGTGGACCTGTGGCTCGGGGAAACCCTCAGCCTGATCGCCGAGGGCGAGGCTGTGCGCACTGCAGTCGCCGCAAACGGGAAGCCGTTCTGGATCTCATTCACGCTGGCCGATGACGAGGTACAAGTAAAAGGAGGTGAACCGAAGCTGCGTTCCGGCGAGCGGGTCGACGATGCGGCGAATTGGGCAGCCTCGTCTGGCGCGCAGGCGCTCTTGTTCAACTGCAGCAAGCCAGAAGTCATGCGGGCGGCGGTTGAAACAGCATCCCGTGCATTTAAGACTCGGGGCTCCACGGTAGAGATCGGTGTCTATGCCAATGCCTTCGAAGGGGAGCAAAATGATTCCGGCGCGAATGAAGGCCTCCATACTACCCGCAACGATCTGAACGATGATGGCTATTCGCGCTTTGCCTGCTCTTGGGCGGAGGCCGGTGCAACAATAATCGGCGGTTGTTGCGGCATTGGTGCCAGGCATATCCATCGCCTTAAGCAGACCCTGGCGGGTGAATCTGTATGAGCGAATGCTGTAAAGCCGCGTTTGTGTCGCAGGTTTCCTAAGTTTACAAAGCCGAGGCTGTGATGAGTGTACGACCGATCAGGAGGCATATACCTTGAATCTTATGCGTCGCGTGCTTTTGGGATCGATGTGGACCATGATCGGCTGGAAACCTTCGTTGGCGCAGGAATTCGGTCGAGATTCGTCTGACGGGGAAACAACGACGCAAACCGAGGCGAAAGGATCGTCAGTAACGCCCCGGCATGTTCTCTGTTTTCTCGGCAAGGAGCGCGACCTGACGCCTTTGTCCGGTGCGGCATCGCAGGCCATCCGCGACTTCGCCACGGGGTTCAGCGTCGACGAGGACTATTCTCAGGCCGAGCCGGATGATCGTATGGAGCAGTCATTCGCCGTGTGCTGGGATCGGGTCGAACCTAGAGCGTGGAACGCGGCAGACGAGGAAGGCGTCGCCAATCACCAATCCGTGCTCTATGTCCTTGGGCCGAGCATGACCCAGGTGGAGACGGTGAAGGTTTCGATGGCAGCCCTGCGCCTTGTCGGACGGTTGATCGACGCGGGGGCGGTTGCCGTAAAGGGAGAAAGCGCTGGCGTCGCCCATGGGCTTGATCGATGGAGAGAACTGATACGCCAAGGAGCCGAAGCGCTCAAGGCCGGCGACCTTTTGGCTCAACAGCGGGTCGGACGCCTGGCTTTTGCGAAACGCCCGCTATCAGCTCGGGGATATTTTGAGAGTGTCGGTTTTCATCTCGTGGGGCTTCCGGAAGTGTATGTGCCGGAACCGGTTGGCTCTGAAAGGCAGGCTGTCGCCACGATGGATGCGGTCGCTGACGAGATCGCGAAGCGGGGGCTCGAGCCGACACTTAAGATACGCCATGCAACCCTTTCCTTTGATTCAACTTACGACGTGGACGAGTTCAAGTTCAATCCATATGGAATTGTCAGGCTCGCCCTGTGAGCTGGGCGGATCCAGGCGAGGGGCCGTCGTCAAAAAGAAGGCGGTAGGCCCTCATGTTTGCCCACCGCCCTCCGCCTCCGAGCGTTCGCCGCCACGCGCTCAAGAGAGAGGCTGAGTCTATCTCAGCGGGGCCTCGGTTTGTATCGAAGCCGACAAACAAATGCATAGTGTCATCCAACAGTCACATAGCAATTGTGTGTTGTGATTACCGTCACGCAAATGTCATTGAAGTTGCTGCGGTCGTCGTCGCCATTGCTGTGGACAAGCTGTGGATAATCGGTGGATAACGCAATCAGTCAGCGCATGATATGGTCCCCAGATCCGATCCCATGTTGCCTATCCGTTCCGAATCTCTTCATCCTGTCGGTGCCTGCTGTCGACCTCCGCCGCAAACGTCGTCGACCGCATGCTACGGGCGCTCCGACATGAAGTCGTGGAGCGCCCTTTCTCTTCCGGCAAGATCGCTGCAAAGCTGGCGGGTGAGCCAGAACCCGATATGTTGCATTACCTTGTCGTGCAGTCGCTGGATCAAGTAATTGCCGACGCCCCCCGTGATCCTCCGGCACCACCAGAGGCGACGTTCTCTGAGCATTACCGTGACTACTACGGGAGCGCGGCTTGCGCGGACATTTGCGGATACTGATAAGTCTGCTACCGTCTTCCTTCTATCCAAACGGTGCTTCAACTCCCGGGAATTTCGGGCAGACAGCCCCGCGCGATCACGTAAAGCGCACTCTTCAGTGAAAGCGCTTTAATCGCACATCTCTGCCTGCACGCAAGAACTGACGAAAAGGCTTGCGGAAGATGAGTTGGTAGGCAGCACCGGAGGTGTAGTCATCGGAGAACCTACGATTGTCGGTCTACAACCTACAACGTCGGACGCAAATATAGGTGACTTATCTTTCCCCCGTAGGTATCCAAAGCACAGGGACGACTTGTCCAGGCCGCCATGTCACAACGCGACATATCCCGTTTCCGATCTTTGCAGGAACTTGCCATCGAACGCGGCACCCTCTACCCCTTCATCGAGACACAAGGGCGAACTCTAGGGCAATGTAACGTCCTGGGCTTAGTGGAGGATGGAACCGAGACATCCCGACGACGATTGAATGGGCGAAAATCAGAGCTCGGTCGTCAGTGTAATTCAAGATATCAGAGCTAGAATATGAATGTGAAGAACTGCCACAATTTCCATGATTTCCGCCAATTGGCCAAGCGGCGCCTCCCCGGGCCCATCTTCAATTATATCGACGGTGCGGCTGACGACGAAGTCACCTATCGTCGCAATACGACATCCTTCGGTGACTGCGACCTGGTGCCTAACGTATTGCGCGGCGTGAGCGATGTAGACATGTCGGTGACGATCATGGGCCAAAGACTAGCAATGCCAGTCTATTGCTCGCCGACGGCGCTGCAGCGGCTGTTTCATCATCAAGGCGAGAGGGCGGTGGCGGCAGCAGTAGCCAAATACGGCACTATGTTCGGGGTGTCGTCACTGGGAACTATCAGTTTAGAAGAAGCACGTCAAATCAGCGACGGGCCGCAAGTCTATCAGTTCTATTTCCACAAGGACCGTGGCCTGAACCGGGAAATGATGGCACGCTCCAAGCAGGCCGGTGTAAACGTGATGATGCTGACCGTCGACAGCATCACCGGCGGCAATCGCGAACGCGACAAGCGCACGGGCTTTTCGATTCCGTTTAAACTGAACCTCGCCGGCCTCACCCAGTTCGCGGTCAGGCCGGCTTGGGCCATCAACTATCTCATGCATGAACGTTTTCGTCTGCCGCAACTCGACAGCCACGTCGACATGAGCGGCGGCGCCATGTCGATCAGCCGCTATTTCACGGAAATGCTGGATCCTGCGATCTCATGGGCCGATGTCGCCGAAATGGTACAGCATTGGGATGGACAGTTCTGCTTGAAAGGCATCATGTCGGTTCAGGATGCTCAGCGAGCAGCCGAGATAGGATGTACCGGCATCGTGATCTCCAACCATGGCGGCCGCCAGCTGGACGGCTCGCGTAGCGCATTCGACCAACTCGCCGAAATCGTCGACGCGGTCGGCCACAAGATCGACGTGATGATGGATGGCGGCGTTCAGCGTGGCACCCATGTGCTCAAAGCATTGTCATTGGGCGCGAAAGCTGTCGGCCTAGGTCGATACTACCTGTTTCCGCTCGCCGCCGCGGGGCAAGCGGGCGTCGAACGCGCGCTGGATTTGATGCGTAGCGAAATCGCGCGCGATATGACGCTTATGGGGTGCGCATCCGTCGATCAGCTCACAAGACAGAACCTGCGCTTCCGTCAAAACCTCCCATATTAGATTGACCAGCAACCAAGCTCGCTCAAGTTTTGGCGACTTCGCCCGTGCCGCAAACGACCTATCCCGCCTGCGGGTTTGTAAAACCGGCTTCCTGATCGTGGAAAACCTGCTGCGGGGATAGGCGCGGCGTCGGTTCCATCGAGACGCAAGATGCGAATAGCGCGGTCGATCTGCCGGTGCCGGACCGCATGCATGTGCAGTGGCGGAACATCTGCGCTTATGCAGAGTTGAGACGCGATGAAACATGATGGCGACCATCAGCCGACCTCCAATCCATTTGACTGGCTTCAAGGGAAGATGCCCCAGAAACGGCGGCAAGGCCACCTGTTCGGGAGCTAAAAGCTTGCTCCCCAATGCGATGTGTGGGGTCGACTATTCCTTCCCCGACCCGGCGGATGGACCAGCTTATTCCTCCATGATTCTCGTAGCGGTCCCGGCACTAGCTTTGCCCTCTGGTTCCAGCTTGCATCGGATCCGCCCCTTTGGCTGCATGTGTTGTCACGTTACCAATTCCCTACTCGCATGCGTCCTCCTCTCAGACCGCTGAGGGGCTGGCTCGTCTTTTCCTCGTTTTTTTCATAAAGCGGAGGAAGGAAGTATCGATGTCGAGCGGCACACCGCCGCGGCTGAGCTTCGTTCATAGAAATAGCTACCAGCCGACCTTGGGTTTCGAAATGCGAGAACTGCCAGCGCTCGCTTTTCCAGGCCTCACAACCTGCATGCAGCTAGACAGCCATCGATAGTCAATGCCGCTCGGCAGCTTTCTTAGCATTATCAAGGCACCAGGCCCTGCAGCGTTGTGGAACAAGTTGCCGGTATCGGCCATTTGTTGTCCATGAAAACAGCCCTGCCGATGTCGCTGCTCGCTCTGGTCTTCACCGTTGGTGGTGTTGGCGCGCAGGAACTTCGGCGCGAAGCCATCGATGCCGCTTCGATTGCTTCCATCGTTGCAGAAAGGCCGACTAAGGCGCCTACCGATCCAGATCCAGCGGTCGTGCGTCTTCAGGTCCTGCTCGACCGCGCGGGCTCGTCTCCAGGTGTGATCGACGGCTTCTACGGCGAGAATGTCCGCAAAGCCGTGGCCGGGTTCGAGATGATGAACAGCCTTGTTGTCGATGGTAAGCCGGATCCGGAGGTGGTCGCCCGCTTGGAAGGCAATTCGCCCATCGTTGAGAGCTACGTCGTCTCGGCAGAGGATGCCACGGGCCTCGTCGACAAGATCCCTGAAGATTACGACGAGAAGGCGAAGATGCAGAGCCTTGGATACACCAGTGTTGCCGAGAAGCTTTCCGAGCGGTTTCACATGGACGTCGGCCTTATGCAAGCGCTTAATCCCTCTTCGCGGTTCGCTCCTGGTGACACGGTTTGGGTCGTGACGCCCGGCCCTCCGAAAGAAGGAAAGGTCGAGAGGATCGAGGCCAACAAGAAGACAGGGCAGATCCTGGCCTATGCCGAAAGCGGATCGCTGCTTGCAGTCTATCCTGCGACGATCGGAAGCGAAGACAATCCGGCCCCGTCGGGCAAGCACAAGGTGAAAGGCGTCGCGAGGATGCCAGCGTACAGGTACGACCCAAGGCTCAACTTCAGGCAGGGGAAGAATAACAAGGTTTTGACGATACCAAAGGGGCCGAACGGTCCGGTCGGCAGCGTCTGGATCGACCTGACCGAGCCGACTTATGGAATACATGGGACGCCTGAACCAAAACTCATCGACAAGGTTGGATCGCACGGTTGCGTGCGTCTGACGAACTGGGACGCCGAAGAGCTGGCCGGAATGGTCAAGCCAGGAGTCGTGGTGGAATTCGTCAATCAAGGTCCGGCCGCTCCTAAGTGAAGCGTATGGCATTTCGGTCGGTCGAAAAAACCGTGCGACTGGCGGTAATGAGCGCCACCCTTGCTCGGTCGCGGATTTTGGCCGGTCTTTCCGCTTTTGACGAGTGCTTGGCTCACGGCAAGCGATGCCTGAGCGCCGCCTCGAAAGTGGGCGGCGTTGTTTCTGGCGATCGACGTGCAAGGTATACGAACTGCGGCGCTGGCGTTGACCGAGTGTCCTAAGGGGCTAGCGCTCACGACAATTATGGCCGCGTTGACAAGTGCTCGGAATCCAAACACCACGTGCGCCAGTTTACACTGTGTTTACCAACTTTAAGGCGAATAATAGCCCTATATGATTAATTGACTTCGCCTTCTGGCTGTACGAATTATCCCGCGGGCTGGAAAACGGAGGGTGTTGCCAATGGCAATCGTTTTTCAATCACACGGGGGTACAGAGCAAAAGCGCACCGTTTCTATCTCAAGCCTTCGCGCCGGGCCGCCAGCGACAGGTGACGTCGCGGTCGACGAAGAGGCGGACTTCGGCTATTTCGTACCGCCACTGGATGCGCCCGAGAATTACTTGCCCAGCACGGCGGAGACGGTGGGGGAACTCGATGAACTGGGCGCAATGTTGATCGACGTTGTCGCTACGCCGACGAGTGAGGACCCGACTGAAGATTCTACGCTCCCGCCGGTTTTCACATATTGGGGGCAATTCCTGGATCATGAGCTGACAGCCCGAACTGATCGCGAAGGGGCGATTTCGAGCATGGTCAACGCACATCCGCCTGTCGCCTCGTCGACAGTGGAGAGCCAGTTCAGGAACGCCCGTTCGCCCCGCTTCGATCTTGATAGTGTCTACGGCGGATCTGCCGTCGGTGACGGTATAGATGCAGACGTTGTCAAAGTGATTTCTGGTCTTCGCCACCCCACGCTGAAAGACAAAATGCGTGTCGGAACAGCGATCGAACCGGGGCCTTTGCCCGACATGCTCGACCAACATCGAGACCTGCCTCGGTATGGCCAGGTCCAGTCGTCTGTCCGGGAAGCGGCTTTACGTCTGGCTCAGGCGGCGATGAACCCTGAGGCGTTTCAGAAATTCTCCGATACGTTGCCCCAGCGCGCGATAATCGGGGATAATCGCAACGACGAAAATCTCGTCGTTGCGCAGTTCCATCTGAGCTTTCTTCGGTTCCACAACAAGGCCATCGACTACCTTGCGTCGCACGACACGGGCTGGATCGCCGATTTCAGCTCAGCGCAGGCTCTAACCAGACTCCATTATCAGTGGCTGATCGTTGATGGATATCTCAAGGGCGTGTGCGACCCGGTTGTGGTGGACCGCGTCGTCAACGATCGGGCATCTCATTTCTTCAAGTTCAGAGCCGAATTCGATGCCCGAAGGCAGAATACCCGACTTGGAAATGCTTTGCCGTTGGAATTCTCCGCGGCGGCTTATCGGTTCGGTCATTCCATGGTCAGAGCCTTCTATGATTACAACAAGAACTTTGGGCGACCGGGCACTGGTTTTCTACCGCGCGCCACCTTGCGGTTACTTTTCGAATTCACCGGCGGCGGCGGCAGGCTGGATGACGAGAAGAAGCTGCCCAAGAACTGGATAATCGACTGGGCGCGCTTTACAGGGGTCGATCCCCACGACGGGAGCGACGGCGAGCCGGCCCGTCTTGCCAGAAAGATCGACACGGAACTCGCTCCGCCATTGCATACGATGTTCAAGGAAGGCGAAGACCAGGGCGATCAACAGCTCAAGGCGTTGTTCAAGAACCTGGCAAGGAGGAACCTTCGTCGAGGCTACAATCTCAGGCTTCCGACGGGCCAGGCGCTACACAAGCATCTCAAACAAATCGGCGCAGTGGAGTCCTCGCCGATCCAAGATGTCTCAGCCCTGTTTGCCACGAAGCCCGATTTGCAGAACTTCCTCGCCAGCACCGCGTCGCGCTTCCACGAACGCACACCCCTGTGGTTCTATATTCTTGCCGAAGCCGAGGCTGCAGGTGGAAACCGATTGGGCGAAGTTGGGAGCTGTCTCGTGGCATTGACATTCGTGGGCGTGCTGCTTGCCGATCCCGACTCGGCCCTTTCGCGCGGGTTCACGCCCGATCAGAGCCCTCTCAAGATGCCGGACAACGCACCGATCGACTCGATCGCCAAGTGGATGCAGTTCGCCGCGGTTATGCAGTAGGGGCTCTTGACACTGCTGCCTCGCCGCATCGCGGCGAGGCAAAGAGACATACTTGCTGCTTTGGGAAATCACTGGAGACGAGCTCAAGGCTGCCGCCGGCAGTGGCCGGCACGACCAACACCGTCTAACTGGCGTGCTGACGGCATCCTGTCCGCTGGTGTCGCTGATCTTGGCATCGGCTTTGCGTCGGAATGGACCGAGGGCTGCCGAACCGGTCCTTCGAGCTGAAGACGGTCAGGAGCATCGGTTCTAAGGATCGGATTGGGTGTTGCCCGGAACAAGTAAGATCCGATTACTCGTGCGAGGACATTCGTCGATATTGCACGGTCGTTGGTACAGATGGTGATGTGAGGGGGCATCTCAGTGCCTCCAGCCGAACAGCTTGCCGGACGCAGTCGATCCCGGTTTCCGCCTTTCCACGTGGCGCTCGCTAAACCCCTGCGGCTGCCCTTACCGGCCCACATGAGCTCGAACTGGCTCCGCGCATGGGCGCTTGCGCTTTGTATGCTCATTGTTTGAAGTAGCGTGCTTGCTGTGGCAGGTACGACGTCGACCCGAATGGCCGGCAACTGTTCTTCCCGGCGGATCGAGTTGGCGGCCGCGTTGCCCACGCGATTTCCGGCGTTCTATTTGGCGTTGACTGTACTGGCGGTGTCACGAACCCATGCCGCGGATCGTGTTACCGCAGGCGGAGAGTGAAAGCAGGATGCCGCAGGCGGCCGCAATTGTTGTCACGGTCTTCGTCATCTTCTCGTTCCTTTTGCCATGATCAGGGTTGCTCACGGGTGCCGGGCGCGGCCTCGCGCTGATCGGCATCTTCAAGGTCGGTTGCAACCAGGAACGCGTCGGTATGTTCGCGTGCGGCTTCTCTCAGGGCGTCCAAACTTGGAAGGTCGTCGCCTTCGATTTCCCCGGCCTCCCGTTCGATCTCCCCCTTCGCCTGGATCCAGTGATCTTCCTGACGACCCTCAGGTCGTCCTTCTCGCTCCCAAATGGCATGAGCTCGTCTCCGCACTTCGTCTTCGTGGATGGAGCCATGCCGTCCTCCATATTCATCAATACTCTGCGATCGAGCGTCATTTTGCTCTCCTGCCATGTCATTACCTCCAATACCGATTTCTGGTGGAGACGGACGACCTGCCCAGCAGGTAGCCAATGCCGAAGGCTGCCGCTCCAATACCGAGGATGAGTGAGCTTGCGGCCTGCGGATGGTCTGTCACGCCGACTGCGACAGCGTTGGCCTCCCGCTTGATTGCGGAGGCCGTGTCAGATGCGACTTTCCGGATGCCCTCAGGTTTTTCAACTGGCGATCCGGTGAAGCCGGCTTCGAGTTCATTTGCCATTGAGTTTTCCTTTCATAAAAGGAGAACTGGCGGGGAGGGGTGTCGGTTCCTCAGTATTTTACCGGCCGATGCGGATACTCCCGAGGTGGTCCGGACAAAGTTCCTGATCGCGTCCAATGAGGCGTTTGCAGGATGCGGCTTTTAAGATCGGCGGTTAGATGCCATTCAGGCGTCTGCTTAAAGAGCGAGCCAATGGCGATTGCCGCAAGAACTCCGGACCATATGCGGCAGACGCATAGCTGCGGTGACGGATTGTTGCTGTTTTAAAACGATTGAAACACCTATATTCCAATCATCGAAACGACGCCAGAGCCCAAGCACGGTTGCTGACGTCAGACAGCCCTCGGGAAAGGGGATTTATCATGAACGTGGCACGCTCTTTCAACAACTGGCGCAAGTTCCGCCAGACCGTTTCCGAACTTGGCCGGATGTCCAGCCGTGAATTGCAGGATCTCGGCATCGACCGCGCCGATATTCGTAGCATCGCCCGGGCATCGATCGCTCGCTAATAGCGCTGCTCCAAGCTCGCCGACACTGCCGACGCCCGCTCATGCGGGCGTTTTCGCGTCAATTTTCATGTTACCATATTCTCTAGGGCTTTTGCCGGTCGCGAGCCTGGTGGCTTGTGTTTCTTGCATAGCTGCAGTGCAACATAAAGCCTATCAACCGCCGAGCGATCGCGTATGATCTCTCTCAACGAAGCAATTGCATCTCCTCCCGCAGAGCTTCGTGTTTCAGGCGGCCCACTCCTCCTCCCAAGGGACGTCTGTAGGAATGGCGGCACTCCTCCTCCCAGTCGCTGTTCGGTTTTTTTGAGAAAGCCTGCCGCACCTCCTCCCGCGGCAGGCTTTTTCGTTTCTGGGCTCTGCTTGAGCACCACGTAGCGATGGTAGCGTATGTGAATTATAATTCACGAGATGAATTATATTGACAGGCGCGGCGCATTGCGTTTAGCTACCCCTACCGGACTTCGAGGAGGAAATCCGGTCATCACTGCGATCACCGGCGCCGGTCTGGCGCCCTTCGGGCTTTTTTGGGAGGGGCTTTGGCCCCGAGGAGGACACTTGCGCACTTTTTTCAGCACGACCGCGATGGCGGTCCTTGCGTCGACGCTCTTTGCCGGTTCCGCGGCCGCCGAAACGGAAAACCCGTTCCGCTGCAAGCCGGGCGAAAAATACGTCATGAACGTCATGGTGTCGGGCGTGGAATACTGGTTCCCCGTCTATGAAATGTTCAAGCAGGCCGGCCAGCAGCTCGGCTGTGAGACGGAATATACCGGCACGCCGGAATATGACGTCAACAAGCAGATCGCCACCTTCGACCAGGTGTTGGCACAGAACCCGGCCGGCATTCTCGTTCATCCGATGAATTCCGATCCCTTCATCGAGCCAATCAACCGCGCGATCGACCAAGGTACGGCGGTCGTCACGTTTGCGGCCGATTCGCCGCTTTCCAAGCGCGTCTCCTTCATCACCTCGGACAACACCCGCGAGGGCACCTATGCCGCCGACGCGATCGCCGAGAAGATGGGCGGCAAGGGTGAGTATGCGGTTCTCGAAAATCCGGGCCAGGACAACCACGACAAGCGTATCGCCGCCTTCATAGCCCGTATGGAAGAGAAGTGGCCGGACATGAAGCTCGTCGGCCGCGCTGCTTCCAACCAGGACCCGACCAAGGCTTATCAGGGGCTTTCGAGCCTTATCCAGGCCAATCCGAACCTCGGCGCGGTCTTCATGCCCGAAGCGAACTCGGCGATCGGCGCCGCACAGGCAAACAAGGAAAGCGGCGGCAAGGTCCTCGTCATGTGCGCAGATGTCAACGCCAACATCCTCGACATGATCAAGGCCGGTGAAGTCTTCGGCTCGATCAATCCGAACCAGGGCATGCAGGGCTATATGGGCTTCATGCTGCTGTGGTTCGCCGAGCATCCGGAACTGATCGACCCGATGAACGACGCCAAGCGCTCCGGATTCAACCCAATGAGCATCCCGGTCGTCGATAACGGCCTGTCTATTGTGACGGCGAAAAACGCCGACGACTTCTACTGGGACAAGTACCTGAAGAGCCGCGGCACGAAGGGTATCGAGGAATAAGCTTCTGAAGATCGCCATCCGCACCCTTGAGTGCGGATGGTCGTGATGGAGAGGGAGAAGACGATGGCAGAGCCGGTGCTCAGCATTCATGGCGTGACCAAGCATTTCGGGGCGGTGAAGGCGTTGACCGACGTCGATTTCACGCTGGAGCGCGGCGAAGTCCATGCGCTCTGCGGCGAGAACGGCGCCGGCAAATCGACGCTGATGAACATTATCGCCGGCGTGCTGCAGCCGAGCGAAGGCGAAATTCGCGTAGACGGCAAGGTCGTGCGCATATCCTCCCCTGCCGCCGCCCAATCGCTCGGCATCGGGCTCGTGCATCAGGAAATCGCCCTCTGCCCGGATGCGACCGTGGCCGAAAACATGTTCATGGCGGCGACCAACCGCCGCCGTGCTCCCTTCATGAACTATCGCGCGCTGGAGCGCGATGCACAGGCCGTCATGGATCATCTCGCCGCGATCGACGTCCGCCGCAAGGTCGCGGACCTGCCGATTTCCAGCCAGCAACTCGTCGAGATCGCCAAGGCTCTGACGCTCGACTGCCGCGTACTGATCCTGGACGAGCCTACCGCGGCGCTGACCGAAACCGAGACGCGGCAGCTTTTTGCAATCATCCGCGACCTTAAGGCGAAGGGCATTTCGATCATCTATATCAGCCATCGCATGGCGGAGATTTTCAGCCTGTGCGACCGGGTTACCGTGTTCCGCGACGGCCGCTACGTGTGTACCGACCACATCGCCGACATCACGCCAGACGACGTGGTGCGCCGCATGGTGGGGCGCGAGATCACGCAGCTCTATCCGGACAAGCTCCGTGCGGACGACGCGTCCGGGGAGGCGATCCTCGAGGCCGACAATATCGGTGACGGCGAGCGGTTCCATGATGTGAGCTTCGACCTGCGCAAGGGCGAGATCCTCGGGATCGGCGGCCTCATCGGCTCCGGCCGCACGGAAATCGCCGAAGGCATCTGCGGGCTCAAATCGCGCTCGGCGGGCACGGTTCGCCTGCATGGCAAGGCGCAGTCGATCCGCGCCTATTCCGATGCCGTGAAGGCCGGCATCGTCTATCTCTCCGAGGACCGCAAGGGGTCGGGCGTGTTTTTAGAGATGTCCATCGCACAGAACATCTCCGTACTGGACCTTAAGTCGCTGACCAATCCGATCGGTCTGCTCAACCGTCGCGCGGAAGCCGCACTGGCAGAGAATTTGGCGCGCCGGCTTGGGGTGCGCATGGGCGGCATTGAGGCGCCGGTCAAATCGCTCTCCGGCGGCAACCAGCAGAAGGTTGCGCTCGCCAAGCAACTTGCGGTGAAGCCAAAGGTCATCCTGATGGACGAACCGACGCGCGGCATCGATGTCGGCGCGAAAACCGAAATTCACCGCCTACTACGCGAGCTTGCGCGGTCGGGCATCGGCATCATCGTTATCTCTTCGGAAATGCCGGAGCTCCTCGGGCTATGTGACCGCGTGCTTGTCGTCCGGGAGGGGCGCATCGCCGGCGAGCTCGGCGTCGACGAGATGACGGAGGAGGCCGTGATTCGCCTCGCTTCGGGGGTGGGCACGGCAAAGGCGGCGAGCCATGCCGCGTGAGGACAAAGTGGGAGAGACGGGAATGGCAATCGACACGTTGGCGACAGGCGCACCGAAGACAGCATCCTTCAAACGCATCGGCACAATGCGCGAGGCGGGGCTGATCGCGATCATCCTCGCGCTCTGCGTGATCATGAGCTTTGCCTCGCCGCACTTCCTGACGCTTGGCAATTTCCGCGCCATGCTGATGAGCTTTTCCGTTGAAGGCATCGTTGTCGTGGGCATGACGATCCTGCTCATCGTCGGCGGCATCGACCTCGCGGTCGGCTCCGTGGTCTGCTTCGCGATGGTGCTCTCGGGCTCGCTCTTCCTCGCCGGGCTCGACCCGTGGACGGCCTCGCTCATCGGCATCCTCGCGAGCAGCACGATCGGTGGCATAATGGGCTTCTTTGTGACGGTCGTGGGTCTCAACCACTTCATCACCTCGCTTGCGGCAATGGTGATCGTGCGAGGCCTTTGCCTCATTATCACAAAGGGCACGCCGCTCTCGCTCTTCACGCTGCCGGCGGGCTTCAAGGCGGTGGGGCAGGGCACGTTTTACGGCGTACCCTACGTCATCTTGATCTTCGTCGCCGTCGTCATCCTGTTCGATTTCCTGCTGCGCCGGGCCACCGCCTTCCGCAAAGTCTTCTATACGGGCAGCAACGAGAAGGCCGCGCTCTACTCCGGCATCAAGACCAATCAGGTGAAATTCTGGGTGACGGTGCTCTGCTCCACGCTCGCCGGTGTCGCAGGCGTCATCTACATGTCCCGCTTCGGCGCGGCGACCCCCACCTTCGGCGTTGGCATGGAACTCAACATCATCGCTGCGGCGGTGATCGGCGGCGCCTCGCTCAACGGCGGCTCCGGCACGATACTCGGCGCCATCCTCGGCATCGCGCTTCTATCTGTCGTCACCAGCTCTCTGATCCTGCTCGATGTTTCAGTCTATTGGCAGGACATGATCAAGGGGTGCATTCTGCTCGCTGCCGTTTCGATCGACCATTTCCTGCACAAGCAGAAAGCTGCCTGACATGCCAATTGCGAAATTGAAAGCCAAGACGACAGTACCGCGCGAGGAGATTGTCATCGCCCGCCAGATGCACCAGGCGCTCGTCCTTCACTTTATGGAGGGCCTGACGCAGGCACAGATCGCCGGCCAGCTCGGCATCTCGCAAGCCACCGTCAACCGCCTCATCAAACGCGGCCGTCAGCTCGGCCTCGTCGAGATCAAGATCAAGTCCCCGGTCGAGCCGCTGGTCGACATGGAGGAGCGGCTTCTGGCACTCGGCGGCATCAGCCGCGCGATCGTGGTCCCGACCGTCTCCGACAATCCGCAGACCGCGCTCCAGGCAGTCGGGGAGGCGGCGGCGCGCCTACTGATGGAGGAGCTCGGCGACGGCGACACAATCTGCATCACTGGCGGCAAAGGGGTGAGCGCCGTCGTCGCCGGTCTGCAGCCGCCGCGCCGTTTTGATGTCGAGGTCATTCCGGCAACGGGCTGCGTCCAGGGCAAGCACTATACCGACGTCAACCATGTTTCGACCCTGATGGCCGACCGGCTCGGGGGTCATTCCTACCAGATCCACGCGCCCCTCTTCGCCGACGATGCCGAGCAGCGGGCGATGCTGATCAACATGCGCTCTGTCGCCGACGTCTTCAAACGTGCGCGCGAGGCGAAGGTGGCGGTGGTCGGCATCGGCTCGATCCTAACGGACGACTCCAGCTATTACGACCTGCATCCCTCCTCGAGTACTGATCGCGTGGCGATCGAGCGCTCGGGCGCAAGCTGCGAATTGCTTGCCCATCTGCTCGATGACCAGGGCCGGGTCTGCGACTACAGCCTCAATCGTTCGCTGGTGTCGCTCACCCTGGCGGAATTCGCCTCGATCCCGATGAAGATCGGCGTCGCCAGCGGCCCGAACAAGGCGGGCCCGATCCTCAGCGTCCTGCGCGGCAACCATCTCGACACGCTTGTCACCGACGAGGCGACCGGGGCACGCATTCTTGAAATTGCATCCAAGGAAGGGGTTTCGGCATGAGCGGCGAACAACTGATCCGCGAGATCGGGCGCTCCGGCGTCAAGGCGTCGGCCGTTGGGCTCGGCACCTGGGCGATCGGCGGTTGGATGTGGGGAGGAACCGACGAGGCGCAATCCATCGCCGCCATTCAGGCCTCGCTCGAAGCCGGCGTAACCCTGATCGATACGGCGCCCGCCTACGGGCTCGGCCGCTCAGAGGAAATTGTCGGCAAGGCGCTTGCCGGCCGGCGTGACAAGGCAGTGATCGCCACGAAATGTGGCCTCGTCTGGCACACGCATAAGGGCAATCACTTCTTCGACCAGGACGGTAAGCCGGTTCACCGCTATCTCGGCGGGGATTCGATCGTCCATGAAGTGGAGGACAGCCTGCGCCGGCTCGGCACGGATTATATCGACCTCTACATCACCCATTGGCAGGACGTGACGACGCCGGTCGAGGAGACCGTCGCGGCGCTGGAGGAACTGCAGCGGGCCGGCAAGATCCGCGCCATCGGCGCCAGCAATGTCAAACGGTCCGCGCTTGAGCAGTACATAGCCACTGGCTCGCTTGACGCGATCCAGGAGCGGTACAGCATGATCGATCGAGAGATCGAGGCGGACCTTTTGCCGCTCAGCGTTGCAAACGGCGTATCGACGCTCAGCTATTCCTCGTTGGCGCTCGGGCTACTTTCGGGCAGCATCGGGCCGGACCGGATCTTTTCCGGCGACGATCAGCGCAAGGACAATCCGCGCTTTTCCGTCGCCAACCGGCAGAAGGCCCGCGATTTCTCCGACGCGATCCGGCCCGTCGCGGAGCGTCACGATGCGAGCATCGCCCAGACGGTGATCGCCTGGACACTGGCGCAGCCAGGTGTGACTTTTGCCCTTTGCGGCGCGCGTAACCCGGCACAGTCACTCGACAATGCCCGGGCCGGCACGCTTCGACTGTCTCCGCAAGATCTCGCGGCCATCGACGCCGCCCTATCGGCGAAGCTGGCCAACATGGACGGATAACGGATTGTCATGATGAACCGCGAACAGACATTGGACGGGCTTCGCCGAAGCCCGAAGGTGGACGTGTGCGTCCTTGGCGGCGGCATCAACGGTCTCAGCGTGTTCCGCGAGCTGGCGCTGCAGGGCGTCAACGTGCTCATCGTGGAAAAGGGCGACTATTGCTCCGGGGCCAGCGCCGGGCTCTCGCGCATGGTGCATGGCGGTCTGCGCTACCTGGAAAACGGTGAGTTCAACCTCGTGCAGGAATCGCTCGTCGAGCGCGACCGGTTGCTGCGCAATGCCCCTCACTATGTCGCCCCGCTGCCGACCATGGTGCCGATCTTCGATATCTTTTCCGGGCTGGCAAACGGCATCGTGCGCTTCCTGGGGCTCACCCGTCGGCCGAGCCGCCGCGGCAGCGTCGCCATCAAGGCTGGACTGAGCATCTACGACTTCCTGACGCGCAAGCGCGCCCTGATGCCGCGCCATCAGTTTCGCGGTCGCAGGAGCACGCTTTCGAAATGGCCGGCGCTCAATCCGGCGATCCGCAACTCCGCCACCTATTATGATGCCTGGGTCAGTCACCCGGAGCGCATCGGCATTGAGCTCCTGCTTGATGGGCTCTTGGCCGGCCCGAGCGCCGGCGCCTTGAACTATGCGACGATCGAGCATGCACCGGCCGGGGCGTTTCTGCTGCACGACGGGATTTCGGGCGAAACCTTGGCAATCAAGCCGTCACTGGTCGTCAACGCGACCGGCGGCTGGATTGACATCGCCAATGGCGCGCTCTTTCCTGAGGCAGCTCGTCCCGCGCCGCTGATCGGCGGCACGAAGGGCTCGCACCTCATCATCGACCATGCGGGGCTTCGCGACATGCTCGATGGCCACATGATCTATTACGAGAACGAGGACGGGCGCATCTGCATCCTCTTTCCTTATCTCGGCAAGGTGCTCGTCGGCTCAACGGATATCCGCGTGGACGACCCCGGAACGGTGCGCTGCGAGGCCGACGAGCGGGACTATATCCTGCAATCGCTCGCCTTCGTGTTGCCGGGTGTCCGCATCCGCCCGGAAGAGATCGTCTTCCAGTTCGCAGGCGTGCGCCCGCTGCCGGCAAGCAATGACAGCTTCACCGGCCGCATCCCGCGTGACCATTACTGCACCGTTCTCGAAGGCCGCGACGGCGGGCCGCCAGTGCTCTGCATGATCGGCGGCAAGTGGACGACCTTCCGCTCCTTCGGCGAACTCGCCGCGGATATGGCGTTGGAACGGCTTGACCGGAACCGCCGCCTCGACACGGCGGACCGCACTTTCGGCGGCGGACGGGCATTTCCGGTAGACCGTAGCGGCTGGATTCGGGACCTGTCGGAATCGACAGGCCTTTCCCTCGATCGCGCCGCAACGCTTTTCGAGCGCTATGGCACAGATGCGAAGGCCGTCGCCCGCTTCACCGCCGCGGGGCCGGACAACCTCTTGCCTCATGCCGGCTACAGCGCCCGGGAGCTCCTGCATCTCATCCGCACGGAGGCGGTCGAGCATCTGGACGACCTGCTCCTCCGGCGCACGACACTTGCCATCACCGGTGAGCTTTCCCTCGACATGGCCGAGATCGCGCTCGACCTCCTCGCCGACGAGAAAGGCTGGCCAGTACAGCGCAAGGACGAAGAGCGCACCCGTTTTCTCACCCTCATGCGCGAGCGCCACGGCGTCGCGGAGGCAACCCTTTCCGCAAGGAACAAACAAAGGAGTGAACCATGCGAGACAACCGCAAGATCCGGATGAACCGGCTGTTCGGCAACGGCCGTTGCCTGGACGTGGCGATCGATCACGGCGTGTGCAACGAACCGTCCTTCCTCGATGGACTCGAGAACATGCCGGCCATCGTCAACGCGCTGGTCGATGCGAAGCCGGATGCGATCCAGATGAACTACGGCCAAGCCGACCTGCTGCAGGACATTGCCGGCAAGGAGAAGCCGGCGCTCGTCATGCGCATCGACATGGGCAACCCCTATAACCGGATCCGCCATCGCGACATGTGGGCGGTGTTGCAGAACGAGGCGGAGCCGCTGATCGGCGCGTTGCAGATGGATGCCGCCTGCGTGGTGGTCAACCTCTTCATGCTGCCGGACGAGCCGGATCTCTTCCGCCAGTGCGTGCAGAACATTTCTCGCGTACGGGCAGACTGCGAAAAGTACGGCGTGCCGCTGATGATCGAGCCGCTCGTCATGCAGCCGGTCACCGAACGCGGCGGCTACATGGTCGATGGCGATGCCGACAAGATCGTCACGCTGACGCGGCTTGCCCGCGAGATGGGCGCGGACATAGTCAAGGCGGACCCGACGACGAATGCGGAAGATTTTCACCGCGTGGTCGAGGCTGCGCGCTGCCCGGTTCTGGTGCGCGGCGGCGGCAAGGAAGACCTGCGCGCCGTGTTCGCCAAGTCCGCGGCCTTGATGCGGCAAGGCGCGGTGGGCATGGTCTATGGGCGCAACATCTACCAACATGCCAATCCGAGCGCCGTCGTGCGCGGGCTCATGGCGATCGTGCACGAGGATGCGAGCAGCGAGGACGCCTTCGCGCTCTATCAGCAGGGGTGAAGGCGTAACCAACCGAACCTGGGAGGGGTTGCGAATGGGAGACTATCTTTTAGGGATCGACGCCGGCAACACCGTCATCAAGGCGGTGATCTTCGACCGGACGGGCCAGGAACTGGCGCATGCGGGGGAGGAGGGCCACAGCCGCATGCCATACCCCGGCCATGTCGAGCGCGATCTCGGCGAGCTCTGGGCCCATGCCAAGCGCGTCATCCGCACCTGTCTGGACAAGGCGGGCATCGCGGCGACCGATATCGCCGCAATCGGCTGTGCCGGCCATGGCAACGGGCTTTATGCGCTCGACCGGAACGGCGAACCGTTCCTCGCCATCCAGTCGCTCGACACGCGGGCGATAGGTCTCGTCGAAGAATGGGCGGCGGAAGGCGTGGGCGACCGGACCTATCCGATCGGCCGCCAGCGCCCCTGGCCCTCGCAGACGCCAACGCTTCTTGCTTGGCTGAAGCGTCACAGGCCGGAGCTCTTCGAGCGCATCGGCACGGTGTTCTTCTGCAAGGATTTCGTCGTCAACCGTCTGACCGGCCGTCGCGTCAGCGAGGTCTCGGACATGTCCGGCGCCGGCCTTCTCGATCTCGCCGCCCGCCGGTACGACCGGACGCTGATGGCTGCCTATGGGCTGGCTGACTGCATGGACCTGCTGCCGCCGCTCATCGAAAGCGCCGACATCGCTGGCACCGTGACTGAAGAGGTCGCAGCGCAAACCGGGCTTGCAGCCGGCACGCCAGTCATCGGCGGGTTGTTCGACGTCGTCGCCTCAGCACTCGGCTCGGGCGTCTCGCGCACCGGCAGCGCCTCGATCATCGCAGGCACCTGGAGCATCAACCAGGTGATCATCGATCGCCCCGCCCTCGACGGGCCGGTCTTCATGTCCGCGACCTTCGACCGCAGCCGTTACATGGCGATGGAAAACAGCGCGACCTCGGCCGCCAATCTCGAATGGCTGGTGCGGGAATTCTTCGAGGGGGAACATCAGGATGGCGTATCGCCCTTCGACGCCTGCTGCGCTTTGGCGGCTGCGATCGAGCCTGCGTCCGACGATCCACTCTATCACCCCTATCTCTACGGTGCCCAGCAGGACGGCCATGCGCGGGCGGGCTTTTATGGAGTTGCGGGCTGGCATGGCAAGGGGCACCTGGTTCGCGCGCTTCTGGAAGGCGTGGCCTTCGGGCATCGTCAGCACATCGAGACGATCCGCAAGGCGGGCGCCATCTTCGACGAGGCCGTGCTGTCGGGCGGCGGATCGCGCAGCCGCCTCTGGCCGCAGATATTCGCCGACCTGCTGGGTATGCCGGTTTCCGTCGCTGTCTCGCGGGAAACAGGCGCGTTGGGCGCGGCGATTGCGGCGGGAACGGGCGTCGGCCTCTTTGCGGATTTCACGGAAGGGGCGAATGCCATGGTGCGGGTCGAACGGC
Organism: Rhizobium sp. 007; assembly: GCF_015353075.1. Taxonomy (NCBI): domain Bacteria; kingdom Pseudomonadati; phylum Pseudomonadota; class Alphaproteobacteria; order Hyphomicrobiales; family Rhizobiaceae; genus Rhizobium; species Rhizobium sp. 007. The sequence goes on along the minus strand of NZ_CP064188.1, from coordinate 1,846,314 downwards.
ACTACGAGCCGAACGATGCGCTGACGGCGCACTACAACAGGCGCTATGCGCTCTACAAGGATATTGCAGAAGCGATGACCCCCCTCTGGCGGCGGCTTTCGGCAACCAAAGGCCAGGTGGCGGGAGCTGCGGCATGACCATGCATAGCACTGAAATGCCGGTGGACGAAGGCAGCTACGATTTCATTGTCGTGGGTGCCGGCTCGGCCGGATGCGTCCTGGCAAACCGGCTGTCCGCCGATCCGAAGAACCGGGTCCTGCTGCTCGAAGCCGGCGGCTCGGATCGCTACCATTGGGTCCATGTGCCGATTGGCTATCTCTATTGCATGGGCAACCCGCGTACCGACTGGATGATGAAGACGGCCGCGGAAGCCGGCCTCAACGGCCGCGCGCTGAACTATCCGCGCGGCAAGCTGCTTGGGGGCTGCTCGTCGATCAACGGCATGATCTATATGCGCGGGCAAGCCGCCGACTACGACGGCTGGCGGCAGGCCGGCAATGTGGGCTGGGGCTGGGACGACGTACTGCCCTACTTCTTGAAGTCAGAAGATAACTATCGTGGCAAGTCCGCCACGCACGGCGCCGGCGGCGAATGGCGCGTCGAGCGCCAGCGTCTCTCCTGGCCGATCCTCGACGCCTTTCGCGACGCGGCGGAAGAACTCGGCATTCCGAAGACCGGCGACTTCAACGACGGTGTCAACGAGGGTTCGGGTTATTTCGAGGTCAACCAGCGCGGCGGGGTGCGCTGGAACACAACAAAAGCCTTCCTGCGGCCGGCGATGAAACGCACGAATCTGCGCCTGCTCACAGGCGCCGAAACTGAACGACTTGAATTCAACGGAAAGACGGTCACCGGCGTGCGCTTCCAGCATCGCGGCCGCCTCTGTTTCGCTCGCGCATCCCGAGAAGTCGTGCTGTCGGCTGGCGCGATCAACTCTCCGAAGATCCTGGAGTTGTCCGGCGTCGGCCGGCCGGAGGTGCTCTCGGCCAACGGCATTCCCGTCCACCACGACCTTCCGGGTGTCGGAGAAAACCTTCAGGACCACCTTCAGATCCGCACGGTTTTCAAGATTGAAGGCGCGCGCACACTGAACCAGCTCTATCACAGTCTCTTCAGCCGCGTCGGCATGGGTTTGCAATATGCCATCAGCCGGTCCGGCCCGCTCTCCATGGCGCCGAGCCAGCTCGGTATCTTTGCCAAGAGTGATCCGGCCGTCGCGACGGCCGATCTCGAGTACCATGTCCAACCGCTCAGCACCGATCGGCTTGGCGAACCGCTCCATCGCTATCCGGCTGTAACGGTGTCCGTCTGCAATCTCCGGCCCGAAAGCCGCGGCACGGTGCATGTGACGACGCGCGACGCGGCGCTGCCGCCAGAAATCCGCCCTAATTATCTCTCCACCGCCGGCGACCGGATTTTGGCGGCACGGTCCATCCGCCACGCCCGCAGCCTTATGAAAACGAAGGTGCTCGCGCGCTTCCGGCCGCAGGAAATCCTTCCCGGTCGGGAGCACGACAGCGACGAGGATTTGATCCGCAGGGCGGGCGACATCGCGACGACCATTTTTCACCCAGTCGGCACATGCAAGATGGGGAATGACACTTTGGCGGTGGTGGATCCGACGCTGAACGTGCACGGGATCGATAGATTGCGTATCGTCGACGCCTCTATCATGCCGACGATTGTCTCCGGCAACACGAACTCACCGGTGATTATGATCGCGGAGAAGGCTTCGGAAATCATTCTGAAGCGGTTGTGAGCATTAATTGAAAATGTGCCAGCGCTGACGTTCGCGTTCAATCGCAGTGAGCGAGGCTCCAGTTCTGATCCGTTTAAGGCGCCTAATCTGTGCAGCAGAGCGATTCTACGAGAGGCGAGCCAGTTTTTGTGTTGTGCTGGTGATTGTGCGGCAGATCAGCCGCCATGGACCATCACTTGACGAGTCCACCCATGAGCTTAAGACCGAGACTTGATCCAGCCTCGCGGGTTCTCCGGCAACCGACCCCTCTCTGTCGTCTTCGTCATCGCATAAAGAATGGGGACCTTTTTCCCAGAAAGGGCGCTCGCCATTGAGCGTCATCACGTCTGCGGTTCGACGGGAATGGATCCGATTGATGCGTCTCTTTCAAGCGCACGACGGCGCACGGCATGACCTCCACTCATGTCAAAGGCGCTCCTGTGTGGTTAGATTTGGCGGCTGATGGCTGTTGCCTGCGACCAGACGACCGTCCAGACGCCGTCGCGATGCTCGTAAGCGTCCGTGTGCCAGTAGTCTCCGGGCGGAACGGGATGCCCGTTGAATACGACTTCGAGGCGTGCGCGGTAGCGTATCACCGCCGCGAAGCTGTAGAGGCGGACCGCGATGTCACCCGCTTCCCAGGCGCGATATTTGATCTGCCCGGCTGCGATCGCACCGAGATATTCGTCCCCCAGCGAAACGCTTCTTCCTCGGAGCGTGGCTGCCGTTGAAACCGCTTCTCTGCCATTGCGAGCTATCGTGGTCAACGACGCGCATGGTTGAGCGCCTCCATTCACCCATCTATGTCCGCGGCTGTGCACCGCCTTGTAATGCAGACGGGCACCTCTTATCTTTTGGCAATCACCCACATATCCCATACCGCGCGGCTTGCTCCTGATGAGGTCGACAATCCGCGTGTCAAAAGGGCGGCCGAGGTGTGGCCGCCTGTACTGCTAAGGTACTCGATTGAACAAGACAAGCATCGCTACCGCGCCTGCGGTCATGAAGCCGCGCGAGCGCGGTGACGTCGTCGCTCGGCCGGACAACAACTGGAAGCCGTACCCCTGCCTTCTAACGCGCAGGGAACTGGAGGCGATCATTGCCAAGCAACTCGGCTGAACATAAACCACAATGATAGGGGAAGAAGCAGATGCAGGTCATCGTCAGAGAGATGTCGAACAGGCCAGCCGCGCGGTGAAAAAGATATACAGCGCGAAGGCCTGTTCCTCGAGATAAAGGAACGCCGCGCTTACGAGAAACCGTCGGAACGTCGGGTTCGCGAACGAGCCCAGGTGATTGCCAGATGGCAAAAGGCAGTCCGCAAGAAGATGCAGCGCGAGGGCCTTCTGCCTATCGCCATGCGCCGAGCGTCTGCCCGTAAATTATTTTGGCCCGCCGGCACATTGAGCAGCCGGCAGCCGAAACCTTGAAAGGTCGAACGATGGAAGAATTGCACAGCATAACAATCTCGGACGAGCGGCTCGACGATTGCCGCGATGTCGTCGAGCCTGATCTGCAGGATCTGATCCGCACTACGATCGCTTCTGGCTTCTCGGCCGAGGAAGTCCTGATTGCGATCAGCGAACTGGTGGCAGAAGATTTCGCCGCAGTCGTCAAAACGCCGCGTGTCCACTGACACGCCGGCGAGGAACTGACCATGAGCATTTCGCCGCAAGGAGACTTGTTTGCCGAAGCGGAGACGCGATTGCCGCAGGGCTTCCGCTATCAACCCGCCGTCGTTCCCGAGGCGGTCCAGTCGGATCTGCTTCGAGAGATAAGACAATTGCCGCTGAAACCCTTCGATTTTCATGGCTTTGAGGGCAAACGAAAGGTCATCTCCTATGGCTGGAAATATGACTTCGATAGGGAGCGGGTGAGGCGCATTGACGACGTTCCGCCGTTCCTTTTGCCCGTGCGCACCCTTGCGGCAGATTTCGCCGGTATCGAACCCGATGGATTGCAACAGGCGCTGATCACCGAATATGCGCCGGGCGCGCCGATCGGCTGGCATAAGGACAAAAAAGTGTTCGGCAGGGTCGTCGGTGTCTCATTGCTATCGCCATGTACTTTCAGGTTGAGGCGCCCTGCCGGCCCGAACTGGGAGCGTGTCTCGGTGATTGCCGAGCCGGGCTCCGTCTACCTGCTGTCGGGTCCCGCCCGGAGCGAATGGGAGCACTCCATCCCGCCTGTCGGGCAGCTTCGCTATTCCATTACCTTCCGGGAGATCGGTTGACGGAACCGTGCAGATTCCCTGAACAACGGCGCGATGATCTGGTTGGCCTTACGGTCTTGAACAGTCGGAGACAACTCCCAATATCATTTCGTCAGGATCATTGGTGGCATGAAAGGAGGAAAAGATGCCGCTCAACGATGTTCCATGGACCCGGCCGGTAAGGATTCGGCTGCAATGCGGTTTGGAGCGGACCTTCACAGGCGCTTACGACGCGTTGGATTTTCTCGAAAACGAATGGCCACTGCGCCACGGAGAGCGCCATGAACGCGCGGTGAAGACTTGCCGGGGTGCCCTCAACGGAACCATTCCCGCTGTGATCGCGCGCGAGGCATTCCTGGCGGCTTGTCTCGAAGCCGGCATGCCTGCCGTCATGGCCCCGTGGAAGAGAAGGCCGGCCATCCACGCGGCCCGGCCAGCACGTGTAGCCATTATCTAGAGCATCAGCGATGGCCTCGTCTCCGAAGAGACGAGGCCTGGTACAAGCTTCCTGTTTTCCAATTATCGGCTGGAGGAACGCCATCATGGAACTTCCAGCTGCCAACCAGCATTTCGCTGTCGGACGCTGTTTGCGGGAACAACCATGGCCAGTGACAAACTATCGACCTATCGATCGAAGCGCGATTTTCAAAGGACTGCTGAGCCGAGCGGTGAAGGGCGCATTGCGCGCAGCAATCGCCCTCGTTTCGTCATCCAGAAACACGACGCGACCCGCCTTCACTACGATCTGAGGCTCGAGTTCGATGGGGTCTTCAAGTCCTGGGCCGTCACGAAAGGCCCGTCTCTCGACCCGCACGACAAGCGGTTAGCGGTCGAGGTGGAGGACCACCCACTCGATTATGGCGATTTCGAAGGGACGATCCCGAAAGGCCAGTATGGCGGCGGTACTGTGATGCTATGGGACCGCGGCTATTGGAAGCCGGAAGGAAAGAAGAGCCCGAAGCAAGCTCTGGAAAAGGGCGACTTCAAATTCACCCTCGAAGGCAAACGCCTGCATGGCGGCTTCGTGCTGGTGCGCATGGGCAACGATCGCGAACGTGGTAAGCGAACCAACTGGCTGCTGATCAAGCACCATGACGCGTTCTCGGTCGAGGAGAATGGCGCGGCGATCCTGGAGGACAATGACACATCGGTCGCCTCCGGCCGAACAATGGAGATGATCGCCGCTGGCAAAGGGCGCAAGCCCAAACCATTCATCGTCGCAGGAGGCGACGTTCAGGCTGATGCGGTCTGGGACAGCCATCAAGGGCTGGCCGCTGACGAGCGAAAATCGGATGTGCGAGCCGGCAAGGCGTCGGTTTCGCCTGTCGACCTGCCTGACTTCATCGCGCCACAGCTCTGTCAGACCCTGGAGCGCCCTCCCGTGGGCAAGGGCTGGATCCACGAGATCAAGTTCGACGGTTACCGGATCCAGATGCGCGTGCTGGACGGTGAGGCGACACTGAAGACCCGCAAGGGCCTCGACTGGACAGCCAAATATCGCGAAATAGGCGAGGCGGCATCTGCACTGCCCGATTCGATTATCGATGGTGAGATCTGCGCCCTCGACGAGAATGGTGCGCCCGATTTCGCAGCCCTCCAAGCGGCGCTTTCGGAAGGCAAAGCCGGCGATCTCGTCTACTTCGCATTCGATCTTCTTTACGACGGTGGTGAGGATTTGCGATCTCTGTCAGTTGTAGATCGGAAGGCGCGGTTGCAGAGCCTGCTGGCCGAGGCAGGCAATAATCCCCGCATCCGGTTTGTCGAGCATTTCGAGACTGGCGGCGACGCGGTCCTCAGATCTGCCTGCAAACTGTCGCTGGAAGGCATCATCTCAAAGCAGGTGGACGCGCCGTATCAATCCGGCCGAACCGAAACCTGGGCCAAATCCAAATGTCGGGCCGGCCACGAGGTCGTGCTCGGGGCTTATGCCAAGACGAATGGCAAGTTCAGATCCTTGTTGGTCGGCGTCTACCACGGCGACAACTTCGTCTATGTCGGCCGCGTCGGTACCGGATACGGCGCGAAGAAAGTGGAAACGCTCCTTGCGAAGTTGAAGGCGCTCGAGACGACGAAATCGCCCTTTACTGGCATCGGCGCGCCGAAGAAGGGGGCGGAGGTCACTTGGCTGAAGCCCGAACTCGTAGCGGAAATCGAATTCGCAGGCTGGACCGCCGACGGTCTTGTCCGCCAAGCTGCATTTAAGGGACTGCGCGATGACAAGTCGGCCAAGGAAGTCGAGGCCGAACGGTTGGCGAAGCCTTCGAAAACCGACGTGCCCGGGCCGGCGCTGCTAGTTCCGGCGGCCAGGTCAACGCGGCGGAAGGGTGTTAAGGCGGAAGTGATGGGTGTGCTGATCTCCAACCCGGACAAGCCGCTGTGGCCGGATGCTAGCGACAAGGGACCCGTCACCAAGGAAGAGCTGGCCCGTTATTACGAAGCCGTCGGCTCCTGGATGATCGAGCACATCAAGGGGCGGCCCTGCTCCATTATCCGCGCTCCCGACGGGATCGGTGGCGAGCAGTTTTTCCAGCGACATGCCATGCCTGGCACCTCGAGCCTTCTCGAACTAGTAAAGGTCTTCGGTGACAAGAAGCCTTACCTGCAAATCGACCGGATCGAGGGTTTGGCTGCCGTCGCTCAGATCGGTGCTGTCGAACTGCATCCTTGGAATTGCGAGCCGCAGCAGCCGGAAGTGCCGGGACGGCTCGTCTTCGACCTCGATCCTGGTCCGGACGTACCCTTTTCTACAGTCGTTTCAGCAGCCCGCGAGATGCGTGACAGGCTTGAGGAACTGGGCCTGATCAGTTTCTGTAAGACAACTGGCGGCAAGGGCCTTCATGTGGTCACTCCGCTTGCCATCAACAAGCGCAAGCCGCTCTCCTGGTCGGAGGCGAAAGGGTTTGCGCATGCTGTCTGCCAGCAGATGGCGCGCGACCATCCCGAACTCTATCTGATCAAGATGACCAAGAGCTTGAGGAACGGCCGGATCTTTCTCGACTATTTGCGCAATGACCGCATGGCGACGGCGGTTGCACCATTGTCACCACGGGCCCGAGCGGGCGCCACCGTCTCGATGCCGCTGACATGGACGCAGGTCAAATCCGACCTCGATCCGAAGCGATTCACGGTCAGGACTGTGCCGGTTCTGCTCGCAAAGACATCGGCTTGGCAGGGCTATTGTGATGCCCAGCGGCCGCTGGAGCAGGCGATTAAGCGTCTGGGCAAGACAAGAGCCGCCGCATGAGCGGCATCTGCAATAGCTCTGATGCGGATCGTATTGCCTTGATGGTCATGGCCTGAGTTGCCGTCATGCCAAAGCGCACGACGGCTGGCTTATCGCCGTAGCCGATGATTTCATGCTGGCATCAAGCGCGGATCGCCTGTTCCGGCGCGCCGACGGTGTGATCTATTCCCATCACCAATCCGTCACATCGAAGACGGCCGCGTTGTCCTGGACCTCCCGAAGCCCCTTGTAGGAAGCGTGTCGTAGATTGCGGTCATGCGTCCAGCCGCGAAATTCGATCTCGACGATCAGTGTCGGCTGCGCGAAGACGAAGCGCTTGCCCTTAAGCGGAACCACCGGCGTGTTCGTTCTCAGCTGATCGAGCGCCTTTTTCAAATACTCGGCATCGCTCCTGGTGAAACCGGTTCCGACCGACCCGACATAAACCCAGTCGAAGCCCTTCTTGCCGGCCAATAGCAGACTGCCGATGCCGCCGCACGCTGATGCCGATTGTTCATAGCCGACGACCATGAAGCTTTCACTCTGGACGCACTTGATCTTCAGCCAGTCGCCAGTCCGACCGCTGCGGTAAGGCTGATCCCGATGCTTGGCTATGATCCCTTCCAGGCCGACCTGGCATGCGTGCTCAAGGAGATCTTCGGCTGGCAGTTCTATCGCTTCGGAAAGGCGGATCGTCCCATTGCCGCCTTCTGGTATCAGATCTTCAAGAAGGCGCCGGCGCACGGCAAGCTCGGTGCGAGTGAGATCGTATCCGTCGAGATAGAGAAGATCGAAGGCGTAGAGGATGGACTCGGTCGAGATCCGTTTGCCGCCCCGACCTCCGAGCGAACGCTGCAAGGCGCCAAAGTCCGACCGGCCCTGATCGTCGAGAACAACGGCCTCGCCGTCGAGAATGGCGGTCGTCACCCCGAGGTCTTTTGCCGCCGCGGCGATCGAGGGAAAGCGGCGGGTCCAGTCATGGCCGCCGCGGGTAATGATGCTCACACCCTTTGGTTCGATATGGATCGCGAGCCGGTAACCGTCCCACTTCACCTCGTAAAGCCAATCCGGTCCCAGCGGAGCCACGCTCTTCAGCAGCGCGAGGCAGGGTTCCACGCGCTGCGGCATCGGATCGAAAGGCAGGTTCGGCTGCTCAGGATCGCGCTTGCGGATTGGACGAGACTGCAGCGCCGAATGAGACACGTCGAGCAATGGCAAAGAGGGTCGGCGCGGGCGCGTCATGAGGCTACTGCCTCTCCGAGCGGTTTTCAGCTTCGACCGATCTGCGCAATGCATCCATGATATTGATGACGTTGGTTGGCGCCGGCTCTTCCTTGCCCTTGCCTTTCGGCTTTGCCCTGGCGGGCTTCTTCATCAGCTTCTTCTTCGCCTCGATCATGTCGAGGAGCTTATCCTGGACAGGGTCGGAGGCCATCTTCGGGTTCCAGGGTTGTGTCTGCTTTTTGATGAGTTGCTGGACCAGGGGCATCAACTCATTGTCGGCCATTTCGTCATCGATCTTCTCGAAGTAGGTCTCGGCGTCGCGGACCTCATCGCCGTAACGCAGCGTCCAGAGCACGATGCCCTTACCGCGCGGCTCAAGCATGACAGCGCGTTCCCGCCGCGAGATGACAAGTCTGGAAATACCGACCATATTCTCGGCCGCCATGGCGTCGCGAATGACCGAGAAGGCTTCTTGGCCGACAGGATCGGCCGGCGACAGATAGTAAGGCGTGTCGAGCCAGATCCATCCTACGCTATCGCGCGGCGCGAACACCTCGATATCTATGGTTTTGGTGCTCTCGAGTGCAACATTTTCGAGTTCCTCGTCTTCGAGAATGACATAGTCGTTCTCGCCTTTTTGGTAACCTTTGACTTCGTCTTCGTCCTTCACCTCCTTGCCGGTGACGGAATCGACATAGTGGCTCACGACGCGATGCTGGGTTTGCCGGTTCAGCGTGTGGAAGCGCACCTTTTCGTTTTCCGACGTGGCCGGCATCATCTGTACCGGGCAGGTAACCAGCGAAAGCTTCAGATAGCCTTTCCAGTAGGGGCGGAGAGCCATGGTGTCCTCTTCGATCAGCCAGCACGACGCTGGTGGGCACCAGTGCTGCGGGCCTTGGATGCGGCGGCCCGACTGGCTTGTTGCCGGCCTTTGCCGGCGTTGGCGTTGGCCGCGGTGCGTTTGCTCTTGGCAGGCGTGGACATTCCGGCACTTTCACGCAGGGCCTCCAGAAGATCGCCCGGTTTGGATGCTGGGGGTGCCTTCTTCTTCGGCAGCGTGCGGCCTTCCATCTTTGCTTTCACGAGCTCGGCCACCGCCTCCTCGTAGCGGTCGTCGAACTGTTTCGGGTCGAACTCACCCTTCTTGGTGTTGATGATGTGCTTTGCCAGCTCCAGCATCTCGCCTTCAATCTTCAGGTCCGGCATCTCCTCGAACGCCTTTTCGGATGAACGCACCTCGTAGTCGTAGTTCAATGTCGATCCAATCAGGCCCTTGCCGTGCGGTCGGATAAGTAGGGTGCGCAGGCGCCGGAACAGGACCGCACGAGCGATCGCGGCGACCTTGGCTTTTTTCATGCCGTCGCGCAGAAGCTTGTACGCATCGCTGCCCATCTTGTCGGGCGCAAGATAATACGGTTTGTCGAAATAGACGTCGTCGACCTCGTCGCAAGGAATGAATGCCTCGACCTTCAGTGTCTTGTCGCTATTTGGAATCGCCGCTGCGACTTCTTCGGGTTCGAGGACAACATAGCGCCCGTCCTCGATCTCGAAGCCCTTCACCTGTGCATCGCGCTCCACCGGATCGCCGGTTTCGCTATCGACGAATTCGCGGCGGACGCGATTGCCGGTCTTGCGATTCAAGGTATTGAAGGCGATCCGCTCGGAGGACGAGGCGGCCGTGTAAAGCGCGACCGGAAACGCAACTTCACCGAACTTGATGTAGCCCTTCCAATTCGCTCGCGGGGTAACCATTTACGCGGACTCCTGACTCCAACTATCGCGAATCAACCGAATCACTGATCGATTGTTCCGATTCGAAACGAATCTAATTTCAATGACTTAGCCTTGCGTCGAGGCTCGTTTTCCGAGTCATCATCATGGCCTTGATTCGATGCATCTTTTTGCCCCGGCGTGCGGTCTTCGTTAGTCGCAACTGACGGATGGATGTTGACCAAGCCCGAACTGATGATACAGGCAGCGACGAACGCTATGTCCGCCGCAATGAAAAGGGGAGGGAGAGCGACGACCTCGGCGGCTCTCTTTCTGTCGATCGCCGCCGGACGGCAAAACCAAAGCAAGGCCTGGGGTGTTGTGCGGCTGGTCTATAATCTGGCGCTGGAGCAGCGCAGGGACTGGTGGCGGCATTACCGGCGGCAGACCGGGAACCGCTTGAATTACATCGCCCAGGCGCGGGAATTGACCGCACTGCGGGCCGCGTTCGACTGGATTGCCGCCGTGCATGTGACGCCCCAGCAGCAGGCCCTGCGCGATCTGGATAAGGCGTATGCCAACTTCTTCGCCGGGCGCGCAGGATATCCCTCGCGCCCCGCAAGAAGGGCGTGAACGGCGCCTTCCGCTTTCAGGGGCGGGAGATCGAGGTCAAGCGCCTGAACGGCAAGTGGTCCGCCGCGCGCCTTCCCAAGATCGGCTGGGTGAAGTTCCGCGACACGCGGCGCCTGCGTGGCAAGACCATGAATGTGACGGTGAGCCTGGCGGCGAACGGCTGGCACATCGTCTTCGCCTGCGAAATCGACCATGCCGTCCCGCAAAACGATTTGCCCGCCGTGGGGATCGACCGGGGCGTGGCGAACACGCTGACGCTTTCGACCGGGGAGCATTGGTGGATGCCTGCCGGCCTTGCGGAGATCGAGCCCAGGAAGCGCCGGGCCCAGCGCGTTCTGGCGCGGCGCAAGCGCGGGTCGAGCCGCCACGCCAAGGCCCGCCGCCGCGTTGCCGCCTTGCAGGCCCGTGCTGCCCGCATCCGGCAGGATTGGCGGCACAAGGCCAGTCTTGATATCGCCCGTCGCTTCGCAACGGTCGTGCTGGAAGACCTCGCCACGCGCAACATGACGCGCAGCGCCAGGGGAACCGTGGACGCGCCCGGAACCAACGTCTGCCAGAAGGCGGGCCTGAACCGGGCGATCCTCGAACAAGGCTGGCACGGCTTTGAAACCGTGTTGGCCTACAAGCTCGAAGAACGGGGCGGATACCTGTGCAAGGTCGATCCCCGCCACACCTCGCAGACCTGTTCGGCCTGCGCAGCCGTGGACAGGGAAAGCCGCGAAAGCCAAGCGTCTTTCCGCTGTTGCCAATGCGGCTTGCGCGCCCATGCCGACCACAATGCTGCAATCAACATCCTGCGTCGGAACACGGCGTCTATGATCGTGGAGGAAGGGCAGCGGCTCTCCGTTGAAGCGATAACGATCGGCGGAGCTTCGCGCACCCTCGGAAATCCCCCGCTTTCAAGCGGGGGAAGATGTTAATGAAGTGCTTCGATCAGTTCCCCGATCGTCCGGATTGGTCGCTGCTATGCGGCCACTTGCATTGTGTCTTGTCTCCAGTCTTGATGAAAACTACCCGTGAAGATTCCCATGAGAAATTCGCCAGCGGTCAAGGCAAAACTGGCGATTCGTGCTATAGGGCTGAATCGGTGAGATGATGCAAAGCATTGGGAGGACCTGGAATGGTTGAAGCCGGCTCCAATAGCCGACTAACTGGCGGATGCCGTTGCGGCGCCGTTCGATATGAGTCGGATCGACCTGTTCACGCCGCGATCTGCCACTGCGAGGATTGTCGTCGTTCGTCCGGTGCGCCGATGGTCGGTTGGATGGGGGTAGAGGCCGGCAGCTTCCGAATTACCAAAGGCGAACCTCGCATCTGGTCATCCAACGGCCAAGCGCACCGCCATTTCTGCGCGATATGTGGAACAGGCCTTGTCTATCTGAACGAAGCCCTCATTCCCGGGATCGTTGACGTGCAAATTGCCACCCTCGACGATCCAACGATGGTTGCCCCTGACATTCAGGTTCAGGTCGCCGAGCGCTTGCCTTGGTCCGCGCACATCCAAGCGCTTCCAATATTCGATCGGTATCCAGATTGAGTCGGCCGTGAGAGGAAACCGCGGAAGAGAATGCTCAAACCTAAGCCGCGAGAGGCGGGTAATATAGTCTTTCCAGCTCGGTCTCTCCTGAATGAAGGTTCCCGGTAAACAGCTTACAATATTTGAGTGCGGTCGCAGAGGATTGAGGCTACTCGACAAGCTGGATCTCCGGGTTCGGCTCGTACCAGCCGTGGCGGCGCCGTGACCAGAAGATCGCAGCTGGCGGCGCGAAATCTGGCTCGGCGAAACAGCCAATCGAGACGACGATCTGCTCGTCCAGCACCTCAGCCTCCATGTAGATCAGCGTGCCGCAATTCGGGCAGAAGATCTGATCCATCCAGCGGCCCTTGTCGGTGAAGCGCCGGAAGCGCCGTCGCTCGCCGTCGTCGGCGATAATGGCCTGTTTTCGATAACGCGCCCGGTAGGAAAATGCCGAACCAGTCGCTTTCTGGCAGTTCAGACATGCGCAGGCATAGACCCGTTCCGGCGCGCCGCGGAGGCTCAGCTTCAGGCTGCCGCAGGAACAGCGTGCCGTGCGGACGACGGGCTTTTCCGCACCGGTCATGGCGCCCTCATGAAACGAGCCAGTATCGCGAAATCGTCGCCGACGTGACCATTTTGGATGGCGGTTCTGAAGAGGCTGTCGAAGGCATCGGCAAGGACCGGATTCAGGCCGCGCTCGGCGTTGATATGCCGCAGATGCTGGAGAGCGACATTGTGAGCAGCGATTGTTGCAAATGTTTCATCGTCACCGCGGTCGCGGCCGTCGCGGACCCGTTGCATGAGGTCCCGCTCGGCCCCGTCGATGACCGGCTGGACGAGCTTGAGGTACGTCGCGTAGGTGTCGGCATTAATGTTTTCTGCCCTGTTAATGGCGAGCGCTTGAAGCGTGCCGAACAACGTGCCCCACATCTGCCCAAGAAGGGCGCTGTCGAGGGCCGATGCAGCCCCGAAATCCTCGCTGAGGAAGGCGGATTTGCCGCCGAGCGCCACAAATACCCTTTCGTGCTTTTGGTAACGCGACTTCGACCCGGCGAAGAGGATCAGCGTTTCGGGTTCTCCGATGACATTTGGTGTCGCCATAATGGCTCCGTCGAGATAGGCGATCCCGTGGCCGGTCGCCCAGGCGCCGGTGTCGCGCGCCGCTTTTGGGGAGCCCGAGGTGAGCTGCACCAGGAGCTTGCCCTTCAGCGTCTGTGTGACCTCCGGCTTTCTCAGCTGTGCGTCGGAGGCAGCATAGTCTATCAGGTTGACGAAGACGATCTCGGCCTCAGCCGCCGCCGCTTCCGGCGTTAGTTTCGGCTGCACACCGAACGGCGCCAGCGCTTCCGCCTTCGCCGCCGTTCTGTTCCAGACATGCACCTCATGGCCGCTTTTTGCGAGCGTCCGAACAAGTGAAGCTCCCATCCGGCCCGCGCCGAAGAACCCTATTGTAGTCATCGAATTGAACTCCAATATTTGAGACGTCATTTGATACGGCTGCAAGTCGGTGAGGTAAATTGCGTACCTTCAGGTAAGCGGTTACTCTGCAGTAAGGGGAGAACGGAAATGAAACGCCTGCCGGACGACGATTGCGGCTTTGCAAGTGCACTCAACGTGATCGGTGGAAAGTGGAAGACTGACATCCTCTGGGAGATCAATCTCTCGCCCCGCCGCTTCGGCGAGTTGAGGCGCATCCTGTCAGGGATCAGCGAGAAAGTCCTCGCCCAGCAGCTCCGCGAGATGGAGGCGGACGATCTCATCAGCCGCGCGGTATTTCCGGGGAAGGTGCAGCGGGTGGAATATTCTGCGACCGAGTTCGGCCGCAGCCTCAACCATGCCGTGACCGTGATGGCAAACTGGGGTAAGGCATACGAAATCCGCATGGCGGAGAAGGCAGAGCAGGAGCGTCGGCCCGTCTTGGCGATGGGGGCCTGAGGCAGATCCTGCCGAAATTCATCGCCGTTCCACGCTACGGCTTCACCGTATTTGTTGAGCAGCCGATGACGCTTGTCTTGTCGCTCAAGCGGGACAGCACCACCACCACTGCGGGGTAAAGTTTCAGTTCTATGGGAGCCGCCAGGCCATTCCTTGGGACCTTCTTTCAAGCATCGTGCTGGATCATGATGCCGTTCTGTCCGTCGGAATAAGGGCATCTGCGAATCACCGGCGAATTCGGCGGCGGGACCCCGCGCGAAGGCGTGGATCGCACCAGTTCGATCTTGGAATTCGCGACGTGAGCGGCAATCAGCCAGATCACGTCTTGTTCAAAAAATGTTGCGACGCAATATGCTGCGAGACTCTTTTTTTGCTCTCGTTCTGCCCTTTATTGTGCATCTGCGAACAGATCGCTTCTGCAACCCGCCGGATGAGAGACATCCTCCCAGTCCGACGTCCGGCCAGAAAGAGGATCCGATATATGGGTGACTTCCTGAAAGGTATCTCCAGTTTTCGTGGCGCCGTGTTTCCGAATCATTCGGCCCTTTACCGCAAGCTGGCGCGCGAAGGCCAGCAGCCACATGCCCTGATGATATCTTGTGCCGACAGCCGAGTGATGCCGGAAACGATAACACAGTCCGGTCCCGGCGATCTCTTCGTCTGCCGCAATGCCGGCAATATCGTTCCCCCCTTCTCGACCCTCAATGGTGGGGTCTCTTCCGCAATCGAATATGCCATCCTGGCGCTCGGCGTCAGCGACATTGTCGTTTGCGGTCACTCCGATTGCGGGGCGATGAAAGGGCTGTGCCACCCGCAAATGCTGGAACCAATGCCGAATGTCGCAGCCTGGCTGCGGCACAGCCACGCCGCCTATTCGATTGTTTGCCAAGCCTATCCCGACGATCTCTCCGAAACTGACCGCGTGCGTGCGGTAGCAATGGAAAACGTCGTCGTGCAGCTCGACCATTTAAAGACCCATCCGTCGGTGGCTGCGAAGCTTGCGACCAACGAGATCACGCTGCACGGCTGGTTCTTCGACATCGGGACGGGCGAGGTCCAAGTCTATGACGGGGTTTTGGCGACGTTTACCGAGGTGCAGGAGGGCGAGCCGCTGCCGGTCGCCATCACAGGACGAGACCACCCGCATGTCATGCCGCGGGTTGCCGCAACGCTTGGCGGGGAGTAGTGCCATGATAAACAACGGCTCTGCATTCTCGCGCGACCTCGCTTCGTCTCTGGTGGTTTTTCTTGTCGCCATTCCGCTCTGCCTGGGAATTGCGATCGCCTCCGGGGTACCAGCGGCCATGGGGCTTATCTCCGGTATCATAGGAGGCCTCGTTGTCGGCCTGCTGGCAGGCTCGCCTCTTCAGGTCTCCGGGCCTGCCGCCGGTCTTGCCGTCATCGTCTTCGGCTTCGTCGAACAGTACGGCGTTGCCATGCTCGGTCCCGTGCTGCTCATCGTCGGCCTCCTGCAGATCTTGGCGGGTTTCCTCAGGATCGGCTCCTGGTTCAGAGCAATTTCGCCGGCCGTCGTTCATGGCATGCTGGCCGGCATCGGCATTTTGATCATCCTCGGACAGGTCCATGTGCTCATGGATGCCAAACCTGCCGCCGGCGGCATCGAGAATGTCACCGCGATAAACGAGAGTGTCGGTAGATTGTGGGGCGCCAGCGTGACCAACGAGGCCGTCGCGCTACTGGTCGGTCTAATCGCCCTCCTCGCCATGGTCTGCTGGGAACAATTCCGGCCCAAATGGCTGGCGCTGGTTCCGGGGGCGCTTGTCGGGGTTGCTGCCGCGACGGTCCTGACGACCACTCTTGAACTCCCGATTGCCCGTGTGGAAGTGCCTGCCTCACTGGCAGAGAGCATATCGATACCGACGGCCGAGAATTTTGGCCAGCTAGCGCAGCCCGGCATTATCTTGACGATCCTGATGATTGCCGTCATTGCGAGCGCCGAAACGCTTCTTTCGGCGGCCGCTGTCGACCGCATGCATGACGGGGGACGCACGCGCTTCAACAGGGAGCTTTTCGCCCAAGGCGTCGGTAACGGGCTTTGCGGATTGCTCGGGGCATTGCCTATCACCGGTGTCATCGTCCGTTCATCGGCCAACGTCCAGGCTGGGGCTCGCACGCGGACCTCGGCAGTATTGCATGGCGTGTGGATCCTCGGCCTTGTTGCGCTTTTGCCGGGATTGCTGGAAATGGTACCCTTGACGGCGCTCGCCGCCGTGCTGCTCGTCACCGGCTGGCGGCTGATCAGCCTTCACCATGTGCGCCACCTGTTCGAACACCATGGTCTCATGCCGGTTGGAATCTGGGCCGTCACGGTGGCCATGGTCGTCCTGCAGGACCTGCTGGTCGGGGTGGCGCTCGGCCTTGCGCTGTCGATCCTCGAAATTCTTCCTTATCTGCGCCGAAAGCTCGCAATCAGGCATTCCGAGGTCGACGATGAAATTCATGTCCGACTGGGCGGAGCGGTCACCTGCAAGGACGTGCCGGTGCTGCTTAGCACGCTCGAAGGGCTGCCCGAAGGCCGTAAAGTCAGTATTATCGGCAAACACCTGCTCTACATGGATCACACTAGTGCAGAGACCATCAGCGAATGGCTCAGGCGCGAGACGAAATCCGGCCGAACCGTAGAGATTCATCCGCCTCAGGCGGCGCGTCATCCTCGCCTTAAGCCGCTATTTGCACGTTTCTCTGCAGAAGCCGCCTGATTGTTCGCGGGAGGGCAATTCTTCCGTTGCCCTCCCGTCTAAAGCCCGTCTCACTGAACCGGCAGCCTGTAATACCCGCCATGATGGCGGGAGCTAGAGAACGCTCCAACCGGGTGCGATCACGTCGCATTTGTGGATTTTGCTTCCGTAATTGCGAGGATGATTTGCCGCAGAAATGCCACCCAGCTCGTGGAGCTCTATGGATTGCGCGGTGCCCAGGCCCACCTTATGGCCCAACCGCGTAAGAACGCGAGCCCCGCTCGCATGAAGCCGGCTGCTCAGAGACAGAGCCTTTGGAAGAGTTCGTTTTTAGATCCTCTTCCGCATCGATTTCTCCGTCAGGCTCCTCCGGCCACTCAATCGATTTCGCGACCCTTGCCGTAGTCATCGTCGGAAACCTTCTCCATCCAGGTGACCGAACTGCCGTTTAGGGCTTCGGCCACTGCAAAATGTGTCATCGGCTCGCCTGCCGAGGCGCCGTGCCAGTGCTTGACCAGCGGCGGTATCCAGACCACGTCGCCCGGTCCGACCTGCTCGATAGGCTTTCCTTCTGTCTGAATCCAGCCGCGGCCGGAGATGATGAAGAGCGTTTGACCAAGCGGGTGGGTATGCCATGCCGTGCGGGCTCCAGCCGGGAAGGATACTGTCGCTCCTCCTATGCGGGCGGGCGTATCGCCCCGATAGAAGCCAGAGGTCTCAACCTCGCCCGTGAAATATTGTTCGGGAGCGCTGGCCCGGCCCTGATTGACGCGGGTTATCTTAAGATCGGCCGAGGCCGCAGATGCTTTAGAGGCGGCCTCCCGACTGTCGAACACCCGCTGGAGCACCTGCACTGCGGACATGGCTCGTGGCCAACCCGCGTAGAAGGCAACCTGGGTTACGACCTCGGATGCCTCCGCGCGGGTCAAGCCGTTGTCCATCGCCCGGTTCGCATGGAAAGGAAGCTGCTCCGGTTGTCCAATGGCAATCAGCGCCGACATCGTCACCAGGCTGCGGTCGCGGGCCGAAAGATCTGGCCGCTGCCAGAGGTCCCCGAAAAGCACGCGGTTTGTGAGACCGGCAAGACCCGCGGCGGTCGGAGCGACGGACGCATTGACCGTCGCTGCGCGAGCCGCCTCGGCGGCAGCCTCGAGCTCGATCCGGGCCGTCACACTGTTCTTGACCGGAGCGATGTTGCGCTCGTCAAATACCGTTTTAGTCTCTGCTACGGCGGAGATGGCGTTCGGCCAACCGGAATAAAAGGCGAGCTGGGTGATCAGTTCGCCAATCTCTCCGGCTTTGACGCCGTTGTCGAGGGCGCGCCGGACATGACCGCCGATCTGCGCCGTCTTGCCAGTCGAGATGATCGCCGAGACGGTGACGAGGCTGCGATCGCGAGGTGCAAGTTCTGCTCGTTCCCAAACCTCGCCGAAGAGCACATCGTCGGTGAAGTGGGCAAGGCCGGGCGCGACGTCGTAGACGGCGGGTGGAGCGACCCGGCGACGTTCCTGAGCCTCGACTCCTGCCGCGGCGAGAGCGGAAATGGCGATGCCTGCGGCAATGTTCTTCATCTGGTTTTCCTCTTCCATGGTCTGCTCCCGTGAACACTAGCTCTCCAGTAGCGCGCCGCGTCTAGTGTGTCAGATGCGTAACGAATCCCATTCGATTAGATTGCTGCATCCGATTAGGTCTATGTCTCCCATTCATGAACCGGACTGTGTGTACGCGTCCCGCAGTAGCAGCGCCTCGCCGACGTCCAATTGGACCCTGAGCAGCGTATTGCGCGGCGTTCGTCCATGGCGCCATAGCCTTCGGCGACATCGGCAAGCGGCAGTTCGAGGTCGAAAACCCTGCCTGGGCCGATGGTGCGGTCGAGCGCCAGGTCCATCAGCCAGGGCAGGAACGGCGGACTGGGGCCGGACCGCCGAGCAGGCTCTTCTGCGCGAAGAACAGGCCCTGTCGGTCAAGCTGCACGCCGTGCGGGACCCCGACGAAGCCGATCTTGCCATCCGGGCGGGCACAGTTGTGCGTCAACCCGCCCAAGCGTCAGCGCCCGGTAGTGGCCATCAATTGTTCCGGATAGCGTTCCCCCTCGATTTCGATCGTCGCGGCGGCATCCTCGATCTCGGCAAGGTCCGCGGCCGTCAGGGCGACGTCGACTGCTCCCAGATTCTCTTCTAGGCGATGCAGCTTCGTGGTGCCCGGAATCGGCACGATCCACGGCTTTTGGGCAAGCAACCAGGCCAGAGCGATCTGAGCGGGCGTCGCGCTTTTCTCTCCTGCGATGCGTTTCAACAGATCGACGAGGGCCTGGTTCTTTTCAAGCGCTTCAGGAGTGAAGCGCGGCAGAATTTTACGGAAGTCATTGTCTCCGATCTCCGTGTCCTTGCTGATCGCACCGGCGAGGAAACCCTTGCCGAGGGGACTGTAGGGAACAAGGCCGATACCGAGTTCCTCGCACGCGGCCAGGATTCCGTTGGTTTCCGGCCCGCGGGTCCAAAGCGAATACTCGTTCTGTAGTACTGCAACGGGCTGGACGGCGTGGGCGCGGCGGACCGTCTGCGCGCCAGGTTCGGACAGTCCGAAGTGCCTGACCTTGCCCTCTGCGATCAGTTCTTTCACCGCGCCGGCGACATCCTCAATCGGCACGTTCGGATCCACGCGGTGCTGGTAAAAGAGGTCGATGACCTCGACACCGAGCCGCTTCAGCGATGCGTCGCAAACCTCGCGTATGTGTTCCGGATGGCTGTTCAGTCCCGCCATCTTCCCGTCTTCGATGTTGAAGCCGAACTTGGTTGCGATGACCGCGCGGTCGCGGACCGGCGCGAGCGCTTCACCTACGATCTGCTCGTTCGTAAATGGGCCGTATACCTCAGCCGTGTCGAAGAAGGTCACGCCGCGTTCGACCGCGGCGCGGATGAGCGCGACGCTGTCCTGCCTGCTCAGGGACTGACTGTAACTGAAGTTCAGCCCCATGCACCCGAAGCCGAGAGCCGATACCTCCAGGCCACTCTTTCCAAGGACACGTTTCTGCATTTGCTTTCTCCATTTTTGCGTGGTGGGGTCGGGGCTACACCTGCCATGGCGCAATCTCCGATGATGATGAAACGCGTGACCTAAAATTTAGCGCTGGTAGGGACGAGCTGTTAGGTGCTAGGTTCGGCATGAACCTATGCTGTGGATTCATGAATGAAGCGGGACGAACTCGGGGATCTTGTCGCCTTCCTCGCTGTCGCGGAGGAGCGTAGCTTTACCCGCGCGGCTGCACAGCTCGGAACTTCTCAGTCTTCGCTGAGCCACACCGTGCGCCGTCTGGAAGAGCGCATGGGCGTGCGGTTGCTCACACGAACGACGCGTAATGTCTCTCCCACTGATGCAGGCGAGCAACTGGCCGAAACTCTGCGCCCAGCCTTCAATGACATCCGGAGCAGGATCGATGCCCTGAGCGCGTTGCGTCAGCGGCCCGCCGGAACGATACGCGTCACGTCCAGTCGACACGCGGCCGAGACCATACTCATGCCCGCCGTGAAACGTCTGATGGCCGAATTTTCTGAGATCAACGTGGAAATATCGATCGAGCAAAGGTTCGTTGATCTGGCCGCTGAGCGCTTCGATGCTGGCATACGGCTTGGAGAGGGCGTTGAGAAGGACATGATCGCTGTGAGGATCGGACCGGAGCTTCGCATGGTGGTTGCCGGATCGCCGCAGTACTTCGAGCGTCATACGAAGCCTCGGACACCCCACGACCTGACGCAGCACTCCTGCATCAATCTGCGCCTTCCTACGCTCGGCGGGCTCTACGCATGGGAATTCGAGAAAGATACACGTCCGCTGAACGTCCGCGTCGACGGCCAATTCATCTGCAATGATGTGCCGATGATAATCGACGCCGCTTTGAGCGGTATCGGGTTGACGTGTCTCCCCGACGATCATCTCGGTCCGCTGGTGAAGGAGGGTAAATTGGTTTCGGTGCTGGAGGACTGGTGCCCTCTATTCCCTGGCTATCACCTCTACTACCCGAGCCGCCGCCTGGCTTCGCACGCGTTCGCGCTTCTGGTCGACGCTTTGAGATATCGCTCGGCCTAGAGCCAAAGAAAAAACAACTCTGAGTGTTACGCCAGCTCTCGGGCAGTGCTCCTTCGGCAGCACTGTTTACAAATCGAAGCCCCGTCGATTTGGGATTTGGCGGAGCTGATTGAGACGGAGGAATTTCCATGAAACCGCGAATTTCTGTCTTGACGCTGGGTGTTGCCCATCTTGAGCGCTCGCTTGCCTTTTACCGTGACGGACTGAAACTGCCCACTCAAGGGATCGTCGGCCGTGAGTTCGCGCATGGCGCCGTCGCGTTCTTTGACCTTTCCAGCGGGGTTAAACTTGCGATTTGGGCTCAGGATGATCTAGCCCACGACAGCGGTCTGACGAAAGCGCCCGCGAGCAGCACCTCGTTCTCGATCGGCCACAACGTCTCGCATCGACGTGAGGTTGACGAGGTCATGGAACAGGCCCGGCTTGCGGGAGCAGACATCGTAAAGCCCGCTGAGGAAACGTTTTACGGTGGATACGCTGGATACTTTACTGATCCGGACGGCCACCTTTGGGAAGTGGTGTGGAATCCGGCCAATCTGCCACGGCAGGATTGAATGACTTGACGTCCGCTACTGCGAACGGAACGGATGCCCGCATCCTGGCCAACGCGCCGCGCCGGGGGATGCTGCCCTGCAGATTGTGCGGCCGTAGGCTCTGAGCCCTGCACAGTGCAGAACTCAGCCCTTAAATCAGCCGGCCTTCTAAACTGTCCAACTTAATGGGGTCAGTTCAAAGGCGGGCCTCCTTGATCCGAACGATCACTTGTTCAGAGCATCCTTCACTGCCTTGGCCGGCGTGAAGGCGAGCTTCTTTGCGGCAGCGATCTTGACGGTGGCCCCGGTTGAGGGATTGCGGCCTTCGCGCTCCGGCGTCTCCTTTACCTTGAACTTGCCGAAGCCCGGGATCGAGGTCTCGGCGCCAGATGTGGCGGCCGACGTGATGGAGGCGAAGACCGCCTCTACGACGGCTTTGCTCTGGGCTTTGGTAAGGCCATGTTCACCGGCAATCTTGTCTGCGATTTCGTTTGTCGTCGTCATGTAAGATGGTTCCTTTTGAATGTTTCCTATCCACCTTGACACATCAGCTTCGCAAAAGGGTAGAGAGGGAACGGGTTCAACGGCGTCAATCCACTGATTTGATGCGTACTTCCCTTCGGCGGTCATGAAACGAGAGGCTGAATTGCAGCGTGTGCGTGAATGCCTAACATCCTGCTCGTTGAGCTCTGGGAGCCGTTGAAGCCTATGGGACGGCAAACGAGACGGTGCGTCCACGAGCTACGATTGGATCCAGACGAAGAGTATCGTTCGCTATCCGTATCTCCCTGGCGAGACCGAAGACGCAAAAGGAGGGTCGCCTCAGGTGTTCGTCTGGCCGACCTGAGGACCGCAAAACACCAAAGCGGAGATTTGGCTTCAGGCGCCGAGGCGCACTTTGCAGAATCGTCTCCGCAAGCGTCTGCAGGTCCTTCACCCGCGCGACAAGCCATTGCAGTTCATCATTGCTGACCGTGTATTTCGAGGAGTAGCGCGCCTCGACATAAGCCCGTGACAACGGCTCGAAGCAGCGGCGGCAAAGCGAGTGTCGCGCGGCCAGGCCGCGACCAGCCGCGCATCGGTGCTCTCGGCTTGAGAACGCAGCACTCTGATCCGGTGCGATTTCGGGCTGTAGAGGGTCAGGGTCGGCAAGACGCAATGATAAAAGCGCTCTGTCGATTGGTGAAGGTCGAATGCGGCGCTGCGCCTCATCGGTTGGTGCGCACCTAAACTCTTTACGTGCACAATTTGTAAACTGAAACTGGACTTCGGGCGGAAAGTCGTCTGGATCCCAAACTTCACCTCGATCCCGCGAGGCTCCGGATTCACTTTCGAGCAGTTCCGCTGCCCTTTCGGCCGCGCCCACTTCAAAGTGACAGGCAATTGCGCGCGAAGCGCTGTGTGACAAAGGATGCATGGCCGGCATAACCTTGCACTAGCCTGTCGGAATGCCATTCATGAATCAGATCGATAAGAGTATGCAGCAGGAAGGCCTAATCATCGCTCGTTTCTGCTCTATCTAGCCTGCTGGCGCCTTTACCGGATCGACTGGACGCGCCCCCATGCAATGAGCGTGAAGTGGAGCTGCACATGCATAACCCCATTCAACTCGAAATCTCCCGTCGGGATTTACTTATCTCGTCTGCCGCGACCGTCGCGGTCACCGGCGTTGCAGCCGGGGGAGCGGCGGCACAATCTGCGGAAACCGCAATGCACTACACAACGAAGATGTCCTTCACCGTCAACGGCGAGAGGCGTGATCTCGACGTTGACAATAGAACAACGCTCCTCGACGCGCTGCGCGAACACCTCCATCTGACGGGTACGAAGAAGGGATGCGACCACGGTCAGTGCGGCGCGTGCACAGTCATGGTCGACGGCCGTCGCGTCATCTCGTGTTTGACGCTTGCCGTCATGCATGAAGGCGACCAGATTACGACGATCGAAGGTCTCGGAAAGCCAGGCGATCTCCACCCGATGCAGGCGGCCTTCGTCAAGCACGACGGATTTCAGTGCGGCTATTGCACGCCTGGGCAGATCTGTTCCTCCCTGGCGGTGCTAGAGGAGATCAAGGCGAACATCCCGAGTCACGTCACTGGCGACCTAACCGCCAAGGTGGCTGTCACCCCGGCCGAGATCCGCGAGCGCATGAGCGGCAATATCTGTCGTTGCGGCGCCTATTCCAACATTGTCGACGCCATCGTCGAGGTCGCGGGGACAAAAGCATGAGAGCCTTCACCTACGAACGGGCCTCGTCCGTCGAGGCCGCGGCCCAAGCGGCCGCCTCCAATCCGGAAGCGAAGTTTATCGCCGGGGGCACTAACCTTCTCGACCTCATGAAGCTCGAGATCGAGACGCCGACGCATCTGATCGACGTGAACGGCCTCGGATTGGACAAGATTGAACCCACTTCGGAGGGCGGACTGCGTATCGGAGCCCTGGTTCGCAACACGGACCTTGCGGCACACGAAACCGTTCGTCGAGATTACGAGCTCCTGTCCCGAGCGCTCGTCGCGGGCGCTTCCGGTCAACTCCGCAACAAGGCGACGACGGCGGGGAACCTCTTGCAGCGCACGCGCTGTCCGTACTTCTACGACCCGAACCAGCCGTGCAACAAGCGTCAGCCAGGCAGCGGCTGTTCGGCCATCGGCGGCTTCACCCGCCAGCACGCCGTCGTCGGCACGAGCGACGCCTGCATCGCCACCCATCCGAGCGACATGGCGATCGCCATGCGAGCGCTGGATGCCGTGGTCGAAACGGTAAAGGCAGACGGCAGCCAGCGTTCCATCCCCATCGCCGACTTCCACCGCCTGCCGGGCAACACCCCGCATATCGAGACGGTTCTCGAACGCGGCGAGTTCATCACAGGGGTCATTCTCCCACCGCCGATCGGGGGGCGTCACATCTACAGGAAGGTCCGCGATCGCGCCTCCTACGCCTTCGCACTCGTTTCCGTGGGCGCGGTTATCCAACCTGATGGGACCGGTCGCGTCGCCGTCGGTGGCGTTGCCCATAAGCCTTGGCGCGTCGAGGCGGCCGAAGCCGAGCTGCCAAAAGGGGCCCGCGCCGCCGCTGGTGTCCTTCTCGCGGACGCCCGTCCTACCGAACAGAACCGTTTCAAGGTCGACCTGGTCGAGCGCACGCTCGCAGCGGTCATCTCGCAAGCCAGGGGGTAGCCATGCAGTTCGATACGCCAGCAACTACGAACCCGATCGACCAGCTCAAGGTCGTCGGCCAGCCGATCCACCGCATCGACGGCCAGCTCAAGACGACAGGCCGGGCGATGTACGCCTACGAATGGCACGATGCCAAGGTGCCGTACGCCTACGGCTATCCCGTGGGCGCGGCTGTCGCCAAGGGCCGCATCAAATCCATGGACGTCTCTGCCGCAAAAAAGGCGCCAGGCGTCATCGCCGTTGTGACCGCGCCTGAAGTCGGCGAACGGAAGAAGGGCAAGTTTAACACCGCCAAGCTCTTCGGCGGTGACGAAATCCAGCATTACCACCAGGCGATCGCCGTCGTCGTGGCCGAAACCTTCGAACAAGCCCGCGCAGCCGCAGCACTGGTAATAGTCGACTATGCCGAAGAGAAGGGCGCCTTCGACCTCAGAGAGGCGAAGGAATCGGCGGTGAAGCCGGACGAGTCCCAGCAGCCGGACTCAGCTGCCGGCGACTTCGATGCGGCTTTCAGGACGGCTCCGATCACTTTCGACGAAACCTACACGACGCCGGACCAGTCCCACGCGATGATGGAGCCGCATGCCTCCATCGCAGCCTGGGATGGCGACGAGCTAACAGTCTGGACCTCGAGCCAGATGATAGACTGGTGGCGGTCAGACCTGGCGACCACCCTCGACGTGGAAAAGGAGAAAATTCATCTGATGTCGCCATTCATCGGCGGCGGGTTTGGAGGCAAGTTATTTCTTCGTGCCGACGCCGTCCTTGCCGCGTTTGGAGCAAAGGCTGCGAAGCGACCTGTCAAAGTGGCGCTGCCGCGTCCGTTCATGATGAACAACACAACCCACCGCCCGGCGACCATCCAGCGCATCCGCATCGGAGCGGAACGCGACGGCAAGATCACCGCGATCGCCCATGAAAGCTGGTCAGGCGATCTGAAAGGCGGACAGCTCGAGACGGCCGTCAATCAGACCAGGTTGCTCTACGCCGGCGCGAACCGCATGACGGCGATGCGGCTGGCGACGCTCGACCTTCCCGAGGGCAACGCGATGCGTGCTCCAGGCGAAGCGCCTGGCTTGATGGCGCTGGAGATCGCCATCGACGAGATGGCCGAGAAGCTCGGTCTCAATCCCGTGCAATTTAGGATTATCAATGACACCCAGGTCGATCCCGAGAAGCCCGAGCGGCCGTTCTCGCACCGCGATCTCGTCGGATGTCTGAAGCTCGGCTCCGAGCGGTTCGGGTGGAGCGCGCGAGGAAGACCGGGGTCGAAGCGTGAGGGCAACTGGCTGATCGGCATTGGCGTCGCAGCCGCCTTCCGCAACAACCTGCTGCTTCCTTCCGGAGCACGCGTCCGCCTCGCCCGGGAAGGGGTCGTTACCGTCGAAACCGACATGACCGATATTGGAACGGGCAGTTACACCATCATCGCGCAGACTGCGGCCGAGATGATGGGCGTCACCGTCGACAAGGTCGCGGTCCGGCTTGGCGACTCCCGCTTTCCGGTGTCCGCCGGTTCCGGCGGGCAGTTCGGGGGCAACTGCTCGACGGCGGGTGTTTACGCAGCCTGCGTGAAGCTGAGGGAAGCCATTGCGCAGAAACTTGGTTTCAATTCCGAGGATGTCGTCTTCGAAAACGGCGAGGTCCGCTCCGGCAACCGGTCGGTGTCACTCGCAGAGGCAGCGGGCGCCGAGGGACTGGTTGGTGAAGATACGATCCAATGGGGCAAGCTTTCCGAAACGCACCAACAATCGACCTTCGGCGCGCACTTCGTCGAGGTCGGCGTGGACGTCGCCACGGGAGAAACGCGCATCAGACGGATGCTGGCGGTGTGCGCGGCGGGACGCATTCTCAATCCGATTACCGCGCGCAGCCAAGTGATCGGCGCGATGACCATGGGGGCGGGCGGGGCTCTTTCGGAGGAGCTCGCGGTGGACGCGCGCCGCGGCTTCTTCGTCAATCACGATCTTGCCGGCTATGAGGTACCAGTGCATGCCGACATCCCTCATCAGGACGTTATTTTCATGGACGAGACGGATCCGATGTCGTCACCGATGAAGGCGAAAGGGGTCGGCGAGCTCGGCCTGTGCGGTGTCTCCGCCGCAATCGCCAACGCCATCTACAACGCGACCGGCGTCAGGGTCCGGCACTATCCGATCACAATTGACAAACTGATCGGCGGCCTTCCAGACACCGCTTAGCGCAGGCAACACGGAACCGCCGTGCACGAGGTCTTGAGCCGCCGCTGCCTAGAGGCTCCTTGAGTCAGAGAAGTGACCATCGGTTGAACATGAGCTCACCGGCTTGCGGTGTTGTCGGATTCCGAGAGCAATCTCACCACTTCTGTGATGAATTGCGAACGGCCACGCTCGGAACGATCGAGGTGGACATAATGCGTGGCGCCCGGAATCGTTACGCTACGGACACGGGCCGCATTGACGAGGTGACCTTCAAGCGTCGTTACGTCATCAGGACGGCTCCAAAAGTCGTTCTCAGAACGGATGATCAGCACGCGTGCGGTAATCGATGCAGCGTCCCAAAGCTGCCTGCTGGAGGCAAGATAGAAGCTGTCTTCCATTGCCCCGGAAGGGGAGCGGAATGCAGCTGGCTTCCGATCGCCAGATGTCTGATCGGACGCCAGCGCCGCCTGTTGGTAGGCTTCGACCACTGCCGGATCACGCCAGCTTTCCTTGGCGTCCACAGGAATGGATTTGTCCCAGGAGGGCATGAGTGAAGCAGCCGTGTTCAATCGGTAGGCCCCGAACTTCGCAATGTTGAAGCGGCGGTGATCATTCGGGTCGGCGGTCTCGCTGTCCGATCCAAGTGTCGGATGTCCAGAGGTTGCGCCGTAAAGCGAGTTATAGACGACCAGGTGGCTGACCTTTTCCGGGAAAAGAGATGCGTACATGCCAGCCCAATGTCCGCCGGTGGCCCAGCCGAGCAACCCGACTTGCCGACTGTCAGTCCTATCCCGGATAGCCTCGACCGCAGCATCGATGTCGCGGGCGACTTCGTTGGAATGGGTCAGCGGCCGGCCTTCCGGTGGACCATCCTGTCCGGGACGGTCCGATCTGCCGTAGCCACGGGCGTCCACGATGAACACCTGATATCCTCTCGTTGCCAAGTCCGCAGCCAGTGATCCTCCTTCGACCGGCAAATCGAAGGAGGCAATACCCGGCACCCGTGCTCCATGGACAAGGACGATGGGAGGCCCGTTGCGTTCTGCCTCTGTCTTCCAGACCTCCCGGATAGCCAGTTCGACATCAGGTGCAGCATTTACCCGGAAATCCTTGCGTTCGACTTCTGCGAATGTAGGCACAACACCGAACGTCGTCGCGATGGCAGCGCAATAGAAAGCAAGTTTTTGCATGGTCACTCCTTCGAAATAGTTTTCCGCCCATGGGCTGGCTTCGACTGGATCGAACCGTAAATCGTTGTTGCCGGCGAATTTTTCCAATATCAAAACAGTGTTTATTGATATTCTCTTGATATGGTGATCAGCTTGCTCCATATGCGGCATTTCATTGCCGTGGCCGAAGAATTGCATTTCGGACGCGCCGCTGCCCGGCTCGGCATGGCGCAACCGCCGCTTAGCCAATCGATCAAAAGGCTTGAGGAGCGTTTGGGATTTCCGCTATTCGAGCGGACGCAACGCATGGTGAGCCTCACTGCCGCGGGTCGCGTGTTTCTGGAGGAGGCTCGTCGAACAATTGCGCAATCTGAAGACGCGGTTCGCTTGGCCCGCCGCGCGGCTTCAGACGACCTTGCCCAGATTTCCATCGCCTTTGTCTCCGCAGCTCTCTATCGGCTGCTTCCTCGGGCCATTCGCGCCTTCCACAACGTTTGGCCCGATACGACAATTCGCCTCTATGAACGTTCCACGGAGGCGCAACTGGCCGATCTTGCCGGCGGTGATATCGACCTTGGCTTCTTCCATCCGCCCATCAAGACTGTCGATGGCCTCGCGGTGGAACTGATACACCGGGACAAGCTGGTTGTCGCAGCGCCATCACATCACCCGCTCGCTGTTTCGAACTTTTGCCGGCTTGCTGATCTGGCTGGACACGATTTCATTATGTTTCCTCACCCTCAAGGCCCGACGCTTCATGGGAGGATTACAAACGCCTGCAGGACGGCGGGTTTCGTACCGAATATCGTCCAGGAAGCGAGGCAGATGCATACGATTTTGAGCTTGGTCGCCGCTGGGCTCGGCGTATCGTTGGTGCCCGTGGGCGCGACGACGATGAAGATCGCTGGTGTAGCATTCATCCCACTGATTGACGCACCTGTAGAGCTGGCCTGGGAACTGGCCATGGGATGGCAGCCACGAGGTGCGCGAAAAGCACTGCGAAACTTCCTGGAAGCGGTACGATCAACAAGTCAGGAGCTGAAGTCCGAAATAGCCTGCCTCCCTAACCAACGCTCAAACTCATGACGTTTCCAGGCATAGCTGCCGTCCCGCTCCACGGGTCGGAAGAGGAGCCGCTTTAGTGAGTAGGTACGGAAGAATAACCCCTTTTCGGAGGAGCACATGGACCCTGGCGGAGGCAGGATATCTCATTCGTTCGATTGCAGAGGTTAGTGCCGCCGGCGTCAATGTTTAAAGCGCGCGGTGGGGCCTAACGCTATGTCGAAACACATCCTTGAAAACGAGGGGAAGCCTCGGCTTTCAACGAGTTGCACAAGCCACTCGTCGGCGCTCACGGTCTTCGAGTGAGCTCCGATGCGGTCTTCGTCAGCCGTCCCGCTTCTGGCCTTGCGCTCTTCCGATCCTAGAGACGCAAGCGTTGGCCAAGCGACGGAAAGTCCGCCCGCGAATTTGGCCCAGGGATGGCCGAGAACGGGGCGCTTACTGTGCTTGCCGCTCAATTCGCCGCTGCTCTGCCTACCCGATTTCCGGCACTTTGGGTGGCATCCACGGTATTGGCAGCATCACGCCCCACGCCGCGGATAGTGTTCCCGCAAGAGGAAAGGGCGAGAAGAACGCAGCAGGCGGCGGCGATTTTTGTCGTCAGTAACATTGCATAGATCCTTGGAGTTTAAGGCCGTTTGCGAATTCGCGACGCCTTCTGTTGGTCGACATCCTTGGTACTCTCGGAGAGAAACATGTCGGTGTGCCTGCGCGCAGCTTCGCGAAGCGCGTCCATCCTCGAAAGGTCGTCTGCGTTGGCGCCGGCTGCGCCTTGACCGATTTTCGGTAAAGCCTGGCCCCAGTGCTCAACGCTTTTGCCCTCTTGCCGGCGTTCCTTCTGTCCGGCGCGCAGGCATAAAGGCCGTCCTCCGTTTTCATTGACACCCTCCCATCGGGCACCTTTTGATCCGCTGATCATGATGATCTCCTTCCATGAGAGGAGAACTGCCGGGGAGGGCGTGTGTTCCATCGCGGCGAGAATAAGCGCGGCGCGCCTAGAGGTAGTTCCTCGACACTCGTCATATTAAACCTTCCTCTTCAGCGAGGCTTGCCTGAAGGAGAGGGATCGCGTCCTTCAGACCCAGCTGCTTGGCCCAGGCGATCAGCGTGCCGTAGAGGTCGATTTCGTAATGTTCGACGGCCTGGGCCGCAGAGATCAATCCTGCGTCGAGTGCGGCAGAGCCCTTGAACTCTTCGATGATCTCTTCGCTTTCGGCGATGATGCCCTTCAGGAAACCCACTTTGCCTTCCTCCGATTGCGCCGCGCGCGCCATCCTCGGCAAGGCTTTGAGGATTTGCTTCTCGGCGAAGTAAATGTCCTTCAGCGTGTCGACGAACAGGTCGGTTTAGCGTCTTTGCAGCCATTCTGCTCTCCTATGGTGGGGGTAAGGCACCAACCCGCCGCGTAGGGCGTCGCGGGATGTTCCGCTCAGCAACGATAGGCGCATTTTTCGAGCTCGCCTCTGGATGCAATCAATCGGAAGAATGGAATTCCGGCCGGCAACCAGCTCATACCTGCGCCGGCTGGAACTTAAAGCGCACCATGGTGTTCTCCGGTCATGGATCGGACATGAGGTCCGCAAAAAAGGAAACACCGATGAAAAACATCATTCTCGTGGCGGCCCTCGGGGCATCCGCGCTCTCGGCGTTTGCCCAGACAACCCCCGCTCCCTCGTCGAACGGAAATACCCCTGCAGTAGCGACCCCGGACACGAAGAACCCGGCGGCGCCTGTCGAAGGTGCCAACAGCTTTACCGAAGCCCAGGCCAAGGAGCGCATCGTGAACGCAGGTTACACCGATGTCAAAGGCCTGAAGCTCGATGACAAGGGGATCTGGATGGCGTCCGCCACCAAAGACGGCAAATCGTTATCGGTCGCACTCGACTACCAAGGAAATGTAGTCGCCAAGTAACCAGCACCATCAAGGAGAAGAACAATGAGAACTGTAAACGGACTATTCGACGACTATTCCGACGCCCGCTCGGCCGTGAATGAACTGGAGTCGGCCGGAGTTCCCTCCGATGATATCAGCATCGTCTCGAACAATGGGCGCGATCAGGATAACGCCTCTGGCGCAGCAGAAGGTGCGGCGACTGGCGCCGGTATCGGCGCGGCGGTGGGTGGCACCGGTGGACTACTTGCCGGGTTGGGCCTTTTGGCCATTCCAGGTGTCGGGCCTGTCGTTGCAGCCGGTTGGTTGGTCGCGACCGCGGCTGGCGCCGCTGCTGGCGCGTTAGCTGGCGGAGCTGCGGGCGGTCTGATCGGAGCGCTCACCAGTTCGGGAGTCTCGGAAGAAGATGCTCACCTCTATGCAGAGGGCGTGCGTCGGGGCGGGACGCTCGTGAGCGCAAGGGTGGACGAGGGTCGGGTCGCTGAAGCCGAAGCCATCCTCCGGCGTTCCAACTGGGTGGATCCGAGCGAACGCCGCCGTGCCTATATGGAGGAGGGCTGGACACGGTTCGACGACAGCCTCGATCCCTATAGCCCCGAGCAGATCGAACAGGAACGGAACCGCTACCGCCGTACCGCACCCTAAGAAAGCGCGGGATTGAGAGCACGAATGTCTTTGGGCTCTGCTTATGATGTCGTGCGACTTGCGTTAGGCGGGACACTTTTTTCGGGAAGCGGCAACCAGACGACTGGCGATCGCGCCTGGGCCCCACATCGAGCCTTTCCATAACCGTCCGGTCGTTGCCCCCGAGCCCTGGGGCACGTGGTTCGATCTCATCCGGTCAGAAGCGGGACTCCTGCGACCCTATGGGCGGGCAGCCCTGGAGGTAGCAGCTTGGGTCAGCAAGCGATTGAGCGAGACGAGATGCCTGAGGGATGGAGTGGGCAATGCCTTCGCATTTGATCCGCGACACCAATTATGATGCGGCGAGCCGCACACTCTCGGTCTGGCTGGTCACCAGCGAGAACCGCTACGACTACGAGGATGTTTCTCCCGAAACATATGCGGCGTTCCGGCGGGCCTTCTCGAAGGGACGGTTCTTCAACGCCCATATCAGGAATCGGTTCACATATCGAATTTCCAAGGAGGAGTGACGTGTTGGCCCTCTGGTGGTTGGCGCTGCTGGGTGTGGCGAGAAGGGTCCGAGCCACTAGGGACGGTACGCCCGTATATGGCAGACGGTTGACCTGAACCACTGCCGAGCGAGCGTTCTTGTCCTGTCTGGAGGAAAAGACCTAACGCCGGATTGTCGTGCGTAGCAGCGATTGCACGGGCAGAACGTGCCAATCGCTATCGACAAATCTGTGCCAACATGTATCGACTGTTTCATCTTGCTCGCGAAACCACTTAACTTGACCAGCTAAATTCGGACTGGCAGTCGACGTACCCTCATCGGTACATGGCGCATAGGAGTGAGAGCTGCGATTGGGCCCAATCGCGGGCCATCTGTTGGGTTTCTGTCAGTCCGGACAAGAGCGCGCCAATTTCGCCGCTGATTTCAAGGTTCGTATCTCTTATCCGGCATTCAACTGTATCAAGCGTTATCGTGGCCACAACCTGACTGTCGAGTGGCGGCGTCTGAAAAAGCGCCTCTGAATCAGCCTCGCACGTCAGCAATGCCCTTGCTGTGACTGAGGAGACACTGCTCGAAACGGAGCAGAAATCGACCGACTCCACCTGAAGCCGGGCGGTTTGATTTGGGCCGACGGGAATCTGTTCGCACAACTGCAAGGAAGCAATTGACTTGGCGATCCTTGGCCACTCTGGGTTGTCGAGGGCTGATCGGCAGTCTGCTGAAACTGGAGCATAAGACCAAAACGAGATTGCTGCCGCAAGGCAGCAAGCTTTGGATTCTCTGGAAAATCGTCCCCTCATTGACCATCCTCGTTGGCCGAGAGGTCGATTTTACGCTACTTGGGGACAGTCAACAAAGGGTTCCCTCCAAAAATTGAGAACTGGGCTCTTGGAGGCTGCCTTCGGTAGCGGCCGCAGAAGTCCTGCTTCGGGTTTGTGAGCTCTAGCCGGTGCCACCAGCGTGCGGCTTCAGGACGACGATCTGTCGTGCACGACGCGGGGTGGCTGCTTTCGCCCTCCCGCCAAAGGCTGCCGAAAGCCATGAACGGTGCGCCGACAAAGGTGAACCGATGCTCGGCCTTACGATATTTCGTGCCGTAACTTCAGAATGCCGAGGCAGGGACGAGGCACCTCTTGCTGTCGCCGAAGTAGCGGCCTCCGAACCGGAAATTGAAGGCTGGTCCGCGTCTCTTGCCTGCGGGCGGCCGGAAGCCGTTCCTTCATGGGAGACAGGCTGACGATGCTCTCACCGGCGGCGCGCATTACCAGCCCCGTATCGCCGAACTTGATGTCGTCGGCCAGAGGCAAATCGAGCTCGGATTGGTGATCCGGTAGTCCGAGCGCGAGATACTGCATCATTTTGCAGTGGCGCCATCGAGCGGCGACTGACCCCGCCAACGGATAGTTGGCTGCGCTCCGATCGAGCCGCTCAGGTCTTGTCTGTCATTACGGCCCGCAATGTCTCGTTGATCCGATCCTGCCAGCCGGGGCCGTCTTCCTGGAAATAGGCGAGCACATCGCTGTCAATCTTGAGCGAGACAAGCTCTTTTGTTTTTGGGAGCGCTGGCCGGTCGATCGCAGGTGCTGCGGCCTTTCTCGCTGGTTTGAACAGCGCTTCGGCCGCGTCCATTGGATTGAGGGGTCTGCGAGGCGGGTTTGCCATGAGCGAATCTTTCTATTCTGACAGCAGCCGTAACCGTCTGATCTGTTAAAGGCATATCACCTTTTCGCCGGTTATGTGAACCGCTCCTACCCGCCGAAGATGTGTGCAAACGATGTCTCGTTACTTGAAATGCCCGCGTCGCCATCACACCTATCGAGCGCCTTTTCGTTTTCAGACGGGTGCCTGACCGCCTGAGTCATTTTGTCCTCGTGGAATGCCGGAAGTCCGAAAACTAATTTGATGCGTGCAGATGGGGGACGCATCCCTTGAAATTGGCAAGCACAGGCCGTCGTCGCGCCGAAGCGGCATTCTGACACCATTTGCCGCCCTCTCCGAGTTGGCTTCGAGCGATGACTGGCGGGCGAAGGACGAGGCAACCTGAAAATCTGTTTCCAGATCAGTGTCTCTTAGTCGAGGAGTTCAAGCACCTTCAGGAAGTGCGGATGACGACGGATCGGGTCGAGATCCGAGTCGTATTTCACCCACCTTTTTGTTTCGTGGGTGGCGCGCGGGAGAAGCTCCACTAGCAGGCCGATGGCTCGTTCATGTTCACCCTCGAGCGAGTAAAAGCAAGCCACGTTGTATTTCGCCAGGCGGTCGTCGGGATCGATGGTCAAAGCGCGTCCTGCCCATTCCTTAGCACGATCAAGCTCACCAAGGGCCGCGAGACCCAAAGCCCCCAGGTAGGCGGCCCTCGCGTTTTCCGGACGCAAAACGAGCTCGCGCTCGGCGCGTGCAACACCTTCACGCGCCGCTATCTTCATTTCCTGCTCGCGCCCGAGCGATCGGAGAACGTTAATGAGCACAAGCAAGGCCTGGTAATCGTCAGGCTTGATCTCTGCGGCGCGCTGGAAAAGCCTGGCCGCTTCGTCCAGTTTTCCCTGGGTGAAGCAGGCGCGGGCATAGAAGTAATAGGCTTCAAACAGATTGGGATCGAGGGCAATTGCCTGATCGAACTCTGCCATCGCTTCCGGATGTCGCTCGCGAAGCGAAAGAGCGAGGCCGCGTGAAGCATGCGCTTCTGCGAGACCGCTCTCAAGATCCAGCGCCTTTGCGCTGGCCGCCAGAATGCCGTCGATTGAGACATCAGCGTTATAGTGAAGGAAGAGAAAGGAATCGCAGTCCGCAATTCCGGCGTAGGCCCGGGCATAGAGTGGGTCGAGTTCGACGGCCATGGCGAACATGCGCTTCGCCAGGACGTAATGAGATTTGGAGTGCCAGTGCAGGAAATGCCGTCCTCTAAGGTAGTACGCATAAGCCTCGAAACTCCCGGTCGGGGCCTGACCGATGACCTTCTTCTCCTCGGGTAACAGCTTGACCTTCAAGTGGTCCACGATGGTATGGGTGATCTCGTCTTGAAGGGCGAAGATGTCGGTGAGATCACGGTCGTAGCGATCGGCCCAGAGATGACCTCCGCCCTTTCCCTCGACGAGCTGCGCGGTGACGCGCACACGCGAGCCGGCCTTGCGGACGCTTCCTTCAAGAATATAGTTCACCCTGAGATCCTGGCTCACCTGCTGTACCTTCGCCGGCTTGCCCTTGTAGGTATACACCGTATTGCGCGCGACGACGAACAGACCGGAGATTTTCGACAGGTCAGTAATTATGTCCTCAGTGATCCCATCACTAAAATATTCTTGCTCGGGGTCGCCGCTGATGTTGTTGAATGGCAGGACCGCGATGGACGGCTTTTCGATCTCCCAAGGCTCTTCTTGGCTTGCATCCGAGCCGCTCGGAGCCGGAGGAAAGTCCAGGGAGATACCATAAGCGCGCACGGGCCTGTCGATGTTCTTGAGCGTCTGCTCGCCCATGTCCTCGAACCGAAGATCGAGCCGGTTGCCGACATTATCTCGGACGGCTGCAGAGACCGCGATTCCGCCCGGCGCCGCTATGCTTTCAAGCCTCACCGCCACGTTGACGCCGTCCCCGAAGATGTCGTCGCCCTCAACGATCACGTCCCCAAGGTTGATGCCCATGCGAAGCTCTATTCGGCTGCGCTGCGGCACACCCGCATTACGCTCTAGCATGCCCCGCTGGACTGTGGCCGCGCAGGTGACCGCATTCACGACGCTCGGAAATTCCGCCAGAAATCCGTCGCCGGTGAGCTTCACGATGCGACCCTCACATTCGGCGATCTTGGCGTCGATCAGTTCCTTGCGATGCGATTTCCATGCCGCGTGAGTGCCTTCCTCGTCCCGGCCCATGAGTCGGCTATAAGTTACAACGTCTGCGGCGAGGATTGCCGTCAAACGTCTGTGCACCGTCGGATCGTCCATGTGACCATCTCGTCTCCGTGTACTGCCACGCTCGGGGTGCCATATTTCCAGGCCGATCCGATCATACTCCAGCGGTTGATGAATGTCTCTTTTTGCTGCCGCCAAGACCGCGAACTTGCGCTTTCTGGTCGTTCCCGACCGCCGATATTCAGGGGGTGCGGATCAAGTTCCATAGTTTTTACGCGGACTTACGAGAGAGCCTTGCTCTTCCAAAGAGTTGAAACCGCAGCGCGTCGAGATCTGGCTCACGGGCTAAGGAAAAAGACGGCAATCGACATGACTGCGGCCGGTTTTCGGATGCCGAGTAAGCTAATCCATTCTGTTGAGGTCTAACTGGATACGTGATCTGGACGGTGGCTTTTGGGATTCCCTCCGGGAGATGAGACCACGGTCTTGGAACCACGACGGTTTTGGCTATAACTGATAGGGTTCCAACGAGGCTCTTCCATGACGAAGGTTTTCAATCCGCCGTCGGTTCGCCGACCCTTCGGAAACTATAATCACGGCATGCTGGTGCCGCCCGGAGCTTCGTTGCTGGTGACATCCGGCCAACTCGGGATCAGCCTCGACGACACAGTGCCCGGGGACGTGACGGCGCAGGCCGCACTGTGCTTCGAGGCGATCAGGGCTATACTCGAAGAGGCGGATATGAGCTTTGCCGATGTCATCCGCATTTCAGGCTTCCTGACGCGGCGCGAGGATTTTCCGGCCTATATGGCCGTGCGCGACCGCTTTACCGCGGACCTGAAGCCCACGTCGACGCTGATCATCGTCAATGGCTTTACCCGGCCGGAATTTCTGGTCGAGGTCGAAGTGACCGCTGCTAAGGTTTTCTAGAAACGCTCCATTGCCGTCTTCACCTTACCAAGGAATGCAGCGCGCGTTTCCGTCGTGCAGTTGTTCATGTCGTAATGGGCGAGGAAAGTGACCGGCCTCAGTGGGTTTATCTGGGCGCGCAGCACCCGCTTGACGATCTTCTTCGGCGGATTGCCGGCGACGAAGGCGCGAAAAGGCGTGGCGCCGTAAGTCAGGACGGCTGCTAGTTTTTGGATGTGCCGGAGCCGCGATTGCACCTGTCCGTCAACCAGCTCGAAAGATACACCCGGTAGCCAGACGCGGTCGAAATATCCTTTGAGGATCGCCGGGAAACCGAAATTCCACACGGGTGTGACGATGACGAGCCCTTCCGCCTGCTTGAGGCGATCGACATAGGGTTTCACCAGCGCGATATTCCCCGGATATTCGTGATAGACGAGGCGATCGTCACGGGAGAGCACCGGATCGAAGCTTTCCGCATAAAGATCGCAGCCATCGACCGTGTGTCCGGCCGTGGCGAGACTTTCGAGCGTCTGTCGGTAAAGGGCTGCACCGTAACTTGCTTCCACCGGATGGGAATGAAGGACGAGAACCCTCATGAGGGCTCCATGATGCTGGCAAGACCCGGGAACAGATAGTTCTTGCCTGCCGAGAAGTCGAAATTCGGGTTCTCCCAGGCAATCATCTTGCCGGGATTGAGTAAGCCCTTTGGGTCCGTTTCATGCTTGAAAGCAAGCTGAACCTTGTCGGTCCGCTTCATGCCGCCCTCCTCCAGCGTATAGCGGTGCGGATTGAAGATCGGGCAGCCATGGTCCTGATGGATCTGAATGATTTTTTCGAGCCGCTCTTCCGTCGTGTAGCGCACCAGCGGCAGGCCGGAGCACTGGATCTGACCGTCGAACCTGATGAATTCGAGATGCCCAGGCACTTCATCGCCGAAGATTTCGACCATCTTCTGAACCTTCTCGACATGGTCCGGTCCCGGATACTGGACCTGAAGATAGGTGAATTTCGGATCGATCTTCAGCGCACGGAGCGTCGTGTGGTTCCAGGCAAGCTCGTAGGCATGCGGAATACCCCGCATGCTCTCCACCTTGTCGGAGCGGAAAATGATCTCGCCGTTCTGCGATGCCGCAAAGGCAAGGAACGCATCCATGGAATGCGGCGCAATCATCAAGACGACGACTGACTGATCCTTGCGGATGTAGGGCCTGTGGCGGGTGAAGTAGTCATGCGGGATCGGGGCGGCAATCGGCGCGATTTCCTTGACGAGGATGCCGTTGCACCGCGCGAGCTTATCGGAGAAGCGGACGGCCGTCATGAAATCGTCGTAGCCGACCAGCACGTCCACCCAATCGTAGGCCGGCGCGAGCGGCATTTCGATCTCGGTGATGATGCCGTTCGTGCCGTAGGCGTGGCTCACCTTCTGCAGGTCCCAGCCCGTCAGGTCGAGCACCCGCGGTTCTGCTTCCATGGTAACGACGCGCAGCCGCAGGATATTGCCGAGGTCGCGCAGTCCACCCCAGGTGATCGAGCCGACGCCGCCGGAGCCGCCAGCAATGAAGCCACCGATCGTTGCGGTCTGGGCCGTCGACGGGTGGAAGCGCAGTTCCTGGCCGGAATGGGCCTTCGTCTCTTTGTCCAGTTGCGCCATGACGATGCCCGGCTCGCAGATGACGCGCCCTGGATGGATTTCCTTGATCTTGTCCATGGCCGCAAGATTGAGCACGATGCCGCCGGAAAGCGGCATGGCCTGGCCGTAATTGCCGGTGCCGGCGCCGCGCGGCGTCACGGGTACGCCGTGTGCGAAGGCGACCTTCAGCGCCTGGATCACCTCGGCTTCATTTTTCGGCGTGACGACGAGATCAGCGGTCACGTTGTCGAGCTGGGCCTTCAGGATCGGCGAGTACCAATAGAAATCGCGGCTCTTTTGACGCACGAGCGCTGGATTGTCCTCGATGGCTATGCCTGCAAGTTCCTTTTTGATCTTTTCGTAATCCGGCATGTCAGGCTCCAACGACACTATCGAGTTCACGGTAATCCGGCAGGCTGCGGTCGATCACCTTGCCGCGCCGAAGCACGACGCGGTCAGACTGCGGACGGGAGAGAAATTCGCTCCAGCGCCGGGCGCTGAAGAGGACGAGATCGGCCGGGCTTCCGGGGGCGATCCGGCCGATATCCGGGCGGCCGACGATCGACGCTGGCGACGTGGTGATGATGCGAGCAGCCGTATCCAGAGGATGATCGAGATGCAGGATGCGTACCGCCTCGCGGAAAACCTCGACCGGATCAAGATCGCCATAGGCATAGAACGGGTCGCGGGTATTGTCGGAGGCGACGGCGGTCTTGACTCCGGCTTTGGCAAGCTCCTTGAAGAGCGTTACCCCACGCCATCGCGGCGTGCGGTCCGGATAGCGGTCCTGGAGATACATGTTGCACATCGGAAGCGAGATGATCGACAGGCCGGCCCTGGCGACCAATTCGACAGTTCTCTGAGCAAGACCGTCGTCCTGTCGGGCGAGCGAGCAGCAGTGGCCTGCCGTGACCTTGCCCTGAAAGCCGTTGCGGATCACCGAGTCGGCGATTGCTTTTAGCGTTTCAGCGCCCGGATCGTCCGTCTCGTCTACATGGAGGTCGACGTCGAGCCCACTGTCTGCGGCCGCACGAAAAAGCGTATCCAACTGCCAGACGAGGTCTGGTCCCATCTTCGTGACCCCGCCAAGCAGGCCGCCTTTATTGCGAACGACCGTCACGAGATCGGCGAAATAGGCCGCATCGGTCATGAGCTCCATGGGAAAGAGCGCGACAGCTTGCAGTGTAATCCTATCTTTCCAGGCATCCCGCACGTCGTCGAAGACATCGAAGGAAATCCTGTGCTGCGGAGCGATAGAATCGAGATGCGTGCGGATGAGGCTGGTGCCGTGGGCGTAGGCGGAGCGTAGCGAGAATTCCATCCGCATTCTGACGTCTGTGGCGGACCAATGCGCCTCCCGATCGACGCGCACCGCCTCCAACGCTCCCATGAAGGTGCCGTCGAGGTTGGCGTTGCGGGACCATATATGTCCCTTGTCGAGATGCGTATGAGCGTCCACGAAGCATGGCCAGGCCATGCCGCCCTTAAGATCGGACCTTGCATAGTCCGCGGGTGCTTCGCCTGGCGGCAGAACGGCGGAAACCAGACCGTCTGCGACGACGATATCAGCCCTGACGAGACCCTCTTCGGCCGGTGCGGCGTAGCCGCTGACAGCTGCCGCCGGAAGCGTTGCATTGCTCAGCACGAATCGGCCGGCATTGGGAGGTGAGATGAAGGAATAGGTCATCAGTTTTCCCGTCTCAGGCTGCTTTCATGCCAGCGATGCAGGCTGAGCCACGAGATGAAGGACGTGACGGCAAAGATTGCGACGCCGAGCAGCGACAGCATCAGCAAGGCCGCGAAGAGTCGGGGTATGTTTAGCCGATACTGGGCCTCGAGCAGGCGAAAGGCGAGGCCGGAACCGGCGCCGGCTGAGCCGGCGGCGAATTCCGCCACAACAGCGGCAATCAGCGCAAGCCCGCCACCGATCCTGAGCCCTGTCATGAAATAGGGCTGGGCTGCAGGCAGCTTGAGATAGAGCAGCGTCTGCCAACGCGAGGCACCGTAAAGCTCGAAGAGATTGATCAGATTGTGATCGACGCTTTTCAGGCCCTGGACCATGTTGGAAAGGATCGGAAAGAAGGCGACGAGGAAAGCGCAGATGAGGAGGGCCACCTGCGTCGATGGTGCATAAATGAGGATGAGAGGCGATATAGCCACAATCGGTGTTACCTGCAGGATCACTGCAAGCGGGTAGAAGGCGATCTCGATCCACCGGGATTGAACGAGGAAGATCGCAAAACCGACGCCGCCGACCAGTGCCAGCATCAGCGACATGAAGGTGATCTTGGTTGTGACCCAAAGGGCGGGGGCGAGCGTGCCCCAATCCGTGGCAAAGGCATTGGCCACGGCGATCGGTCCGGGGAGGATATAGGGCGGAACACCGGAGAGCTTGACATAGAGCCCCCAAATCAAGACAACGACGGCTATGACGGCGAAGGGTACGGCAATACGAAGCGCCAGATCACGCCGCCTGGGGTTGGGCCGATTGGGGATCGACGGCGCGAAGGCGTCGGCTGTGTCCATCTTCAACGATCTTCCTTTGCAGCGTTAATTGCCCCGATCAGCGAATGGGAGACCGTTTCGCAGGCGCGCCGGTATTCTTCCGAGGTGCGATAATGCGCGTCGCGCTCCCGGCTCGTCACAAGCGAAAGATCTGCATGAACCCGGCCGGGGCGCGCCTTCATGACAACGATGCGGCTAGACAGATAGGCGGATTCGAAGACGGAATGGGTGACGAAGATCACGGTGATGCCCGTCTCCTTCCAGAGCCGCAGTACATCGTCGTTCAGCTTCTGACGCGTGATTTCGTCGAGTGCCGCGAAGGGCTCGTCCATCAAAAGAAGTTTCGGCTTGGTTACGAGCGCACGG
This sequence comes from Rhizobium sp. 007, assembly GCF_015353075.1. Lineage (NCBI taxonomy): Bacteria > Pseudomonadati > Pseudomonadota > Alphaproteobacteria > Hyphomicrobiales > Rhizobiaceae > Rhizobium > Rhizobium sp. 007. Next base: position 1,804,931 of record NZ_CP064188.1, on the reverse strand, counting down.
GCGATCGAGACGCGCATCTTCATGCCGCCGGAGAGCTCGCGCGGATAGGCGCCGGCGAAATCCTGCAAGCCGACGGTCGCGAGCGCACTCATGATCTGATCGCGTGCCGCGGCCCTTGAAACCCCGCGCAGCTTTAGTGGCAGATGGACATTACTGAAGACATTCTTCCACGGCATCAGCGTCGGCTCCTGGAAGACGAAACCGATATCGCCTTCGGGAAGTCCCTTTGCGTTGATGCGCGAACTCGGCCAGTCGATGTTGCCGGACGTGATATCACCAAGGCCGGCTATGATGCGAAGCGCAGTCGACTTGCCGCAACCCGACGGGCCGAGCAGGCTGATGAACTCGCCAGTCTCGACCGTGAGCGACATGCCAGAAAGCGCGACCGTTCCGCTGGAGAAAACCTTCGAAACGGATTGCATGGCGACCAGCGGCCGTTTGCGTTTTTCAGTCAGCGGCGCCGTCTGGACTTCGGCTAGGGGCATTGCGGGTCTCTTTGTTTGAAGAGGATGCAGCTTGACGCTTGGCGCGGCAAGCTCTTCACACAGCCCTGTGGCTTACTTCTTCAGCGACATGCCGGTGCCCTTGCAGACGAACTTGGTCGTAAAGGCCTTGGTATAGTCCGTGTCTGCCTTGAAGATCTTGATCGCCACCATTTCGTCGAAGAACTTCTTGTAGTGCGCGTCGGTGATGCAGCCGATGCCCTTGTCCATGGCGTCGCCGGATTCAACGATGCCGAATTCCTTCATCTTGGCAATGGAATAGGCGATCTGACCATCCGTCATTTCCGGATTGTCATTCTTGATCAGTTCATTCGCCTTGCTGTTGTCACTGTAAAGGTAATTGTACCAGCCTTCGATCGAGGCATCGACGAAGCGCTGGACGATGTCCGGCTTCGTGTCGATCATCATCTGGGTCGTTGTGATCATCGTGGAGTATGGGGTATAGCCGTTGTCGGCGAGCAGGAACACCTTCGGCTCCCAGCCCGTCTGCTTCTGGATTTCGTAGGGTTCGGACGTCAGGTAGCCTTGCTGGGCAGACTCCTTGTCGGCGATGAACGGTCCAGGATTGAAGTTGTAGGGTTTGTACTGTTCGTCCTTGAAGCCGTTGTAATTGGATTTCATCCACTCGAAGTAGGTCAGGTAACCGTCCTTGCCGAGGAAGAGCGTCTTCAGCTTGGCCAGATCCTCGAACGTCTCAATGCCGGCATTAGGATGCGCAATCAGCACCTGCGGGTCTTTCTGGAAGATGGCTGCGACATCCACCAAAGGAATGCCTTGCTCGACGGCGGTGATTTCGCCCTGTGAGCCGCCCATGTAGAAGTCAATCTTGCCGGATATCAGCAGCGCGCTGTTTGCTGCATTCGGGCCGCCCTGAACGATGCTGACGTCGAGACCGTACTTCTCGTAGGTGCCGTCGGCGACCGCCTGATAGAAGCCACCATGCTCGGCCTGCGCCAGCCAGTTGGTGCCATAGCTTACCTTGTCGAGCGCGTGGCCCGGCACGGCCGCGGCGATCGCGCCCCCGATACCAAGGAATGCGGTGAGTGCAATATTTTTCAGTGCATTGGACATGTTCGGCGTTCCCCTATGGTGCCAGGGATTGCCCTACCGGCACCCCATTTTCTTCATTTGAGCGATTGCGTTGCTCTTTGAAAAGCATCAAAATTCGTGCGCAACGATGCCTTTTTGGCATCTCAAACGGTGCGCGTTCCTTATTTGGGCTGCGTGCTTAAATTTGATGCACCGAGGGCGCGCGATGCTGCATTCCAGGAAGCTTCTCTACATCAACGAAATTGCGCGGTCGGGCTCTATTCGCAAGGCAGCGGCACGGTTGAACGTTGCTTCCTCTGCCATCAACCGGCAGATCCTGGCGCTGGAAGCGGAAATGGGCGCTCCGCTCTTCGAGCGCCTGCCGCGCGGCCTCAGGCTGACTGCGGCCGGCGAACTGTGCATAGAACACATTCGCGAGGTTCTGAAGAATTACGATCGTTTGGAGGGCCGCATCCGCAGTCTCAGGATGCAGCAGGCGGGCAAGGTGCGTCTGGTAACGACGGTCGGGCTTGCCGCTGGGCCGCTGGCGGAAATCATCAGCCGCTTTCAGTTGGAACATCCGCGTGTTTTCTTTCAGATCAGAAATGATGCCGGCACGATGACGGTCAATCCCGTGCTGTCGGGTGAGGTGGATATCGGCCTCGGCTTCAATATTCCGGCGACACCTGGAATACGCACTCTCGGAGCTTTCGACATCCCGATCGGCGTCGTCATGCCACCCGGCCATCGGCTTATCGGTCAAGGCCCGATCAACCTGACGGACGTGGTGCAGGAGCGACTGGTGCTGGCCCAACAGGGCACCAGCCTGCGCGAAGTGATCAATCTTGCACTTGCGCGGCTCGATGTTCATGTCGAGCCGGTGCTCGAGACCAATGCTTCGGAGATGCTGAAGAAGCTGGTGAAATGCGGGGCAGGGTTATCGATGCTCAATCCGCTCGACGTGATCACCGAGTGCCGAAAGGGCGAACTGGTTTTCCGTCCGGTCGCCGAGCCACATGCGCGCCAGCAGCCGATGAAGTTGTTTGCCCGTGTGCGTGCGCCGCTGGACGCCGCAACGAGCCTGTTCGTGGAATACCTGCTGGCAGAGCTTGCCGGCCTTGTACAGGAACTTCAGGTCAAGGGGCACATCGCGCCCGACAAGCCGGCTGCCAGTTGACCTTACTTCGTGTAGAGATTTGAAAGAGGATAGAGCTTCAAATCATAGAGCATCTCGATGAAGCCCTTCACTTGATGGCGGCAGATGGCTGCGCCCTTTTCCGCCGTGCCGCGCGAGGCGTCGCCGACGACGCCGTTGGGATTGAGATCATGCGCAATCCACGCCAACGAATGCGGGGGTAAAGGCTGAATATAGTTCGACCGTTCCCGCATCCATTCGGCTTTCGAGGCAAAATTCTGCGCCTTGTCCATGCGCACCAGGTCCGGCCGGAAACGCAGCATCAGGGAGGTCTCCACCTCGCCGCCGTGAATACCGTATTTTGCTTCGTGTTCGCTGATCATGCCTTCCGGATGTCCGAACCGGCCCCACTGCGTCGACAGCACGGCCATCTGGTGACGGACGCGCAATTCGCGCGCAACGATGCTCATGATGTCGACATTGCCGCCATGCGAGTTGACGATTACCATTTTGCGGATACCAGCTTCCGCGACCTTTGCGCCAATCGCAGTCCAGACCGGGATCAAAAGTTCGGCTCCAAGCGAGAGCGTGCCCGGGCCATAGATATGTTCGTTCGCCTTGCCGATCTCCTGCGTCGGCAGGACCAGTATGTCAAGGTCTTCGGGCCGCTCCTTGCGCAACTCCGCAAGCATTCCGTGTGCGATTGCGACATCGGTGGCGATTGGCAGATGCGGCCCATGCTGTTCTGTCGACGCGATCGGCAGGATGGCTATGGTCGTGTCGCAAGAAAGCGCCGCGAAGTCAGAGGTATTGAGCTCGTTCCAGTAAAATGGCATCGCCATTGCCGCATCCCTTCCTTGGCCTTCCACTATTGAGTAGGGAACCTGCGTGCATGCGAAAAGCATCAATTTGCGCCAATGCCGATGCCTTTTTGCGAGAGGTGCCAAGAGTACAGTCTAAGGCTTGCCCAGGTGGCGCTCGGATAATTTTTCGGACGCAGGTGCTCGACCACAATCCGAAGAGAAAATGCGGTTCGAAACGCGCGCCTTCGGCCAATGGGCGGTTGCCGCCGCAACGCAGGTTCATGGTCGAACTCTCTTCACACCTGAATTTTCAAAAGCCGCTTGGCGTTATGCTAGCGTTCGAAAGGCTCGCCGAGCGAGGCGACGCCATTCAGCTTTAGCAGGCGGCGGTCTGCCGAAATGATGCCCAGCACGATAATCGTGACGAGATAGGGCAGGCTCGCAAGCAGTTGTGATGGGACGTCCAGTCCGGCCGCCTGGGCTGCGAGACCCGTCAGTGACACGGCTCCGAAGAGGCACGCCCCCAAAAAGATCCGACCGGTGAGCCACGTCCCGAAGACGACGAGCGCGATTGCGATCCAGCCACGACCGGCGATCATCCCATCGGCCCAAAGCGGTGTGTAGACGACCGACGCGTAGGCGCCGGCAAACCCTGCCATCGTTCCGCCGAATGCGATGGCGGCGAAGCGGACGGCGATGACTGAATACCCGACAGCATGGGCGGCTTTGGGGTTCTCGCCGATCGCCCGGACGACAAGACCGGCCTTCGTATAGGCAAACATCGCCCAAATGGCGAATGTTGCGGCAAGGGAAAGCCAGACGACGGCGTCTTGGATGAAAAGGTTGCCAATGACTGGGATATCGGAAAGCCATGGAAAGGCAAACTTTGGAAGCCCCTTGACCGTGAGGCTTTCATAGGTCTTGCCGAAGAGCGCCGAGAGGCCTTGACCGAGAATGCCGATCGCTAGACCTGTCGCTACTTGGTTTGCCCGAAGTCCGACCGCGATGACGGCAAATACGATTGAAAGCGCGGCGCTGCCGAGACCGGCGGCGACGAAACCCAAAAGATGGCCCCCACCATGATAGACGATGATGAAGGCGAGCACCGCACCGAACGCCATCAAACCCTCGGCGCCGAGGTTGAGAACCCCGGCTCGCTCGACCACCAGCTCGCCGAGAGCTGCAAGGAGGAACGGTGTCGCAGCCGCGAGCATCCCGGCAAGGATGAATTCGATGGCGTTCATGGCTGGCTCCGGTAGTTGGAAAGGCGCCATTCGAGACGGTACCGCACGAAGGCGACGGCGATGAGATAGGCGACGAGGAGACTACCTTGAAATACGCGGACCGCGGCAATCGGCAAGTTTGCCGACACCATGGCATTGTCGCCCCCGATGTAGAGCGCCGCCATGAACAGCGCAGAGACCACGATCCCGATTGGATGCAGACCGCCGAGATAGGCGACGATAATAGCCGCATAGCCATAACCCGTCGAAATCGAGCGCTGCAACTGGCCGAGGGGACCGGCAACCTCGGCTGCGCCAGCAAGCCCTGCGGCGCATCCGCCGATGAGAAGGGAAAGCCAGATCGCCCACCCTTCGTTAAAACCGGCGTAGCCGGCGGCACGCGGCGCGAGGCCGCCGACCTGGAGCTTATAGCCGGTGAAGCTCTTCTGCATGAAGATCCATGCCACCATCGACAAGACGATCGTCAGGAGCAGGGAAACGTTGATGCGGGTGCCGGAGATCAAGATCGGCACCATCGCATCATACTGGAACATCACAGATTGAGGAAAGTTAAACCCGTTGGGATCCTTCCAGGGACCAAGCAGCAGGTAGTTGAGCAACTGCGCAGCAACGAGGCTCAGCATCAGGGAAACGAGGATCTCGTTCGCGTTGAGCCTGACGCGCCAGAAGGCGGTAAGCGATGCCCATGAAGCACCACCGAGTGCGCCAAGGAACAGCATCAGTGGCCAGATCCATTGACCCGTCGCCTGCGGGAACCATACGGGGATGGCCGAGGCGAAGATCGCACCCAGAATGAACTGGCCCTCGGCACCGATGTTAAAGACCTTGGCGCGAAAGCCGATCGCCAGGCCCTGCGCGATGAGGAGAAGGGGGCCTGTCTTCAGCATGACTTCGGAGAACGACGCCCAAGAGAGGAAGGGTTCGAGAAGCATCGCGTAGAAGACAGCGACCGGATCGCGGCCCATCAACACGTAAAGTCCGAGATTGAGAGTGGTAGCCACCCCCAGAGCAACGGGAGGTGCAAGCAAGGTGGCGGTCAGCGAGGCGCGCTCCCGACGGACAAGGGTGGGAAGGATAGCTGCCAATAAAGCCCTCATGCCAGAGCCTTCTCCTGCGAAGAATGTGCACCGATCATATATCGGCCGATGTCCTCCGGCCGCGTGTCCCGTGTGACGAGAGCCGGGCTCAGCGTGCCGTGGTGCAACACCTGAATGATATCGCAGAGTTCGAAAAGCTCTTCGAGCTCCTCTGAAATGATGAGGATCGCCATGCCTTCGTTACGCAGCCCGACAAGCCGCCTGCGGATGGCCGATGCAGCGCCGATGTCGACGCCCCATGTCGGCTGTGCGATGAACAGTAGTTTCGGAGACAGCATGATCTCTCGGCCGACGATGAACTTCTGCAGATTACCGCCAGAGAGCGAGCCGGCTTCCACCTCTGGGCCGGGCGTGCGGACATCATACTGGCGGATGCACTCATCGGTGAATGCCATCGCCTTCGCTTCGTCAAAGAGACCGTATCTGAGAAGGTTGAGCGGATGAGCGGTCAGCAGGCTATTTTGGGTGAGGGACATTTCGGGTACGGCGCCACGCCCAAGCCGGTCTTCGGGAACGAAGGCAAATCCAAGCTGCCGGCGTGCAGCCGCATCGAGCGTGCCCACGTCCTTTCCCATCATGTAGATCCGCTCGCGCTGTTCTCCTGGCAGGACCACTTCGCCGGAAATGAGCGAGGCAAGCTCGCTTTGCCCGTTGCCGGAAATTCCGGCTATGCCGAGGATTTCGCCCGAACGAACCGTGAGGCTCAAAGTGGAGAGCGGCACGGCAAAGGGGTCATCCGGCCGATAGTCGAGGCCTATGATTTCAAGCCGCTTTTCCCCGCCAGAAATGGGCAACGCCGGCATTGGCTCCGGCATGTCGCGGCCGATCATCATGCGGGCCAGGTCATGAGCATCGTGTTTTCGCGGATCGACATGCCCGGTAACGCGCCCGCCGCGCAGAATGGTCGCCCTGTCGCAGATCGCGCGGATTTCCTCCAGTTTATGCGAGATGAAGAGAATGGAGACGCCACCGTCGCGCAGGCGACGCAATGTCTCGAAGAGCCTCTCCACCGATTGCGGCGGCAGGACGGAGGTCGGCTCGTCGAGGATCAGCAGCTTCGGGTTTGTCAGCAGACAGCGGATGATCTCCACCCGCTGCCGCTCGCCGACGGAAAGCGTGTGCACATGGGCGAGGGGATCGACTTCGAGCCCGAAGTCGCGCCCGATCTTCCGGATGCGCTCAGCGAGATCGGCTTTCCGGCCCGGAACGACCAGTTGCGTGTTCTCCACCACCGTCAGGGTCTCGAACAGCGAGAAGTGCTGAAAGACCATGCCGATACCCTTGCGCCTCGCCTCTGCAGGGGATGCGAGGCTCAAAGGTTTTCCTTCCCAGATGACGGTTCCGCTGTCCGGTTGCTCGACGCCATAGATCAGCTTCATCAGCGTCGATTTACCCGCCCCGTTTTCTCCGAGGATTGCATGGATCGACTGCGGGGCCACGTCCAGGTCGATGGCTTGATTGGCCCGGTTCTGGCCGTAGCTCTTGGAAATGCCGCGCAGCGACAGGAGCGGAACGGTCATGGCTCACTTCGGCAGAGGCGTAGCGACGCCCTTGACGTGCCAATTCATGGCGACGACCTCGCCATCTGTGAGCGTTGCACCGGAGGGCGCCGCTTCGCTGCCATCGGCCTTGGTGATCGGCCCTGTGAAGGGAGTGAAGCTGCCGCTGGCGATCTTCGCCTCGATCTCCTTGATCTTGGCCATGGCGTCGGCCGGGATATCCGGATTCCAGTCGACAACCTCGACGACCTTTTCAGCGACGCCGAGGAAGGCATTGCCGCCCTTGAACGAGCCGGCGATATGAGCGTCCACCGAGGCCTTGAAGAACGGCGACCAGTCGGTTGCGACACAGCCGAGATAGGTCTTAGGCCCGTACTTCTTCATCGACGAGTTGAGGTTGAACGCGTAAACGCCGGCTTCCTCGCAGGCAGAGATGACCGACGGCGTGTCCTGCGCATTGGAAAAGATCACATCGCACTTCTGCGCCATCAGCGCCTTCGCTGCTTCCTGCTCCTTGGCCGGATCGAACCACGAGTTCACCCACACGACCGACACCTCGATATCCGGTTTCACCGACTGGGCACCGAGCGTGAAGGCATTGATGGACGTGATCAGTTCCGGGATGGCAAAGGCGGATACTGAGCCTAACTTACCGGTCTTGGAGAGCGCAGCGGCAGCCATGCCGAGCAGGTAGGTTCCCTGAAAATACTTGGCTGCGAAGGGCGAGAAATTCGGTGCTACCTGGAAGCCGGAGGCATGCAGCACGGTGACCGCCGGATTCCGGCGGGCGATCTGCAAGGCGCCGTTCTGATAGCCGAAGGAGCCGGCGATCAGGAATTTGTTTCCGTCGGCGACCGTCTTGTTCATGATGCGGTCGGCATCCGGACCTTCCGGAATGTTCTCGATGACCGTGACCTTTACCTTGTCGCCGTACGCAGCCTTGACGGGTTCGAGGCCGGCGGCAAGGGCGTGTCCCCAGCCGACGTCACCGACCGGCGAGGGGATCACGAGAGAAATACCGAGCGGCTCGTCGGCTGCCATGGAGGACCGGCCGCCAAGCACGCTTGCGAGGCCGGAAGCGGCAACAGCCTTTATCAATGTTCTGCGGGTGAGGTTTTTCAGCATGTCAGTTCCCCTGTTTCGTTTTAGAATTCCATTGTCGCGAGAGCGGCCTCGGCTTCGGCGAACAGCCGCATTTCGTCGAGCCCGATGAACTCGCCCTTGGCCCAGACGATGCGTCCATTGATCATGGTCATGTCGGTAGGCATTCCGATGCCTACTTTGGCAATCAGGCTCAGCGGGTCATGCCGCGTGCCGATGTAGTCCATGCGCCGGGTGTCGATTGCAAAGAGGTCGGCGGCCATCCCGGCAGCAAGCCGGCCGATATCCCGGCGGCCGAGGAGGGCCGCCCCGCCGGTCGTCGCATAGCCGAGAAAATCGACCGGAGGCGGGACGGGATGGGCGCGTGTCGAGGCTGTCAGGCACTGCAGCATGTAGGCGGAGTGCAAGCAGTGCATCAGGTTTGAATTGTCGTTCGAGGCGGCTCCATCGCAGCCGAGACCGACGCGGAGACCGAAGGCCGACATGGCCGGAATATCGGTGACCTCGGCGCCGACCAGATAGACCGGCTCGGGGCAATGGGAGACACCGGTGCCGCTTGCCGCCATCATGCGCAGTTCGTCATGGGTGAGTTCCCAGCAATGGGCATAAAAGGTATCGGGACCGGCAAATCCAATTTCTGCGCAGTAATCCACCGTCCTCATGCCGTGCCGAGCCTCGATGACGGGGCTTTCGCCTTCGCCGACATGGGTATGGAGTTGCACGCTGCGGTCGCGCGCCAGCGCTGCCGCCTCGACGAAGGTCTCTCTATAGCAGTTGACCGGCTGACAGGGCGCGACCACGACCTGCCGCATGCTGAAGGGGCTTGTATCGTGGTAAGTGTCGATCAGGCGCGTACAATCGGCGATGAATTCGTCCGTCGTCTCCAGCATGGCGTCCGGGATGGTCGAGCCTTCGGACTTCGGCAGCGTGTTGCCGCCGCGGCCCGCATGAAAGCGCATGCCCAGCAGGTCGGCTGCCTCGAACTGACGGTCTATCAGTTGCTTGCCAGCGCGGCGCGGGAAGCAGTACTGGTGGTCGAAGGCCGTCGTGCAGCCGTGCTTGATCATCTCCGCCATGGCGGTGACAGAGGCATGGTAAAAGCAGTCCTCGGTCAGGCGCGAGAAGATTGGATAGATGCGATCAAGCCATTCAATGACCGTCAGCTTCGTCCAATCGAGATCCGCCCGGTTGCGCACGAAGCACTGGAAGAAGTGGTGGTGGGTATTGACGAGCCCCGGATAAACGAACCAGCCGGTCGCGTCTTGGGTGATGGTCCCGGCCGGCAGCTCTCCCTTGTAGAGGTTTTCGCCGATCGCTTCGATCGAAGGACCGTTTGTCAGCAGGTCCACGTTCCGGCAGACACGCAGCCCCTCGCCATCGTTGGCGATGACGGCAGCACAGTTCGTTAGGAGATAACCGGCCACGTCACACCTCGCCCGGTTCTGCGTAGGGTTCGGGCGTTAACTCGTGCAGCCTATGGATGCCAGGCATCTCGACAAAATTATCGAGGCTGCGGATTGCACGCGACCAGAGCCTGATGGCGGGATAGGGGTCGAGCGGGATGCCGCCATCCGGCGCGAGCGCCACGTAGGGAAAGCAAGCGATATCAGCAATTGTCGGGCGGTTCGACGCGAGGAACTGAAATCCCCGCAAGCCCTGTTCGACCAGGTTCGCTTCCAGTTCGCGAAGCGCAGCAATCCCTTGTGCTTGAAGCGAGGCGATGTCCCCTGGCCCCAGAAGCATTTCATGAAGGCGCGCGCCTCCGAGGTTGGCGGTCAGCCGGTGTGAGAACGAAAGCCATTGCTGGACGCGCGCTGTTTCTTCCGGCGTGCCGCTGCCCAGCCACTTTGGCGCCGTCTTGGCGGCGAGGTAGGTAAGCATGGCGGCGGATTCGGTCAGGATCAGATCCCCATCTTCCAAGATCGGGATCGAGCCCGCCGGATTAAGCGCCATGAGCTCGAGGCTGCGATGCTCGGCGCCGGGATGAAAATCTACTGGCCGGATTTCCAGCTTCACGCCGGCCAGAGCCGCCATCAGCCGAACTTTGTAGCAACTGGGTGAGAGAACGTAATCATAGAGCTTCATTGCGCCACCAATTGTGCCCCATAGGTGTAGTGGTGGCGTTTCAGCCAGCGTCTGTAAGCGATCGAAGTCAGGTCGGCTCTGGTGGGGATTTCCATTCCGGGATCGAGGGGCAGGAGCCTGGGGATCTGGTTTTCGAGAATGGACCGGTCCTGCAGGAAGATCGTCTGCTGAAAGTGAATGAGATCGGTCATCGGCGTGACATCGTCGAAGAGCGCCATCCACGGCCAGACGTCGCACAGGTCTTCGGCGAGGGGTTGGACGAAGAGGGCGATGACATCCCATTCACCAGGGCGGGGCGGACAGGTCTTGTAAAGGACGGAGCAGGTCGGCGCCGGCACGCGGTACATGTATTCGGTCGTGATGCCGCCGCTTGCCGACTTGGCAGCCTGCGGTTGGTAGAATTTGACCTGCGTGGCCCAGACCTCATCTACTTCATCGCGGATTTCGACCTTGTAGTCCTGAACCTCGGTGTGTGGCTCCGCGCCTAAGATGTCGGTGTGCACAAAGGGAAAGTGCGCTATGTCGAGAAAGTTCTCCACTGCGCGCAGCGGCGAGCAGCGCACGCGAGCGACACCCACATCGACAAACCGGCGGCCGGGCTGATCGGCCTCGGGAATCGGAAAAAGATCCGTTCGAGGTTTGCCGAGAGAGGACCAGATGTGGCCGTAGCGGAGGCAAACGGGGAGAAAGCGCCCGTCGCCGGATTTCACGTTGATGTTTCCGTGGGCGTCAAGCGCCACTTCGATAGGCTCTCCCATCAGGGCGGTCTTGCGCCCATCGATGTCGAGCTGGCTGAAGAGACCGACGGGATACCACTCGTCGATCATCGCGTTTTGCCTCATGACGCTTTCCCTTTCGTCTGAAGCTCCTCGGCCATCCGCCGCAAAGTTTCGGATGCCCGTGACGCGGCAATGCGCGCGGCCAGGCAGCTATCATTATCCAGCAGGATATGAATCAATGTCTGGCCGTTGTCTTGCGGGACGAGCAACAGCCGGATCGTCTGGCTATTCTGCGCATGCCAGACAAGGCCTTCCGGGCCTGCCTTTCCGTTCGCAGCAGCTTCGACCGCCTCAGTACCGGCATCTGCCACCAGGGAGCGCAATGGAACAAGGCCTTCAAGCCGCGGGGGCCCAGCTATAAGTTGCTCTGCGGCAACCCAGATGACGCCGTCAGACTCTTCGACCTGTTGCGTCTCCAAGCGGATCGTTTCGGGCGGCGTGAGGCCTGGATGGGCCGGGATGCGCAGGCAGGTTCCGGTCCGGGTGTAGCTCCAGCCGTGATAGATGCACGAAAGTGCCTCGCCACGCACGAAGCCGTGAGACAAGCGCATGCCGCGATGCGGACACCGGTCTGCCGATGCTGTCACGTGCCCCGACTGACTTCGCCAAAGAGCAATCGGCCCGGCTGGCGTCCGTGCCGGAATAACGGTTCCCGCTGGCAAATCCGCGGACAGGGCGACTGGCGTCCAAGAGCCCGTCGTGTCAGACAGCATCACTCGGCTTTCTATATAAAATCAATGGCCTGGTTGGTGAATCCGCGGCTAAGCGTCGGCGGTCCGCCAATCAGTGTGGTCACGTTTGCATAATTTTTTCGCATTGGCAATATTGATTAAATATAAGGCATACAATGCGCATGCAGCCAAAAAAGATCGATCGCGACGTCAGCCGGCTCCCCTGTCGATTGGTGTGCGGTGTATCGTCTCGACCCAGACATCGATAGGCCCGAGCAAACATCCGATCTCCATCATGTCGATCAGCTCCACGGGCCCGGTGATGTCGAGCTCGACCCGATCGGAACTGGTATGGGCGATCGCCTGCGCAAGCCCGAGCTTAGCGGCATGGCGTCGGATCCAAGGAAGGAAGGAGGCGGCGTCAAGTTCGCCGAGGATCGTCATTCGCTCCCGAAAGTCGCTTTGATGTTGGTCCGTCATGAAAGGCCCTAAGCTTGGTATCTTGGCATAGAGCATAGCGCCCAGGTGGACTTATGAAAGGGTGGTCATCAAAGCGCGCCTCTATCGGTAGGCACTGCCCTTTGCCGCCGATCAGTCACGCAAAAGAAACGGCAAGCGGCGCTTTATAGTTCGTTCTCCTGGCCGGGATCCAGCAGATCAACAAGCCGCGCAATTCTTCCCGTCGGCAACGGACGGCCTTCATCGGCCAGAGCTTCTTCAGCATTCACCCAGGCCCAGGCTTCTGCCAGTTCCTTTGCCGAAGCTCCTGTCGCCAAAATGTCTGCAAGCAAGACCTCGTCAACCGGGCCGATGATGGCCCTTACTTCTCCTGACGATAGGGTCATTTCAATCACCTCCCTCACGTTCGGCACTTCATGACTGCGGCTGTGCCAGCACATTGTGTCGCTGCTGGCAGCCAATAGGACACGCATCGCATCCAACCGCGGCAATGCCGCGCCGGGTAAAAGCCCGGCGCGGGTCGTCGTCATGTTCGATCAAGCCACCTGCTTTTCGCCTTCGATCTGTAGCGGCCCAGTCTCCTCTTTGGCCTGCTTGGCCTCATTCGTTCCGATAGCAATGCGCCGCGGCTTCATCTCTTCGGGGATCTCGCGTTTCAGCTCGACCGACAGAAGGCCGTTCTTCAGGCTCGCACCAAGCACCTTGACGTGGTCGGCAAGCTCGAAGCGTCGTTCGAATGATCGGCCGGCGATGCCGTGATGCAGATATTGCATATCCTCCTTGTCGGGCTTCGCACCGGCAATAACGAGCACGTTTCGCTCATGTGTGACCGACAGATCTTCCTCGGCGAAACCTGCAACTGCCATGGTTATGCGGTACTCGTCCTCGCCTGCCTTGACGATATCGTAAGGCGGCCAGGTATCGACAGCTTGAAATCGCTGCGCATTGTTGAGGAGATTGAAGACGCGGTCAAAGCCGATGCTGGACCGGTAAAGCGGGGCGAAGTCGAATTCGTTTCTCATAGCCATATCCTCCGTAAAGCAACATGGAATGGAGACGCATGGAAACTCGCGTCTCCAACATCAGCCCCGTACGGGCGGCTGACGGAATTGATTTGGTTGCGGAGTTTTCAGGTTCAAGAGCGTTCAGACAAAAATTGGCACTCCAGGCTCGAGAGTGCTAAAAAATGTCGCCGCCGTTCTTGAAATGCCGTCTTCCACATTGTGACAGCTGCGCCTAAATAATGAGCAGTTGCCGCTCGGTGCCGCTGTGAGATAGCCGAGACAATAGAAAAACCTTTATAGAATCAATTTAGCAGAAACTGGCACGGGTCTTGCTTTGACAATGCTGAGTTGGTGGCTAGGGTTCCGGCGCTTGACAAGCGTGCTGGTCCGAGAGCTGCCGTCGGTGGGAGAGAAATCCCGCCGGATGCACGGCGGGACAAAAGCCCGGGAGACCTCGTAAGCCAAGGGATTGGCGGCGCGATGGTCTTTGCCAATCCCTTTTTGAAAAAAGCAAAAGGGGAATTTCAATGCAGACTTTTTCGAAGCTTCTTTCCATCACCGCCTTGACCGCCTACTTCATCCTGGGCCTCGGCCCCACCGTTGAGGCTGCCCAAAAGACCGAGTTCAAGGTTGCATGGTCGATCTATGTGGGCTGGATGCCCTGGGGCTATGCTGCCGATCACGGCATCGTCAAGAAATGGGCCGATAAATACGGCATCAAGATCGATGTGACCCAGTTCAACGACTACGTCGAGTCGATGAACCAGTATACGGCCGGTGCCTTCGACGCCGTGACGCTCACCAACATGGATGGCCTTTCCATTCCGGCCGCCGGCGGCGTCGATACGACCGCCGTGATCGTCGGCGACTTCTCGAATGGCAATGACGCCGTAATTCTCAAGGACAAGACGAGCCTTGCCGATATCAAGGGCCAGAATGTCAATCTGGTCGAGTATTCCGTCTCGCATTACCTGCTTGCTCGCGCGCTCGAAAGCATCAAGCTGACAGAGCGCGACGTGAAGGTCGTCAATACGTCCGACGCCGACATGGTCGCCGCCTATAAGACGCCCGACGTCACCTCCGTCGTCACCTGGAATCCGCTGGTCTCCAGCATCCTTGAGGATCCTTCGGCCAAGAAGGTATTCGACAGTTCGCAGGTTCCTGGCGAAATCATCGACCTGATGGTCGCCAATACCGATGTGCTCAAGGACAATCCGAACTTCGGCAAGGCGCTGGCAGGCATCTGGTATGAGACCGCGGCGCTGATGGAGGCGGATACGCCGGACGGCAAGGCGGCCCGCGAGACGATGGGGTCGGCCTCCGGCACCGACCTTAAAGGTTTTGAGGCGCAGATCGCTGCGACCAAGCTCTTCGCCAAGCCCGCTGACGCCGTCGCCTTCACCGTGTCCCAGAGTCTTCCCAAGACGATGGATCTGGTGCGCAACTTCCTCTTCGAGAAGGGCCTGCTCGGCAACGGTGCGCCGTCGGCGGATGTCATCGGGATCGAAATGCCGGACGGCAAAATCCTCGGAGACAGCGGCAACGTCAAGCTGCGCTTCACCGAGACCTACATGAAGGCGGCCGCTGACGGGACGCTCTGAAGTTCGACCGGCGGCGCGGGAAAACTGCGCCGTGTCATTCCTTCATCAGCGGAGCTTTCCTCATGCGCTGGATCAATATCAAGCCAAGTCGGGGCGCGCAATTTGCCCTGATGCTGATACCCTTCGTGCTGCTGATCGTAGCCTATGCCTTCGGCTCGGCGGCGCGCCTGTCCGAGAATGCCAACGACAAGCTGCTGCCCACTCTCTCCGGCTTCGCCCAGGCGATCGAACGCATGGCCTTCATCGCGGATCAGCGTACCGGCGATTACCTGTTCTGGTCGGATACCTGGGCGAGCCTGATCCGGCTTTTCGCAGGCCTCGGCATCTCCACAGCGACAGCGCTGCTGATCGGAATGCTGATCGGCATGCTTCCGTATCTGCGGGCGCTCCTCGCTCCCTTCATCGCTGCCGTCTCTATGGTGCCGCCGCTGGCGCTGCTTCCGATCCTCTTTATCGTGATGGGTCTCGGCGAGACATCCAAGATCGCTCTTATCGTGATCGGCGTCGCGCCGACGATGATCCGCGACCTGGCGCTGAAGGCGCTGGACTTGCCGCGCGAGCAGGTCGTCAAGGCCGAGACGCTTGGCGGCTCCTCGTGGCAGATCGCCTTGCGCGTGGTTCTGCCGCAGATCCTGCCGCGGCTGATCATCTGCCTCAAGCTGCAGTTGGGGCCTGCCTGGCTCTTCCTGATCGCGGCCGAAGCGATTTCCTCGGAATCCGGCCTCGGCTACCGCATCTTCCTCGTCCGCCGCTATCTGGCGATGGACGTGATCTTTCCCTATGTCGTCTGGATCACGCTCCTCGCCGTCTTGACGAACTACGTCCTTGATCGCATCCGCGTCGCCGTCTTCCCCTGGTCCGAACTGGAGAAGCAGGGATGAGCGAACTCAGGATCGAAAATCTCTGGAAGGAATATGGCGACCAGATCGTGCTCGAGAACGTGTCGCTGAGCGTCCCCTCGCGCGCCTTCGTCGCACTTGTCGGGCCTTCCGGCTGCGGCAAGTCGACGTTCCTGCGTATGCTGCTCGGTCAGGAACAGCCGACCAGGGGCCGGATTTTGCTCGATGGCGAGCTTCTTCCGGCGCAGCCCGGCCCCGATCGGGGTGTCGTCTTCCAGCGCTATTCTGTCTTTCCGCATCTAACCGTGCTCGGCAATGTGCTACTCGGCAAGGAACTTTCCGGCGCGCGCTACATGGCGAAGCTCTTCGGAGCGGCGCGGCGCAATGCGATTGCCGAGGCGCAGCAATTGATCGGCGAAGTCGGCCTGGCCGGGGCGGAGGACAAATATCCGGCACAGCTTTCCGGGGGCATGCAGCAACGGCTGGCCCTTGCCCAGGCGCTAATCATGAAGCCCAAGGTAATGTTGCTTGACGAGCCATTCGGCGCGCTCGACCCGGGTATCCGCGCCGAGATCCACATACTGATGAAACGGCTCTGGCACGAAACGCAGATGACCGTCGTCATGGTGACCCATGACATGCGCGAGGCTTTCACGCTTGCAAGCCGCGTGGTCGCCTTCGAGCGGCGCCGCGATCGACCCGAGGAGAAGCTGCGCTACGGCGCGACCATCACTAAGGACATCTCAATCTGGCCGCCACGCCATGCCGGAGCGCCTTCGATCTTCAGCCCCGACCGGGACGGCCTGGTCGCTTACCAGGGGCATTGCCGGGACGACCTGGCTTCGTCAGGAGAAACCCAGCCATGACACGCGTCAGACGTTCGCCGGAAGAAATCACTGCCAACCGCGCGCGTTACGAGGAGCATCAGAAGAAGGGGCTCGAATTTGCACCCAAGGCACTGCCCGGTGCAAGCCCATTGCCGGCGCCCGGGATCGCGCCCGACAAGATCATCCACCGCGAGGTAATCCCGGGTGGCTGGTATTGGTCGACCCATATCAAGAAGCACGAGGCATTCCGTGTCAGCCTCGATAGCGGATTCTCGACCATTTCCCTCATCGCTTGGAGTACCGCCGACACCAGCGAGCGGTTGAACCTGCCCGATACAGTGAAGGTGCAGTGGACAACTGCTCTGGGGAAAGGCCGTGTGATTTTCTCTGACATGGGGCGGGTGATGTTTTCGGTGACGGAAGACTCGTCCGGCGCCCACGACGGGCTGATGGGCGGTTCCACATTCACGTCGAACGCCGCAAAATACGGAGAGGGGACACGCAACACCCGTGACAACCTGATCCTCCTTGCAACCAAAGCCGGGCTCGATAAACGCGACATTCCGCCGGCCCTTGCACTCTTTGCTCCGGTCCGCGTCGACCGGAACGGGGCATTTTTGTGGAAGCCGGAACTTCTGCACGAAGGCGATTATGTCGAGTTGCGCGCCGAGATGGATATGATCGTCGGCTTTTCCAACTGCCCCCATACGCTCAATCCGGACACGGTCTATCGACCCAACCCGGTGACCGTCACGCGTATCGCGGCGACCGAGCCCCCGAGCGGCGACCTTTGCCGGACTGCGACCGCCGAGGCTGTTCGCGGCTTTGAAAACAACGCGCGGGCAGCCGTGTGAGGGAAACATGACCATGACCGATTTCATTCAGACAGCGCCGGGCCGCACGCTCGAAAACGCCGCACAGGACCATTACATCCCGGCTGAGGCACCATTTTCGGCGGTGGTCCGGAAGGGCCAGACCATCCGTATCGAGGACACATACGGCCAACAGGCGATCGACACGCTGTTCTACAATGCCGAGGACTTTTCCGAGCGCTACTCCAACCAGGATACGATGCGCGAACAGGGTGCGGCCTATATTTCGACCGGCACGAGGATCATCTCCAATGAGGGCCGGGTGATGCTGACAATGACCGCCGACAGTTGCGGGCGCCACGATACGTCCGCTGGTGCCTGCTCCTGCGAGAGCAATACGGTACGCTTCGGCCACGGCACCAAATATCTCCATGCCTGCCGGGACAATTTCGTTCTTGAAGTCTCCAAGCACGGCATGAGCAAGCGCGATGTCGTCCCCAACATCAATTTCTTCATGAACGTCCCGATCGAGCCAAGCGGCGAGATGACGATCGTCGACGGGATCTCCGCGCCGGGTGACTATGTGGAACTGAAAGCGGAGATGGATGTTTTGCTCGTCATTTCCAATTGCCCGCAGATCAACAATCCCTGCAACGGTTTCGATCCAACCCCGATCCGGGTGCTGGTCTGGGACAGCGAGATCTGACATGTTCAAGAAGGTTCTGATCGCAAACCGGGGCGAGATCGCTGTCCGGATCATCAAGACGTTGCAGCGCATGGGTATTGCATCGGTCGCCGTCTTTTCGGATGTCGACCGCTTTTCCAAGGCGGTGTTGATGGCAGACCAGGCGGTAAGGCTCGGCCCGGCGCCGGCGGCCGAAAGCTACCTCGACGTCGAGGCCGTCATCGCGGCCTGCATGGCAACAGGTGCCGAGGCCGTCCATCCCGGCTACGGCTTCCTTTCGGAGAATATCGACTTCGCCGAGCGGCTGGCAAAGGTAGGCATCGCCTTCATTGGCCCGACGCCCGGCAATATCTCGGCTTTCGGGCTCAAGCACACCGCCCGCGAACTGGCGCAAGCCTGCGGGGTGCCGCTACTTCCCGGCAGCGGCCTCCTGGAGACGAGCGAAGCCGCGCTCACGGCCGCAGCCGACATCGGATATCCGCTGATGCTGAAATCGACCGCCGGCGGGGGCGGCATCGGCATGCGACTCTGCGATGACCCCGAACACCTGACGGCGGCCTTCGAGAGCGTGCAGCGCACTGCGCGCGCAAGCTTCGGTGATGCGCGCGTCTATCTCGAGCGTTTTGTCGCCAAGGCCCGCCATGTTGAAGTGCAGATCTTCGGCGATGGCAATGGCCGAGTGATCGCGCTTGGCGATCGCGACTGCTCGTTACAGCGCAGGAACCAGAAGGTGATCGAGGAGACACCGGCGCCGGGATTGCCGGATGTGGTTCGCACGCGGCTGCATGCCGCGGCCGTCGCGCTCGGCGCCTCCGCCGGCTACCGCTCGGCGGGAACGGTCGAATTCATCTACGATCCTGCGCGTGAGGAATTCTACTTCCTCGAGGTCAATACCCGCCTGCAGGTCGAACATCCGGTGACCGAGGCCGTCTTCGGCATCGATCTCGTCGAATGGATGATCCGCCAGGCGGCTGGGGAGGATATGCTGGCCGGTAACGCGGCCCTTATACCCAGCGGCGCGGCCATCGAAGCGCGCATCTATGCCGAAATGCCGCATGCGGAGTTCAGGCCAAGCGCTGGACTGCTGACCGAGGTCGTCTTTCCGAAAAACGTGCGTGTCGATGGATGGATCGAGACCGGCACCGAGGTCAGCCCCTATTACGATCCCATGCTTGCCAAGGTGATCGTGCAGGCCGAAGATCGCCCCGCCGCAATCGCGGCACTCGGCAAGGCTCTTAAGGAAAGCGCGATTTCCGGAATCGAGACCAATCTCGATTATCTGAGGGCGATTGCGGCTTCGCAGCTCCTGTTAAGTGGTGATGTGGCGACGACGGCGCTCAATGATTTCGCCTTCGTGCCCGAAGTCGTCGAGGTGATCGCGCCAGGCGCCCAGTCGAGCTTACAGGAATTGCCCGGGCGGCTGGGTCTCTGGCACGTCGGGGTACCGCCATGCGGGCCGATGGACGAGCGATCCTTCCGCCATGCCAACCGGCTGGTCGGAAATGCAGACGAGGCGGTAGCTCTCGAACTCACCGTATCCGGCCCAGTGCTCAAATTCCTCTCGGATGTCAGGATCGCACTTGCCGGCGCGCACATGCCGATGACCCTCGACGGTACGTCGATTCCGCAGGGAGCGGCGATCCTCGTCAAGGCGCACCAGACGCTTGCGATCGGGACGATTGCTGGCGCCGGCCAGCGCTCGTATCTCGCCGTCGCCGGCGGATTTGCAGCACCAGTAGTGCTCGGTTCACGAGCAACCTTCGGCCTGGGACAGTTCGGCGGCCATGCGACCGGCACGCTTCGCGCCGGACATGTGCTGCGGCTTGCCCGCACGCCGCAGCCGACATCGAAGCCGGCCAACGACCCAGCCGAGCTCACGCGCGCCTGGGAGGTCGGCGTCCTCTACGGCCCGCATGGCGCTCCCGATTTCTTTTTGAAGGAAGACATCGAAACGCTGTTTTCGACGGAATACGAAGTCCATTTCAACAGTGCCCGCACCGGCGTGCGGCTGATCGGTCCGGCGCCGACGTGGGCCCGCGCCGATGGCGGCGAGGCGGGGCTCCACCCGTCGAACCTGCACGACAATGCCTATGCCGTCGGCGCAATCGACTTCACCGGCGACATGCCGATCATCCTCGGCCCCGACGGCCCAAGTCTCGGCGGTTTCGTTTGCCCGGCGGTGATTGCGCGCGACGAACAATGGAAGATGGGCCAATTCAAACCGGGCGACAAGATCCGCTTCCACGCGGTGAAACGCACCGGAGACCCGATCGCCGGGCCGATGGTCAAGCGCATCGGCGATGCCGCCGGCTGCCCGATCGTCGGCCGGAACGAGACGGGGCCGGTCCCCGTGATCTATCGCCGGCAGGGAGACGACAACCTGCTGGTCGAATATGGGCCAATGCAGCTCGACATTGCGCTCCGCTTGCGTGTCCATCTTTTGATGCAGGCGATCAAGGAGGCGAAGCTCACCGGGCTTATCGATCTTACCCCCGGCATACGATCGCTGCAGATCCACTATGGCGGAAGCGGCCTCACCCGTACACGCCTTCTTGGCCTGCTCGCCGAGATCGAAGCTTCCCTGCCGCCGGCGCAGGCGGTGAAGGTGCCGAGCCGGATCGTGCATCTGCCGCTCTCCTGGAACGATTCAGATGCCGAACTTGCGATGCGCAAGTATCAGGAACTCGTCCGGCCGAATGCGCCCTGGTGCCCGTCGAATATCGAGTTCATCCGACGCATCAACGGCCTGGCCGACGAACAGGCGGTGCGCAAGGTCGTCTTCGACGCCAGTTATCTCGTACTCGGGCTCGGCGACGTCTATCTCGGCGCTCCGGTTGCCACACCGGTGGATCCCCGGCATCGGCTGGTGACGACAAAATACAATCCCGCCAGAACCTGGACGCCGGAAAACGCCGTCGGCATCGGGGGCGCCTATATGTGCATCTACGGCATGGAAGGTCCCGGCGGCTATCAGTTGTTCGGCCGGACGATCCAGGTCTGGAACACTTGGCGCCAGACGCCGTTCTTTTCCAAGGACAAGCCCTGGCTGCTCGATTTTTTTGACCAGATCCGCTTCTTCCCCGTGAGCCACGAGGAACTGACCGAGGCGCGCGCCGCCTTCCCTTATGGCGGTTATCCAGTCCGCATCGAGGAAACCGAATTCAGCTATGCGGCCTATGAAGCGGAGCTTTCTGCCAATGCACAGGCGATTGGCGCCTTTAAGGCCAATCAGCAATCGGCGTTCGAGGCCGAACGCAAGCGCTGGAAGGATCTTGGCCTTGACAGCTTCGTCGTCGACGAGGGCACCGGCAGTGGGCTTGGGGGCGAAATACCCGATGGCTGCTTTGGCGTCGAAAGCGCCGTACCCGGAAACGTCTGGAAGATCCTCGTCGAGGAAGGCCAGCCGATCGCCGCCGGTCAGACGCTCGCCATTATCGAATCCATGAAGATGGAAATTAATGTGACCGCCCATGCCCCAGGTCGCGTCCGCGATCTGCGCGCAGGCCCCGGCCGCAACGTGAAAGCCGGCGATGTCCTCGTCGTGCTGGAGGAAATCTGATGCTCCCTACCATTCTCGATCTCGCTTCGCTCCAATCCGCCTATGCAGCCGGACTTTCACCCCTTGATCTCGTCGAGCAGGTGATCGCCCGAAGCAGAGCTGCCGATGATCCGGCGATCTTCATCACACAGACCCCCGACGATGATTTACGCGCCGCCGCCAGGGATCTGATGGCCCGCGCTCCCGAGCCAAACAGTCTCCCGCTCTGGGGCATCCCCTTCGCGGTCAAGGACAATATCGATGTTGCCGGCTTGCCGACGACGGCGGCCTGCCCGGCCTTTGCTTATCGCCCCGAGCAGGACGCGACGGTGGTGGCGCGGCTGACAACCGCCGGCGCGTTGGTGATCGGCAAGACCAATCTCGACCAGTTCGCCACCGGCCTCAACGGCACGCGGTCGCCCCACGGCGCGCCGCGCTCGGTCTTCGACAGAAATTATGTGTCGGGCGGCTCGAGTTCCGGGTCGGCCGTAGCCGTTGCTTCGGGCCTGGCGAGCTTCGCGCTCGGCACCGATACGGCCGGTTCCGGCCGCGTGCCGGCAGCCTTCAACAACCTGGTCGGCATCAAGCCGACGCCGGGGCTCGTGCCGAATGTCGGCGTGGTTCCCGCCTGCCGCAGCGTCGATGTCGTCACCGTCTTTGCCGCGACGGTCGGCGACGGCGTTGCGATCCGCAAAGTGATGGAGGGTTATGACGCCGCCGACCCCTTCTCACGCAAGGCAGTTCCCGCCAGCCTGCCCGCCTCCGGCCTGAGAATCGGCGTGCTCGACGGAGCCGAACGGGAATTCTTCAGCAACAAGGATGTCGAAGGCCTCTATGATGCGGCCATCGAAAGGGCGCGTGCTCTCGGTGGCACCATCGTTCCTTTCGATTATGCCCCGTTCCGGCAGGCGGCCGAATTGCTGTATAACGGCCCCTGGATCGCCGAACGGCTGGCCGCGGTGAAGGATTTTCTCGCGACGAATGCCGGTGATTTTGATCCGACGGTGCGCACTATCATCGAGGGTGCGAAAGCCTATGATGCCGTTGCCGCCTTCGAGGGCAGATACAAGCTCGAAGCGCTCCGGCAGAAGACCAGGCAGGAATGGCAAAAGGCGGATATTTTGATGCTGCCGACCTCGCCGACTACTTATACGGTCGAGCAGATGATGGCGGATCCGATTGTCAAAAACGGTCATTTCGGCCGGTACACCAACTTCGTCAACCTGCTCGATTGCGCGGCGATCGCCGTCCCAGCCGGATTTGATGCGGACGGCCACCTGCCGGCCGGTGTGACGCTGATCGGCCCGGCCTTTACCGACGACGCTCTCGCCCCTTTAGCCGACGCCATGCACCGGACCTTGAACATGGGGATGGGTAAGGACCGCGCGGCCGTCATCCCCGAGGTAAGCCACGTGCCGCAGGCCGATGATTGCTCGGTGCCGATCGCTGTCGTCGGGGCACATCTGACTGGCATGCCGCTCAATTCCGAGCTCACGGGAGGAGGTGGGCGCCTTGTCAAAACTTGCCGGACTGCAGGTGACTACCGGCTATTTGTCCTTCCGAATACAGCCCCGCCAAAACCCGGCCTGGTGCGCCAACCTGGGTATCAGGGAAAAGGCCTCGAAGTCGAAGTCTGGGCGCTGCCTCCGGAAGCCTTTGGTCGCTTCGTGCAGAATATCCCCGGACCGCTCGGCATCGGCAAGCTTGTTCTCGATGATGGCTCCAGCGTCTCAGGATTTATCTGCGAAGCCTATGCCGTCGATGGTGCGCACGAGATTACCGAACTCGGCGGCTGGCGACACTACATGCGAATGAAGACCGAAACAGAGGAAAAGGACAGAGGATGAGGACATCACTGGCGAGTCGGCCCCCCGCGCAAAGACGACGCTCCCCTCCGAGACTAGGTATGGCTTTTTTGCCTTCGTGTCGTTCGCCTCGTGCGATCCCCAATGGATAGCGGCCTTACACGACGTTATGGGAGGACGTGAAGCGCTGAGTTCACAACCAGGCGCCGCAAGCAATAGCCCTCACAGAAGCAGCACGATCTAGCGAAAGCCACTTGCGGCCTGGCACATCACGCCACGCGTGGCCGAAGGTTTCGAACTGGAATAGTAGTCAGCCGGTTCTGTTTTCGTCGCCCGCGAGAGACGAAGGATGGCCACCGGGCGGTGGCGCGCAATCATGGTTGAGCCTCTCGACCAATGTATCCGACGACTTGATGCCACAGCTAACAAGCTCGATGGCGCGCTTGACCGCGTCCTGGCCGCGCTCGCTGTGGATTTCAACGCGATTTTTTTGCGACCACCGGCGCAGGGCGGAGGTGATGAGATCGACCTCTTCGTCCGTGAAGGAGAGGAGTTCAAAGAGAACCATGACGCCCTCCCATGAAGCAAAACAGTCGTCCGAATACAACCTCGTCGGGGCCAGGAAAAACTATGGCAGAAAGCACGAACGGCTAAAAGGCATTGTGCGTTTTCGGACATACCGGATCCATCAAGCCAGCCACGGCGCTGCCGGACCGGCTGTTGGTCAGCAGCGTTGAAAGCCAGCCTCAGGGCCAGCTTGACTGATCCAGAGCTTCACGCGCCCAGGATCTTGGTACAACGGCCCCCCGCGCTTACCCAACGCGACGTTTCGAGCACAAAAGGACTGAGCGCTGATCTCCCTACGCTGGAAGATGCCAGGCATGAGGCGCTCAATGACGCGCGCGTACTGATGAGCGACGCTGTCCTTCGGGGTCGAGACATTTCCGACCGGAATGTTGAACCCTGCGATGATGCCGGCCGTTTTTTGCAGTTCAGTTTGCAGATGCGATCAAGCGATGCGAATAGCCCGATGCGCCACGCTCATTGGAATGCCTATCGGCCGCTCGTACTCCGCCTCGGGCAGGCCGTAGCAGCCACCGGCAATTTTTCTTGAGCTTTTCCCTGTCGATGATGCGTACGTTACCCCGCGTTGATCTGATGGCGTGGATGCCTTCGAGAATGTGCAACTCGTTTTGTCACACCAGCACGCCGAACCCCGAGCATCATTCCCAGGAATTCATGGGTAAGCGCGAGATTGTCGCCCTCGAGACGGTCATGACACATCAGCAGCCATCGCGCGAGGCGCTCCTGCATGCTGTAGCGCGCGTTTGCGAGAGCTGAATGAGCAAGCTGCAAGCTCGCCGAATTGCACGTAGCGCAGCAGCAAATCTCTCGTCGGCTTATGGTTGTCGATAACGGTCATGAAGTGTTCGACCGGAACGGCTATTCCAGTTCCGGCGACTTGCATAAATGTTTTACTCGGGGTGCGGTCGGTCATTAACAGCACATGGTGGCCGGCATGGACGTCACAGGGCTAGAACTGCGGCGGTTACTCGGGAGCTCCAGAGGCCCCATATTCGATGACGGCCAGGGTACTCGATGGTCGCTGCGACCGATAGAACGAGATTGGTGTGAGCCCAGATACCCGCAACCACGCGCAAGCGCACGTTCACGTGGCTCGCGCAGAGGGACTCATCAGGCGGCTCGACCAGCCTGCCTGTGTCGAGCTCACTCGTGCTTCGCCGCTGCGTATCGAAGTGGCCTTCCTTCCGAGCAACGAGGCAGTGCCCGCGATCCCTCAGCCAGGCCCCCGCGCGTCCTGCGGGCGCTGCTGCTCGGTCCGGGAAGAGGCGGCTTCGCCAAGCACACCGAGATCGTCAGCGGACGTGTCACCGACAATCGACACTGCGAATTCCGAAAGCCGGCGGCGTAAGCGCACTGAGTATTGCGCTTCATTCGGCGTTAAAGAAACATCTTGAATTCAATCGAAGTCTTTGCCACCTGATCGATCGTTTTTTTCATCATGGGAGATCATGACGTATGACGACGACCGCCACGCACAACACTGCCGAAAACCACATCTTCGAAGCCGATGTGGCGCGCCTTCTGCATATGATGGTGCATTCGGTCTATTCGGATAAGGATGTCTTTCTGCGTGAACTGATCTCGAACGCCGCCGATGCGTCCGAGAAGCTGCGGTTCGAGGCGATTGCCACACCCACAATGCTTGCAAACGATCCGGACAGCCGGATCACGCTATCGCTCGACGAGGAAAAGCGCCGGTTGGTCGTCGAGGACAACGGAATTGGTATGAGCCGTGACGAATTGATCG
This sequence comes from Rhizobium sp. 007, assembly GCF_015353075.1. NCBI lineage: Bacteria > Pseudomonadati > Pseudomonadota > Alphaproteobacteria > Hyphomicrobiales > Rhizobiaceae > Rhizobium > Rhizobium sp. 007. Next base: position 1,779,083 of record NZ_CP064188.1, on the reverse strand, counting down.
AGGCGCTCGGCACCATTGCCCGCTCGGGAACCCGTGCCTTCATGGAGCGCATTGAGGCCAACAAGACCGGGGAGAGCGCACAACTGATCGGACAGTTCGGTGTCGGCTTCTATTCATGCTTCATGGTTGCCGAACGCGTCGACGTGGTTTCCCGGCGTGCGGGCGCCGATGAGGCTTGGTTGTGGTCGTCTGATGGTCGGGGCAGCTATAGCGTCAGCCCCGTGGACGTGGTGGATGCTCCGCCGCGTGGCACGCGTATCACTTTGCATTTGATGGAGGACGCCAAGACCTACACATCCCGTTGGTCGGTCGAGCGGATCGTCAAGGAGCAATCCGGCCACGTTCCCGTGCCGATCACGATCATTGAAAAGCCGGGCGCCGAACCGATCCAGCTCACCGACGGTACGGCTCTTTGGACTCGTTCGAAAAGTGACATTTCGACCGAAGAGTATACGGATTTCTACCGCGGAATTTCCGGACAGTACGACGAGCCTGCCGTGACTGTTCATTTCCGGGCCGAAGGACGGCATGAGTATACTGCACTAGCCTTTGTTCCGGGATCGCAGCCGTTCGACATGTTTGATCCTGACCGCAAGGGCCGGATGAAGCTTTATGTAAAGCGTGTCTTCATCACCGATGACACCGAACTCATGCCGCGTTATCTTCGCTTTGTGAGAGGCCTGATCGATACCGCAGACCTTCCCCTCAACGTTTCGCGCGAGATGATCCAGGCGAGCCCCATTCTGGCGGCGATCAGGAAGGGCGTCACCAGCAGGGTCGTAGCAGCAATCGAAAAACTCGCCGAGACCGATGCGGACGCCTTCATCAAGTTTTGGGAGAATTTCGGTTCAGTCGTTAAGGAAGGCATTTACGAGGATTTCGAACGCCGCTCGCAGCTGATTGCCCTATCGCGCTTTAGAACCACGGCCTCGAGTGACGGGTATCGCTCTCTGGCAGATTATGTGAAAGATGCCAAACAGGATCAGAGCGCAATTTATTATTTGACCGGCAACAATCTGGATCAGCTGAAGGCATCGCCGCAGCTAGAAGGATTTCGCGCTCGCGGCATTGAGGTCCTGCTGTTGACCGACTCCATCGACAGCTTCTGGGTGATGAATGCCCCCGAATTCGAAGGAAGGACCTTCAAATCGATCACGCAAGGGGCAGCTGACCTGGCGCAGTTCGCCACGTCCAATGACGAAGCAGCCACGAAGAGCGAAACGTCGGCGGATCTCGAGAGCTTCATCGCCTTTGCCCGCGAGACGCTCGCAGACCAGGTGTCGGATGTTCGTGCCTCCGATCGACTGACGGAAAGTGCGGTTTGCCTTGTCGCATCTGAGCAAGGCTACGACCGCCAGATGGAAAAGATACTGCAGGGCGCAGGGCGGCTCCAGTCGGCTGCAAAGCCCATCCTGGAGATCAATCTCGAGCATCCGCTGGTGAAGGGAATTGCTGCCAAAGACGACGGCTCTTCGCTAAGGGAGGATGCAGCATTGCTCCTGCTTGACCAAGCACGGATCCTTGATGGCGACAGACCCGTCGATCCCCGTGCCTTTGCCGAGAGACTGACACGGGTATTCCAAAGAGCGTTGCAATCTTGATGGAGAGCTGGCGGTAGGCTTACTCTGCCGCAATAGTCAACATCACCGGTAACGCTTGCGGAACCGTGCTCGACATGGGCAGGACGCGGTACGAATGTCACATTTCCGGCGGACGGCATGTCCGCCGGGAATGGGCCACGTAACTGTTTTCTTTGCTGCGATAGACGTCCGGCAGGATAAAGATCTCATCGGCGCGGCCGTAACCGCCGTCCTTCACCTCCTCGATTACTACCATGGTGTGCGGCCTTGCGGCCTCTGAAAAATACTCGACGAGCATGTTCGTCGTGCGGTGCACGATCTCCTGCTTCTGGGCGCGGTTCAGCGCGCCTTCCGGCGTCTTGATGTTCACGAATGGCATGGTTTTATCCTCGGTTCGGGCTTGCTTCAGATCATGCCGCCATTGACGCGAAGTACCTGGCCGCTCACCCAGGCACCTTCCGAGCTGGCCAGGAAGGCAACGACCAAAGCGACATCCTCCGGTTGGCAAAGCCGGCTCAGCGGTATCGTTCTGACGATGGACTGGACCAGTTCATCCGATTTGCCGGTCACGAACATATCCGTTTCGACCGGGCCGGGCGCGACCGCGTTGCTCGCTCTGAGACGTGGCTGTCTTATTACTCCTTCGCTTAAGCCTTTGGGACAGGCTTCGATGCGCGAGAAATATGTTATTCTTCGATCTCGCGCGCTCTCGCAGACCATCGACGCCCACGGGACGTGCGTTCCGCCAGTCCTATTCTGGCATCTGGCCCTGCCCCGTCTGCCCCCAGCCCGCAGGGCCTTTTTTGTGAGGGGTATCACTGCGAGCCGACGTTCCACCACTTTGGAGGAATTGAATGGGTCATTCAGTCTGGGCATTGCGAGCAAGCCCAGTCGTGCATCGTGTTTTCATCTGTCAGCCCAAGCAGTAATCCCGAACGCTGCAAGAAATACAATTTGCTTGTGGAAATGGTCCTATGAGGGAAAGTCAGCTGGGGATCCGAGCGACATCCCGATATGTCAAAGGGCTGCGCGGCGGCGCGCTCTTCTAGACGGGTGGCCTTCCACCTTGGCCGTCGACGATCACGAACGGCTGCCGCGGAAGCATGTGTCAATCCCGAAAGAAAGCAGCCATCGCAATGCCTTGTGCGCGACCAGCCTACGCGCAATTCCCTGTTGACAGCATTGTTATCGATAACAGACCATGTCTTGCAAGTTCACAGAGCTTTGGGAGGAGCGCCGATGTCGAGCGAAAAACTGCTGGAGGTTCGCTCCATCACCAAGGAGTTCGGCGGCACTCGGGCCTTGACGCAGGTATCGCTGGATTTGCATCCGGGGGAGATCCTGGCGCTTCTTGGAGAAAACGGCGCGGGCAAATCGACACTCATCAAGACCTTGGCCGGCATCTACAGGCCGGACGGCGGCGATATTCAGTTCCGTGGTGAACCCTATGTCCATCGGCCGCCAAAGCCTAACGAACGTCAGCCTCTCGCCTTTATCCACCAGGACCTTGGCCTGATCGAATGGATGACGGTGGGCGAAAATGTCGGATTGGCGCAGGGTTTCTCCATGCGTTCGCGCCTGATCGACTGGAAGCGAACGGAGGAGCGGGCCAGGGAGGCGCTGAATCTCGTCGGCTGCGACTTTGATCCGTCGACGCGTGTCCAGGATCTCACCCGTACCGAAAAGTCGCTTGTGGCGATTGCCCGCGCGCTCGCCGTGGAAGCGGACGTGCTTGTTCTTGACGAGCCGACCGCCAGCCTTCCGGCTGATGAGGTGGAGCGTCTCTTCCATGCTATCCGTCCGCTGAAAGCGCGAGGGGTGGCGATGATCTACGTGTCGCATCGGCTCGATGAGATTTTCCGCATCGCCGACCGGGTCGCGGTCTTGCGCGACGGACGCCTCGTTGGCCAGAAGCCGGTGGCACAGACGACGCCGGACGAATTGATTGAAATGATCGTCGGCCGCAAGACGGACCAACTCTTCGCCAAAGCGACAAGCAATCCGGGCGAGACGATCGTCAGCATTCGGGATCTTGCCTGCCGCAGCGCCGGACCTGTCTCCTTTGATATCCGGAAAGGAGAGCTGCTTGGGTTGGTTGGCTTGCGCGGCGCCGGTCAGGAACTGATCGGTCGGGCCCTTTTTGGCTGCGAAGCTTTTTCCGGCGCAGTAGATGTCGGTGGGGAGGTACCGGACCTGTCGAGCCCGGTCGCTGCAATGAGGTCCGGCATAGGCCTGATTGCGCGCGACCGCACCGAAGAATCCGTTGCCATGTCGCTGTCGCTTCGGGAAAACACCTTCCTCAATCCGGCAGCGTCCGGACGCAGGCTCCTTTCTTTCCTGTCGCCGTTTAAAGAAGCGTCCCTGGCGCGCACGATCGGCGAGAGTGTCGGATTGAGGCCGAACGACCAGAGCCTGCCGATCGAGGCGCTATCGGGAGGCAACCAGCAGAAGGTGGTTGTCGGCCGCTGGCTTGCAACTGGCCGCAAGCTCCTGATCGCCGAGGATCCGACCGCAGGCGTCGATGTCGGCGCCAAGGCCGACATCTATCGGCTGATCGCCCGTGCGCTTGAGGCGGGTCTGGCTGTCGTCGTCGTGTCGACGGATTTCGAGGAAATCGCACATATCTGCCATCGTGCCTTGGTGTTTTCACGCGGACGGATTGTACGTGAATTGCAAGGTGCGGATTTAACCACATCGGCGGTGATCGCTGCCGCGTCGGCTTCAGAGGCCGCTTGAGTTCCGGGAGAAGATAATGCAGTCGATCGAATCCACCGCCCTTGAGCCGACCCGAGCCGAACTGGCGGGCCTCAGCTATACGCAGAAGCTCCTGCGGTTCCTGCCGGTTTACGGCCTGGTCATCCTTACTTTGCTGCTTATCGTGCTGTTTTCGCTTCTCCTGCCGCAGACCTTTCCGACGGTTCTCAATCTTCGCTCGATCGTCTCCGACAAGGCGATCATCGCTCTCCTGTCGCTGGCGGCCATGATCCCGATGGCTGGCGGCCGCATCGATCTTACGGTCGGCTACGGCATCGTGCTCTGGCACATTCTTGCGATCAGCCTGCAAACCGTGTTCGGCGTGCCTTGGCCGGTCGCAGTCGTCATCGTGCTTGCGCTCGGTGCTATCACCGGCTTCCTCAACGGTCTTCTGGTGGAGGTCGCACGCATCGACTCGTTCATTGCGACGCTCGGCACCGGCACGGTCCTCTACGCGCTGGCACTCTGGCACACCGGCGGGCGCCAGGTCGTTGGCGTCTTGCCGGAGGGTTTTTACTCGTTGAACGGCACCATGGTATTCGGCCTGCCGATCACCGGCTTTTATGTGCTGCTGCTTGCCGTTGCGCTCTGGCTTATTCTCGAATATCTGCCGATTGGCCGCTATATCTATGCGATCGGCGCCAATCCGAAAGCGGCAGCGCTGAACGGCATTCCGGTCCGCCGCTTTGTCATCGCCGCTTTTGTCTCCTCGGGCACCCTTGCTGCGCTTGCAGGCGTCCTGCTCGCCTCTAAGCTGCGCATCGGCCAGGCCAGTGTTGGCCTCGAGTACCTGCTGCCGGCGCTCGTCGGTGCCTTTCTCGGCTCAACCACCATCAAGCCTGGACGCGTCAATGTCTGGGGCACGATGACCGGTGTCATCATTCTTGCCGTCGGCATTTCCGGCATCCAGCAATTCGGTGGCTCGTTCTTCGTCGAACCACTCTTCAACGGCATCACCCTGCTCGTGGCCATCGGCATCGCCGGTTATGCGCAGAGGAAACGGGGTGCAGTTGGAAAAACGGCAGCCACCAATCCGGCATCTGCAAACCCACCGAAAAACTGATCGCCGTCGGCACACAAACTTCAAAGGGAGGAAGAACCATGAAACGCAGAACGCTTATCCAGAGTTCCGTCGCCGCACTGGCCTTGATGCTCGCGGGACCGGCACTGGCAGATGCCATGTCCGACGCCAAGGCGGTGGTCGAAAAATATGCGACCCGCGTCACCACCTGGGACGGACCGAAGACAGGACCCAAGGCGCAGGAGGGAAAGACGATCGTCGTGCTCGCCGGCGACCTGAAGAACGGCGGCATCTTGGGCGTTACCACCGGCGTCGAGGAGGCTGCAGCCGCCATCGGTTGGCAGGTCAAGGTTCTCGACGGTGCGGGCTCGATCGGCGGCCGCACGGCAGCGTTCGGCCAGGCCATGGCGCTGAAGCCCGCCGGGATCGTCATCAACGGCTTCGATGCCGTCGAGCAGGCGCCGGCTCTTGAGCAGGCAAAGGCTGCCGGAATTCCGCTCGTCGCCTGGCACGCAGGCCCGGTCATCGGCCCTGACGAAAAAACCGGCCTTTTCGCCAACGTCAGCACCGACGCGATGGAAGTTTCCAAGTCGGCCGCGGACTGGGCCTATGCAGATGCGAAGGGCAAGCCAGGCGTCGTGATTTTCACCGACTCGACCTATGCGATCGCCATCGCCAAGGCCGACAAGATGAAAAAGGAGATCGAAAAACTCGGCGGCAAGGTTCTTGAATATGTCGATACGCCCATTGCCGAAACCTCCCAGCGCATGCCGCAACTGACGACATCGTTGCTGCAAAAATACGGCGACCAGTGGACTCATTCGCTCGCCATCAACGATCTTTATTTCGACTTCATGGGCCCGTCGCTGGCAGCCGCCGGCAAGGGTGGTACAGACGCGCCAATCAATGTCGCTGCCGGTGACGGCTCGGAATCGGCCTACCAGCGCATCCGCGCCGGCCAGTTCCAGAAAGTTACGGTCGCCGAGCCCCTCAACCTGCAGGGCTGGCAGCTTGTCGACGAGTTGAACCGCGCCTTTGCCGGCCAACACTGGTCTGGCTATCTCTCCCCGCTCCATGTCGTCACCGCCGACAATGTCGAATTCGATGGCGGCCCCAAGAACTCGTTCGATCCGGAAAACGGTTACCGCGACGAGTATAAAAAGCTCTGGGGCAAGCTGTAGCAGCCTCCCTCCCGGAAACTGGGCACCGCGAATGGTGCCATTTTTTTGCACGTTGCGTCGCAAGCGATATTGACGGAAGGATGAACGGGCGACCGATTATCGTTTCGTCGTCGTGTTGCCCTGGATGAGCTGGATCTCAGCCCGCCACGATCTGTTCACGTGCACGTGTGCAAGTATATTCAAGAGCGCCCGAGCCGCCGTCTTGCCGATCTCGGCGCGAGGTACATCAACGGTCGTAAGTCTGGTTCGGACCGTGTTGGGGATGGACGTGCCGTTAAATCCCACCACGGACACCTGCTCTGGAACTGGAATTCCCGCTTCGTGCAGATAGGAGAGGCCACCAAGCGCCATCGCGTCGTTCAAAAAGTGAATAGCCTGGATCTCGGGATGATCGCGGATCAATTCCTGCGTAAGGGCGCGTCCTGTTTCGGCCTGTCTCGGCCGATTTTCGCAAACCATGCTGATCACGTCGATGTTGGCGCTCGCAAGCGTAGACCGCAAGGCAAGGTAGCGCCAGCGGGCGCAGAGATCCTTCTCCAATTCGGCGCCGACATAGGCAACGCGCCTGAGGCGGCGCTCCAGGAAATGCGCAGCAACGAGTTGCCCTGCCTCCATGTGCGAAGGGCCTGCGCTGAAATCAAGATCTTCATTGTCGCAATCCCACATTTGAATGGCCGGGCAGGTACGTCTTTCTAGCAATTTGTCGCAAGCGGCGCTTCGTGCCATGCCGCCGTTTAGCAAAAGCCCTGCCGGGCGGAAGGACAGCATCTCGCGCACGAGGTCTGCTTCGATGCCGGGATCGAAATGCGATTCTCCGATGAAGGTATGAAGTCCATTGGGGCGCAGGATGGCGTTTACCCCACTCAGCACTTCGGAAAAGACAATGTCGCTCATCGAGGGGATAATCACTGCTACCATCCGGCTCTTGCGCGAACTCAATGATCCGGCAAGGTTGTTCGGCAGATAGCCAAGCTCGTCTGCGGCACATCTCACCCTTTGTTGCGTCGCCTTGGAAATGTTGCCGACGCCTCGCATAACCTTTGAGACTGTCATGCTGCTTACGCCTGCCTTTGCCGCCACATCAAGCAGCGTGACGATCCGTGTCTTATCCTTTGCCACTTGCCTCGTCCCCACGCCTTGAAAAGTAAAAACTGGCTTGACAGTCCGATTGTTATCGATAACATAAAATGAGGTTAACGATAACCCTTGCATGATTCAGATGCAATGCCCGGTGCAAGGGAGTCCAGAGGAGGCGAGCAATGGAGCGGTTTCTGTCGCTCCAGAGATCGCATGCACGAGCAAGAGCTCAGTCAAATAAGGTGGAGGAATGTCATGAATGTTCTTAACTCTATGCGCGCGGTTGTAATGGCAGCCGCACTCGCCATCACGTCCTTGGCGATGACCGCCGAAGCCGGGGCGGTCACGCTCAATGACATCATATCACGCGGCACCGTCCGGATCGGCGTTCTGACCGGTGCGCCGCCGATGGGGATGGTGGATGAAAAAGGTAATCCGACCGGCTACGACGTTGACGTCGCCAACTTGATTGCCGGATATCTCTCGCTGCCTGTCGAACTCGTCCCACTGACGCCGCCGGCCCGCATTCCGGCGCTCCAGACCGGCAAGGTCGATTTCCTCGTTGCGACGCTGGCCCCGACGGGTGAGCGGGCCAAGACCGTCATGTTTACGCAGCCCTACAGCGCCTTTAACATGGATATCATATCCGGTCCCGACCAGAAGTTTGCGAGCCTTGCCGATCTTCAGGGCAAGCGCGTCGCGGTCAATCGGGGTTCGTCACAGGAAACCGCTCTTCGCAAGGCGGCGGTCCCCGGCATGGAGATCGTGGTTTTCGAAGACGACTCCACCAGTGCGCAGGCGCTGATTGCCGGTCAGGCGGACGCGGTCGCACTGCCGTCGACTGTGGGAGAAGCGATCATCAAGCAGCGTCCTGACGCTGGCCTCCAGGTCGGCTTCACCTTCTTCCAGCAAGGCAACTCGATGGCGACGAAGCTCGACGATTTCGAACTGCGTCAATGGCTGAATACGTCGATCTATCTGATGAAGATCTCCGGCGATCTCGACAAGATCGCGACGAAATGGACAGGCCGTCCGATGCCGACCCTTCCGTCCTTCTGATTGAGCTTGCGTGAGAGCCTGCCGGTGAGGCACCGGCAGGCCGCGAAACTTCGACGGAGCTCGCTTATGTCCTACACATTTCAATTCGGCGTGCTGGCCCAGTATCAGGGCGAAATCCTGAGCGGTATCTGGCTGACGATCAAGCTGTCGATCCTTTCGATCGTTCTCGGTTCGGCAGCAGGTGTCATGCTTGCATCCTTGCGCTCCATAAAGGGCGGTGCCGTGCGGTATCTTGTCGATGCTTACGTCGAGGTGATCCGCAACACGCCCTTTCTGGTCCAGCTCTTCATCGTCTATTTCGGCCTGCCTGGGCTTGGTATTCGCGTGGGCGCCGATACAGCGGCGCTGATCGGCATGACCATCAATCTTGCCGCCTATTCAACGGAAATCATCCGTGCCGGCATCGAGGCCGTGCACAAATCTCAGATCGAAGCGGGCGAGGCGCTTGGCTTCTCGCGTTTCCAGATCTATCGCCACGTCATTCTGGTGCCGGCGGTCGCCAAGGTTTATCCGGCGCTGTGCAGCCAGTTCGTGTTGATGATGCTGGCCTCCAGCATCTGCTCCGCAATTTCGACCCATGAGCTTGCCGCCTCGGCCGCTTTCGTCGAATCGCAGACCTACCGGTCTTTCGAAGTCTATATTGTCGTCACGCTGATCTATCTCGCGCTGGCGCTGGCGCTGCGCGCAGCCCTGGCATTCATGGGCATGTGGCTTTTTGGCAGGCGGGTTGCCCGCCGCACGATGACGGCCCTGCCGGAGGTGCCGGCATGACGCTGAGAACATTCGGTTTCGATGAATTCGGTTTCCTGCTGCAAGCATTGCAGTGGACCATTCTCCTGACGGTCATCGCCCTTGTCGGTGGAGGTCTGCTCGGCTTTGCCGTGGCGCTTGCCCGAACCTCACCCGTCAAGGCCGTGCGCTTTGCCGCAGGTTCCTATATTCAGGTTATCCAGGGCATTCCGGTGCTGATGATCCTGTTTTTGTCCTATTACGGCCTCAGCCTTGCCGGGCTTGAGCTGCCGCCGCTCTTTGCCGCCGGCGCATCGATGACGATCTACGCATCAGGTTATCTCGCGGAAATCTGGCGCGGCTGCATCCAGGCGGTGCCGAAGCAGCAATGGGAAGCGTCGGAATCGCTTGCCATGACCCGCCTTCAACAATACCGCTACATCATCCTGCCGCAGGCAATCCGTGTTTCGCTGCCGCCAACCGTCGGCTTTGCGGTGCAGGTGGTCAAGAATACGTCGATCACATCGATCATCGGCTTCGTCGAACTCGCCCGCGCAGGGCAGCTTGTCAATAACACGACTTTCCAGCCATTCCGCGTCTTCATCGCGGTGGCCGCTCTTTATTTCGTCGTCTGCTACCCATTGTCCCAGCTGTCGCGTTGGCTGGAAAGGAGGCTTCATGCCGGAAGTAATCGTTGAAAATGTTCACAAGAGCTTCGGTGCGCTCGAGGTTCTCAAGGGCGTATCGCTCAGCGTCGGGCGCGGAGAGGTCTTTGCACTGATCGGCCGGTCCGGTTCTGGAAAGAGCACGCTGTTACGCTGCATGAACGGTTTGGAAAAGATCAACTCCGGTCGCATCGAGATCGCCGGCCATGCGCTTGGAGGAGACGCAAAGGCGCTGCGAAGCCTGCGCACCGATGTCGGCATCGTCTTCCAAAGCTACAACCTCTTTCCACATTTGACCGTGGGCGAGAACATCATGCTGGCACCCCGCATTGTCAAAGACGTTGCAAAGGCGGAGACACGGGAGATCGCCCGCGAGGTTCTCCAGCTCGTGGGCCTGTCGGAAAAATTCGATGCCTATCCGGACCAGCTTTCTGGCGGCCAGCAGCAGCGTGTGGCGATTGCCCGTTCCCTTGCAATGCGCCCGAAGGTGATGCTCTTCGACGAAGTCACCTCTGCGCTCGATCCGGAACTGACCGAGGAAGTGCTGACGGTCATGGAGAAATTGGCCCGCGATGGAATGACCATGATACTCGTCACGCATGAGATGGGTTTTGCGCGACGGGTGGCTACGCAGACGATCTTCATGCACAAGGGCACGATCTGGGAGCAGGGGGCATCCAAGGAGCTGTTTGTTAATCCACAGACGCCCGAGTTGCGGCAGTTTGTGAAATCGGACGTTAAGTAATCGTGACAGCGGGTGGGCAAGCAATCTTCTTCCGGCCCGCTATTTCCTCAGCGGCTTGTTTGACGCAGAATCAAATCCGGTCGGATCGTTATCACGCCCGCGCTGTCCGAAAGCGACCCGTCCAGGACGTCGAGAATGAGCCGCGCCGTTTTTGCTCCGATCTCGGCTGCAAAGGCATTGATCGTTGTCAGACTGGGAACGCAAATTGCGCCGATCTCGTAGTCGCCGAAGCCACCGATGGCAATCTGGTCCGGCACCGCAATGCCGCGCCGTTGACATTCGGTAAGGGCGCCGAAGGCCGAAAGATCAGAAACGCAGATGACCGCTTCGGTATCTGGGAAATGCTCCAGCAACCGGCCCATCGCGTTCGCGCCCTCGCGCATTGAAATCGGCGGCGGCCCGGCGGCAATCAGGCGCGTCGCGTCCAACCCGTGATCCTCCATCGCGGTTATGAAGCCGGCTCGCCGATCGCTGCCGCGTGTGTCTCGATCAGCATCACCACCAATGAAGGCGACCTTTCTATAGCCGACGGTGACAAAGTGATCGATCATCTCGCGCACCGCCAATGCGTTGGAAAACCCGACCACGTGTCCAATCGGGTCTTCCGGAAGATCCCAGGTTTCAATGACGGGGATGCCGGCATTCGACAGGAGTTTGCGGGCTCGCGATGTATGCTTGCCGCCCGTTACCACGATTGCTTCGGGCTTGCGCCGCAAGAGCTGCTCGATCAGCCGCTCTTCTTCACGAACGTCGTAGTTCGTGTAGCCGAGCAGGACCTGCAAGCCCTTATCCGACAAGCCGTCCGACAGCGCCCGCACCGTATCGGCGAAATTGGCATTGTTGATCGAGGGGATCGTAACGGCCACGAAGTCGGTGCGCTGTGATCGCAGATTGGAAGCCGTGCTGTCGAAGACGTAACCCAGTTCCTCGGTTGCGCGTCTGACAGCCTCGCGTGTCTCTTGGCTGACGGAGGTGTCGCGCTTGAAAGCGCGCGACACCGTCATCGGCGACACGCCTGCCATGCGGGCGACATCCGCCATGGTTGGTGGTTTACGAATATTGGGCATTTGCATCCATGTTATCGTTACCAGATTGATACAACCGCCTTTACGCTTAATTTGCAAGCAGGTTGTGATTTCGCCTCGTTCAATGCGAAGCCGAAGGCCGATGCTTTGGGCCTCGACGGTTCGGTCTTTGGATCTGCCCCTTGCCGGTAGTCGAACAGCCAAGAGGGCAGCTAGCCGCCACGGCGTCGAGCTTAGAGCGGGAATTCGTTCGCCTGGGTCACATGATGATGGATTCGCCCGTCAAAAAAGCGCGCCAATACCTCTTCCGTCGCTGCCTTGGCCGCAGTGCGGGCTGGACTTGCAAGCGCGGCCTCGACGGTTGCGAGATCGGGATAGTTGATCGCAAGGATCATGGGAATTTCCGGCGCTCCTTCATCGCGGGCATCGGCGAAGGTTACCCGGACATCGAGGGCGCCGGGAAAGGCCTTCCATTTCGGCAGGATGTCGTTGAGCACTGCGGCCCGAAACGCCTCCGTTTGACCGTCCTTCACTTTTCCTTCGAAGAGGGCATAGCGTGTTATCATTGTACGATGTCCTTGTTGGGTCCCTTGAAAAATTCCATAAGGGCGGCCTGGTCCTCACCGCCGAGACCGGCGGCAGTCAGCATGCGGTGAATTTCGGCGCACAGCGCCGTCAGCGGCATGGCGGTGTTGGTGCGGCGGGCGAGATCCTGCGCCCCGCTCAAATCCTTGACCATGTTGTCGATCCGGCCGGTGCGACGGTAATCTTTGACGACAAAGCGCGGCATGTATTCTTGCAGGATTGCGCTGTCGGCCCGGCCGCCTTTCAATGCCTGCGGGATCTTTGCCGCATCCACGCCGGCGTCGAGAGCCAATTGCGTCGCTTCCGCCACGGCCAGAAAATTGAGCCCGCAGAGAACCTGGTTGATCAGCTTCGTGGTCTGGCCGGCGCCGGAAGGCCCCATATGCGTGTAATTCGAGGCAACGTGCCGCAGCACCTCATGTGCATCAGCGACATCTTGTTCCTTGCCGCCGGCCATAAGCGTAAGCTGTCCGACCAATGCCTTGGGCGCGCCGCCCGACAGGGGACTGTCGACCCAGCGCAGGCCCTTTTCCGCCGCGTCGGACGCCAGGGCCTTCGTCGCCTCCGGGTCGATCGAGGACATGTCTATGATGACAGTTCCGGGCCTGGCGCCGCCTGCAACGCCGCCTTCGCCGAAGACGGCGAGCCGGACGATTTTCGCCGAGTTGAGGCTGAGGATGACATAGTCCGAGTCGGCGGCTGCTTCCGCCGCGCTTGCCGCCGGTAGAGCGCCTTTGTCGACCAGGTCGCGCATCTTGGTCGTGTCGAGATCAAAGACCGTCAAATGATTCCCGGTTTCGACGAGCCGCGTTCCGATGGCGCCGCCCATCGCGCCGGCGCCGATCAATGCAATCTTGTTCGTCATGTTTTCATTCCTTCCAATTGCGTGACGATTGCTTCGACGATCGCGCCGAGCGGCCGGTCGATATCCACGCTGAACGCGTTTTCGTCCGCGTCCGGTGGTTCGAGCGCTGCGAACTGGCTCGTCAGCAGGCCGGCCGGCATAAAATGACCTTTTCTTGCATTCATTCGCGCCTTGATGACCTCGGGCGTACCGGCAAGATGAACGAAGGTGATCGTCTCTCCGGAAGTTTGCTTGATGTGAGCGCGGTAGGCTCGCTTGAGCGCCGAACAGCCGACGATCTGCGGCCCTTCGGACTTGGCCAGAGTCTGGCCCACGAGGGTCAACCATGGCCAGCGATCCTCATCGTCCAAGGCCATGCCGCGGCTCATCTTGTCGATGTTCGCCGACGGGTGAAGGTCGTCGCCATCGAGATATGCCGCCCCCAGTCGTGCGGCGAGCGCGGCCCCGACCGAGGACTTGCCGCACCCTGCAACCCCCATCAGCACCATTCGCTGCGGAACCTCAAAGAGAGGCCGTAATGCCACCGTCAACATAAAGCACATGTCCGTTCACAAATGAGGATGCGTTGGAGGCGAGGAACACGCAGGCGCCGACCAGTTCGTCCACCTTGCCCCAGCGGCCGGCCGGCGTGCGCTTTTCCAGCCAGGCGGAAAAGGCGGAATCGGCAACCAATGCGGCGTTCAATGGCGTATCGAAATAGCCGGGCGCAATGGCATTGCATTGCAGCCCGTATTTGGCCCAGTCGGTCGCCATTCCCTTGGTCAGATTACCGACGGCGCCCTTCGTCGCCGTGTAGGGTGCAATGCCGGGACGTGCCAATGCAGTCTGTACGCTGGCGATATTGATGATCTTGCCCGCTCCGCGTTTGATCATGTGCCGTGCGACCGCTTGGCCAACGTTGAAAACAGTGGAGATATTGGTCCGCATAAGCTGCTCGAACGCGTCCGCCGGAAAGTCCTCGAGAGGCGTGCGATGCTGCATTCCCGCATTGTTTACGAGGATGTCGATCGCACCGATCGTTGCTTCGAAGCCATCCACTGCTGCGCGAACGGCCTCATGATCGGTCGCGTCGAATGCCAATTGATGCGTGCTGCCGCCGAGACCTCTCGCGGCTTCCGCAAGTTTTGCGGCGTCGCGGCCATTGAGCACGATTTCGGCACCGGCATTGGCAAGACCGCGCGCAAGGGCAAGGCCGATCCCCTGCGACGATCCCGTGACGAGGGCTCGGCGGCCCGTCAAATCAAACAAGTCCTGCCCCATTGGCTTCCCTCATTTTTTGTCTCGACATTCGCAATGCTCACCTTTATGTTATCGATAACATTAATTGTCAAGGGACGGAGACACCGAAATGAGCAAACCCCAGATCCTTCAAGTCGGGCCCTATCCGGAATGGGACGAAGCGCCTCTGAATGCTGCATTTTCGGTTCATCGCTACTTCGAGGCCTCCGACAAGTCGGACTTTCTTGCTGCTGTCGGTCCCAATGTCCGGGCGATCGCTACGCGAGGCGAACTCGGGGCCAGCCGGGCCATGATCGGGGCCTGCCCTTCACTTGAGCTGATCTCTGTCTATGGGGTTGGTTTTGATGCCGTCGATCTGGCTGCTTGCCGGGAACGTGGCATCCGCGTCACCAACACACCGGACGTGCTGACGAGCGACGTAGCGGATCTTGGCGTGGCGATGATGTTGTGCCTGTCGCGCGGCATGATTGGCGCGGAAAGCTGGGTAAAGGACGGAAGCTGGGCGGCAAAGGGGCTCTATCCGCTGAAGCGTCGCGTGTGGGGCCGCCGCGCCGGCGTACTCGGCCTTGGCCGGATCGGCTATGAAGTGGCCAAACGCCTTCAGGGCTTCGATATGCAAATCGCTTATTCCGATGTGGCGCCAAAAGATTTTGCCGCCAATTGGGAATTTGTCGCCGATCCGGTAGCGCTCGCGGCGCGTTCGGATTTCCTGTTCGTCACTTTGGCCGCTTCCGCCGCCACCCGCCACATCGTCGGCCGCGAGGTGATTGCGGCTCTCGGCGGGGAGGGGATGCTGGTCAATATCTCCCGCGCTTCCAATATCGATGAAGAAGCCCTGCTTGATGCACTCGAATGCGGTGCGCTGGGCTCCGCCGCCCTTGACGTGTTCGAAGGTGAGCCGAAGCTCAATCCACGGTTTCTCGCCCTCGACAATGTGCTCTTGCAGCCACACCACGCATCTGGAACCATCGAAACACGCAAGGCCATGGGACAGCTTGTTCGTGACAATCTCATGGCGCATTTTTCCGGTCAGCCCCTGCTGACCCCGGTTCTTTAAGGAGCGCGCCGATGAAAGCCATTGTCATTCACGGTCCGAAAGACCTGCGTATCGAGGAGCGCCCGATCGAAGCGCCAGGTCCCGGAGAAGTGCGCCTGCGCCTTGCGACCGGTGGCATCTGCGGCAGCGATCTGCACTATTACAATCACGGCGGCTTCGGCGCAGTCAGGCTGCGGGAGCCGATGATCCTTGGTCACGAGGTGTCCGCGTATGTGGAAGCACTCGGCTCGGGCGTTGAGGGATTGAAATCGGGCCAGCTCGTCGCTGTTTCTCCGTCCCGGCCGTGCCGATCCTGCCTATATTGCCAGGAAGGGCTTCACAATCAGTGCCTCAATATGCGGTTTTATGGCAGTGCCATGCCTTTCCCGCATGTCCAGGGAGCATTTCGAGAGGTTCTCGTCGCCGATGCCGTTCAATGCGTGTCGGCGGACGGTCTTACCCCAGGCGAAGCGGCGATCGCAGAACCCCTGGCCGTTACTCTTCACGCCACTCGCCGGGCGGGAGAAATATTGGGTAAACGGGTTCTGGTGACCGGCTGCGGGCCGATCGGCCTTCTGTCGATCCTCGCAGCCCGCCGTGCCGGCGCCGCCGAAATCGTCGCAACGGATCTCTCGGATTTCACCCTCTCGCTGGCACGCAAGGTCGGCGCGGACAGGACCATCAATATGGGAGGCGAGCCGGATGCGCTGACCCCTTACGCAGCCCAAAAGGGCTCATTCGACGTCCTTTACGAGTGCTCCGGTGCCGCGCCTGCCTTGGTTGCCGGCATCGCTGCTCTTCGCCCGCGCGCCGTGATTATTCAGCTTGGCCTTGGTGGAGACATGAACCTCCCGATGATGGCGATTACAGCCAAGGAGCTGGACCTGCGTGGTTCCTTCCGCTTTCACGAGGAGTTTGCGACCGGTGTCGGACTGATGCAAAAGGGGCTGATCGACGTGAAGCCGCTGATTACCCACACACTTCCCCTATCAGACGCTGTGACGGCCTTCGAACTGGCAACTGATAGGAGCCAGGCGATGAAGGCGCAGATTGCCTTCAATTGACACCAGTCCCAACTCGCGTCCGGCTGTCCGAATAAGAATGGCCCGGTAAATCTGGGAGAAGAACGCAATGCCATGTTTCGAAGTGCTTGATCCGCTGTTTAGCACCTATGTGCTCGGCAATGCGCCGGTCAAGCAGATCGCCACCGGCTTTGACTGGGTCGAGGGCCCGGTCTGGTTCGGTGACGCGGGATGCCTACTGTTCTCGGACATTCCGAATAATCGCATCCTTCGCTGGTCCGCGGGCGCTGGGGTATCGGTATTCCGAGAGCCGTCAAACTTTGCCAATGGCAATACGCGCGACAAGCAGGGCAGACTGGTGACCTGCGAGCATGGAACGCGGCGGGTGACACGGACGGAACTCGACGGTTCCGTCACTGTAATTGCAGACAGCTACCAGGGCAGGCGGCTAAACTCCCCTAACGATGTTGTGGTAAAATCGGACAATTCGATCTGGTTTTCCGATCCGCACTACGGGATCATGACCGACTACGAGGGCTATCGTGCCGAGCAAGAACTGCCATGCCACGTCTACCGGGTGGAGCCCTCGGGAAAAATCGAAGCCGTTCTGACGGATTTTGCCTGCCCGAACGGCCTGGCCTTTAGTCCAGACGAATCTCGCCTTTATGTTGCCGATACCGGGCGGATGTTCAGCTCAGATCCGCGACATATCCGGGTCTTCGATGTTGCGTCCAACGGCAGGCTTGCCGGCGGAGAGGTGTTTTGCGCCATCAATCCCGGATGCGCGGATGGTTTTCGGATCGATGGTGAAGGTAACCTGTGGTCTTCGGCAGCCGATGGGGTGCACTGCATCGCTCCAGACGGTCATCTGATGGGCAAGATCCTCGTCCCGGAGCTTGTGTCGAACCTTTGCTTCGGTGGTCGTGCAAAACATCAGCTCTTCATCGCTGCGACAACGAGCATTTATGGAATCGTCCTCGAAGAGGCGCTCAAAATCCGTGAGTTCACCCGATCGCGCGATCAAATCTGAAATCGAACACGACGGTTTTCAGGTCGAACCTTTCAAGGCGATTTTGCTGGTGCATTTGTCTCGCACACCGCCGTTGAAGCTGCTTGTTACGCCCCGAACGACTTTGGAGGTTGCTAAAGCAGTCCGGTGGTGCAACCGACCGCTCATCGCCTCATGTCGACAAACCTGCCCCCTGAAGATCACCGCAGCCAGTGCCCCTTCGAAGCTTGCGGCAGCCTCAAGAAGCCACCGGGGCACCCACGAATGCGAAATAGAGCCAGGCGACCGCAAACAAAACAAGCACGACAAGTACAATGAGAATCTTGCGAAGACGGGGATCTCGCTGACGGGGCGGCCTGGGCTTGCGAAACTTGATGACATTGTCGTCCATCACGCAGGCTTAGCGCGATTGCCGGGCGAAGTGCAAGTCGATCGAAATTCCGCCGCCTCTCTTAAAGCTGCGTCAAAGTCCGTCGGCATCTCTTGCGGCCCTCGTGCACGATCCGCTCCAGTACTCGGGCTGGATCACCACCTCCTGTGACGATCTGCTGGGGAACATCTCCGCAGACCTGATCGACCTTGGCGGCAAGTTGGCCAACGCGCTTTACGGTCGATGCCGGGCTCAGCCCAGTCTCTTCGGCGAACGCTTTCCACTGCTTCCCATGTAAATCCGCCGCGAGAAAGCTGCCGCCAATATTTTGCGGCAGGTGTTGATCTACCCGGTCGTAGATTGCCGCGCAGATCAGATCGTAGGGCGCAAGCTTTGCAGTTCCGCCCGCACCGATCAGGACTGAGCAGTTCTTCGCTTGGGAGTCGGATTTGCAGATCAACACGTTAAACATCACTGCGTCCAGCAGCCCCCAAGGCGCTCTGCGGGAGAGACGAGATCGGCGACGGCCGGTAGCGTGGCGCCGGATCCACCTGCCGCATTCTCATATTTCTGCGATGGGAAGTGACCGGTGAGCTGGCAAAGATCCTCCTGATGGAGCCTGCGGATTTGCAATCCCTAGGACTTGGGAAGACACTCCTTGTCGGCGACGAAGAAATGTCGGATGCCTGAGCGTCTCGAGCGCGTCGGACCATCGCGAAAGAGACCGATGGTTCAGAACTCTGCAGTGTCTGTATCGGGGTTCGTGGGGCGCTCTTTGCCTCTCATGGTCTGGGCGTCGCCAGCCGCTTCGGAAGAACCGGTTATATATCGGTGTGCCTGGGCGGCTCGAGTTCGTCTGCAGATCCTTGCCAGCCCGCCTGGAGTTCGCGACTGAGAGAAGACTACAACAAGCGGGAGTATGTGCCGACCAGCCAGAAGGTCGAAACCTATAGCAAATGCTTCTCATCGAAGTCGCGACAGCCAAGGTAAAGATGAAGAGGCCGTGCGTCGTCAAGAGATCGATAACGCCACCATGAGCGCTGCGGCCCAGAACAGGGCCGACAGTTCAGCTGCCACCATGAAACCAACAGCGGTATCGCTCATAATCTAACCCTCCTTAGGCAACCTCCATTGCTGAAAGGAAACTATAGGGCACAGCTGGAGGTTCGGCTACCCAACGGGTGTCAACTTTTCCTCGAGCAATCGAATCAAGACCCGGCCGGGAGGGACGAGTTTCGCAGAACGCCTTCACGTAAGCAGGGAGTACATCAGAACGCCGACGGAACCCCAGAAAACAACCATCACGAGTGACATCGCAACAACGAAGATTTTAGCCATAGCGAAAACTCACAACCCTTTCGCGTACAAACATACTGTAGCTGCCGAGAGGTGGTATCGGCACGAAGTCTGAGAAACGGTCGGACTTTGGTCTGATATTCGCTCTTTACACCTGCCCGACCGGGCCTGACGGTGTTTCGGCGCGGCATTTGAGGCCCATCTCCATGAAGGACCGTGGCAAATCTGGCAGCCGCAATCCTAAAGGAAAGGGCCGGGCGACACGCGCACCGGCCCTTCCTGATCAATCGACGACGGCTGCCAGTACATCCGTGGTCAGCCGTCAGTACGAATTTGATGAATCCATGATAGCGTCTTCGACGAGAAGCGCTATTACCCAAGGGTAGTACATTTGGCGGACGTAACGGTCACCACCCCACTGGCCGAGGGAAGGCCCATCGGAGATGGGCTCGGGAATGTCCTCATCGATGCCCGACAGTGTGCTCTGACCGCACACGCGCCGGTCGCAGCTATCCTGGGCGCAGAACAGGGCGGAACATTAGGCCGGGATTGAAAGGCACGCCTGTCATTGAAGAGAACGGATCGGGCGATTGGGAGGGACACCTCTTCAAGAACTAGCTAGATTGGATCAATCGACAACGTTTCCACACTGGCACAATTTTAATTCCCTGAGGCGCAAAGGAAAGATCATGAATAAAGCCGTTAATGCGAAGGAGCCAAGTGCAGTCGACATAGAAGTCGGAAGGCGAATCCGTATGCAACGACGGGTGCTTGGCATGAGCCAGTCAGCGCTTGCTGAACGGGTCAGTGTCACATTTCAGCAGGTGCAGAAATACGAGAAGGGAAGCAACCGGGTGGGGGCGAGCCGGCTTCAGGGCATTGCCGACTGTCTGAACGTGCCTGTTTCATTCTTTTTCGAAGGAATGGCCGGAGCGGATGAAAGTGAATCAGGTTTAGTGAAGGGCATGGACGATCTGACGGGCTTTATTTCCACCGCCGAGGGGCTCGCGCTAAACCGCGCATTCCTTGCTGTAAAAGACGCCCGAATACGGCAAAAGATCGTGGGTTTGGTAAAGTCGCTTGCGTCGCTGGAAGGCGACGACTGATACTCACGGATTCCAAGAATAGGATGCTTCCGGCCCATGGCGGTTGTAGGCTTGCTGTTCACTTCAGTTGTGAAAACCGACAACAGCAAGATGCGGTGGTTGGGCCGGAGGCGAGGCGACAGCCGGGCAATTGACGTGGCCTGGCCGCCATTCACGTAGTTTCCGCCGCTTAAGCAGGACCGATCATTAATCCTCACACCCTTTGATCCGGGCGACTTTGCCGCCAGGAGATAGACCGAAACGACAAACGACCGGCATGGCGGGCGTGTAGGTAGCGGTGCCCCTCAACTCGACGCGTGCCCCGTCCTTGGAAAAAGTCATTTCTGGCGTGCCTATGCTGTAGAAGCCACCTTTAACCAATTCCACGGAATGGACGATTTGGGCGTCATCTGTTTCAGTCGGCACTGATTTCCATTCCACCACGACGCGCGACGATACGTGCTCAAAGCCCTGGTTCACAACGATGATGCGGTAACTTCCTTCGCCGACGCCGTCTTCTTGCCAGTGTCCGCCTTCAACGACAGACACGACATTCGTGTCTACGAAGGTTTCGGCGAATGCCGCGTTTGCAACGAGCAGAAAAATGCCCCCACATAACCTCGGGATCGTTGGGTACGCGCCGCCGACACATTTGCCGTTCATCATCATCATCAACAACGCAAGAATACCTTTAGTAGAAAGGCCTGATCCTAGCACGATCAAGACGCCTCGCGAACCGCGATTGCGCCTCGCCCGGCAGAGGATCCAAATCAGCCGCCGTCGACCACGTACGAGCAGCGAACTCTTGACCGTCGCGCCCGCCTCCTGTCTGCTGACCCTGCCATTCGACCCGAGTGAGGGGACGCCAAGAGGTGGAAAAGACCGACAAAACGATGGAGGACGCCGACAGAAATGCCATTAATGCATGGAAGGCTGCGCTCGATCCGACGACGCGCAAACGGGCGCTGAAGCTTCTGACGAAGGAGGTGGATGATATCTTTCTGCCGCTAGGCTTTGTCCGGAAAGGGGTCCGCTGGCATCGCACCGGCTGGTTCGCGACGACGTTTGTCGAGATCCAGAAGAGCCGCTATGGCAATGCCTGCTTCATCAACTTCGGCCGAGACGCGAGGGATGCCGACTGGCGCGCGCCGAGCTACCGCAACAACACGCATTGGCGAATCGCATCGCTCGCGCAGAGGGACGCCGCCTGCCGGCTCGACCAGCTTCCCTATGCCGAGCTCGATGGTGCTTCGGAGCTGCGTCTCGAGGTGGTCTTCCTCCTGCGCAACGGGGCAGCGCCCTTCCTTGAGCAGGCGCAGGGATTGTTTGGTTCTATCCTGCGGCCCCGGCGATCCGTTGAAGATGAACTCCGCCGCAGGCCCGCCGCTGTCTTCCGACGCGTACTGTCGGCGCTGCTGTTCGGTCGCGACGACAACAGGGGCGCCGGGAGCGGCCACTGATCTTTTCAGGCCTCAACTTTCTTCCTGATTTGTTCGAGCGGATGTCTTATAGCGACTTTGGCGGATGATGCAGTCCGGAGAGCCATTTGAGAATTAGGCCGAGATAGCGAATGACGCAGCAGTTCGATCTGTTTGATGCTAACGGGGCAGCACCTGCAAAGGGCGCAGGCTCATCGACGAAGCGCCATTCTCCGGCTGCGTTGAGCGAAGATGATATGGTGCGGCAACTCCACGAGACTGGCCGCTACCGTATCCTGAGAAAACTCGAGCCACGTTTGGTGATCACGGCTGCGCGACCCGGATTTCCGCTGAAAGGCGTGATCATCGACACTGAAACAACCGGCCTTAATCATCGCAAGGACGAGATTATTGAGATTGGCGCGGTTGCGTTTACATTCGATGAGACGGGAAATATCGGCGATGTCATCGGCGTCTATAGCGCTCTTCAGCAGCCCAGCATTTCCATCCCGGAGGAGATCACACGTCTCACCGGTATCTCCGACGACATGGTGGCCGACCAGATGATTGATCTTTATCAGGTTCGTGCCGTCATCGAGCCTGCTGATCTCGTAATTGCCCACAATGCCGGCTTCGACCGGCCGTTCTGCGAGACCTTTTCACCAATCTTTGCCGGAAAAGCCTGGGCTTGTTCAGTCTCTGAAATCGACTGGGCGTCGCGCGGCTTTGAAGGAACAAAGCTCGGTTATCTGATTGGGCAGGCCGGTTATTTTCACGAGGGCCACCGAGCGGTTGATGACTGCTTTGCTCTCCTTGAGGTTCTCGCGGAGAGTGGTGGAGAATCGGGACGAACACCTTTTGCCGAGCTCTACGAAGCAAGCCAGCGATCACGCGCCCGCATCTTTGCGGAAAACAGCCCCTTCGACATGAAGGATCAATTGAAAGCACGCGGCTATCGTTGGTCGGATGGCAGTGACGGCCGTCCGAAGTCCTGGTGGATCGAGGTTGCGGAAGACGCACTCGATGACGAACTCCGCTATCTGCGTACGCAAGTCTATCGCTGGGATGACGCAGATCCACCGATCAAGCGTCTCACCGCCTTTGACCGCTTCAGGGCGGCCTAACAACCGCTCGGTGCGCATCGCGCATGGCTGGACGGACGATCCGCGACTGGGTTTGCGCCGGAGCATCTGGCTAACCGACGAGAGAAACCGCGGTCCTGGGCCGCAGCTTCTGCCCGCAATCGCTCCTGCGAAGCGATCAAGGCTGTCCAAAAGTGCTGCGAGCCCGGAGCTTGCCAGCACACCGGCGCTGGGTCTGCGGCAACCTGCTTCGCGTCAATCAATCGTGTCGTCGCAAGAAAGTCGAAACCGTCTCCAGGCAGAGTGCCTTCTCTTCCACATGCGGCATGTGGCTCGACTGCTCGAAGAGCACCCATTCGCATCTCTCAATGCGGTCGACATAGGGCTTGACGACCAGCGGGGTCGCCTCATCGAACTTGCCCGAAATCAGCAGCGTCGGGGCCTCGATGAGCGGCAGCCTATCTTCGATCGTCCAATCCTTCATCGTGCCAATGACATGGAACTCCGTTGGGCCGTTCATGTTGCGGTAGACGGTGTTGTCTTCGTCCATGATGGCGAAGGTGCGGGCGACTTCCGGCGGCCAGGGTACGACGCGGCAGACATGGCGATCATAGAAGACGCGCGAGGCGGCGATATATTCGGGGTCGGTAATCGTTCCGGCCTGCTCGTGCTTTAAGAGCTTATCCTGCACCTCCTGCGGCAGTTCCTCGCGCAGCCGGTTGGCTTCAGAAACCCAGGTATGCATGTTGGCTGGGGAATTGGCGATGACGAGCGCCTTCAGGCCCCTCGGCCGGCGCACGGCATGTTCCGCGCCGAGCATGCCGCCCCAAGACTGGCCGAGGAAGGCATAGCGGTCGTGAATGCCGACCTGCTTCAGGAGCGCATCCAGCTCTTCCAGAAAGAGCGCCGGCGTCCAGAAATCCGGTCCTTTTTCCCGCAGGCGGGTGGAATTGCCGTTACCAAGCTGGTCGTAGTGAATGACCGGGCGGCCGTCGATCTCGGTAATCCCGGTGAAGGAATCCACATAGTCATGGGTGCAGCCAGGACCGCCATGGGCCACAACGAGCGGCAGCTTGCCGCTGTCGAGCGAGCCGGTGATGCGATACCAGGTCTGGTACTCGCGAAAGGGCAGAAAGGCTTCCTTCGACGCAATTGCGGCCACATGGATCTCCATTCAGATTCGAAGTGTCACAGCCGCCTTTGCGCGCCACGAGTGACACGCGACGCTGCGGCGAGCAATTGAGAAAGCATAGCGTGGTGCTTTAGAGCGCGGCAGCTATCACAAGTTATAGGATGAGCGCTCTTCCAGAAGGCGATAATGGGTGGCGCGAACCACGGCCTGCGTGCGGTTCTTGGCGCCGAGCTTCTTGGCGGCGGCGGTCAGATGCATGACCACCGTTGGCACGGAGCGACCGATGATGCGCGAGATTTCCTTGGCCGAGTATCCTTCGGCCGAATACCGCAGGCATTCGCGCTCCCGTTCCGTCAGCCTGGCCTTGCCGACATGGAAGACGTCGGCATCGAAGAGGTTGTAAGCCGCTTCATGGAAGACATGGGCGAGCAGATTGAAATCGGCGATATAGCGCAGGGCGTGCCGCTCGAATTCTTTGTTGCCCCCGAAGCGGATGCCGGTGACTGTGGCATAGTCACCGCGCGGCATATGAATGGGCACCGTCACGCCGGTCGACATATCCCTTTCGCTCAGATAGCGGGCGACGGGCGCGGTGTCCTCGGTCATGAAACGGCGGATCAGCGTGTCGGCGTCGGCATCATAGCTCCAGAAGAAGGGTGTCGAGGTGCGAAGCGCGACCTGCTGCACCGGGTCGATGCGGAAGTAGCCGCGGTTGAACCAGTAGTCATGCATGTCGCCGCAAATGTTGCGAAGCTTCAGCAGCGACGGAATCATGATCGCGCCGTCGAGATCGTAAGCCACCGGGGTATAGTCATATATCAGCGCTTCGAAGCCGATTGTCTTCATGGCCTCGAAGATCTGATCGATGCGGCCATCCAGTGTCTGATGAGCCGTAAACTGGCGTCTGATGGTTTCGATTTCGTCAAGCATCGGCTGACTCCGGCTCGTATTCCCTGGCGACCCTATCACTTCTTATAGCTGGCGCGGACCGTCGTTTGAGATAAAAATTTAGACATGCTCAAATATTGAGCAAGGAGAATCTTTGCCGGAGTGGTCAATGTGGCGTGAAATCGAACCCGAGGCGCGACACCAAATCGGAGTCGATGGCTATAAGGTCGTCGCCTATAGCTTCGGCTCCGGCCCCGAGACGATCTTTTGCCTGAACGGCGGGCCGGGACTGCCCTGTGACTATCTGCGCGATGCGCATTCCTGTCTTATCGACAGAGGCTATCGCGTGGTGGCCTTCGACCAGCTCGGCACGGGCGCTTCAGACCGCCCGACCAGTCCGGCGCTGTGGACGATCGGGCGCTATGTCGAGGAGACGGAGACGGTGCGCAAGGCGCTGGGGCTCGGCAAGGTGCACATGCTCGGCCATTCCTGGGGCGGTTGGCTGGCAATCGACTATGCGCTCACTTACCCTCAAAACCTGCAGACGCTGATCCTCGAAGATACGGTCGCGGACATGCCCCATCTCATTACCGAGCTGGAGCGGTTGCGCGCGGCGCTCGGCCCCGAGACGGTTGCCATGATGCAGAAGCACGAGGCGCAGGGCACCTACGACCACCCGGAATATCTCGCAGCCATCACTATATTGAACTACCGCCACGTCTGCCGGTTGCCGGAATGGCCGGCGCCGGTGCGCCGGTCGCTCAACGACTGGAACTTGGGGCCATATGGCACGATGCAGGGACCAAACGAATTCCTCTATATCGGCAACCTCAAGGATTGGAGCCGTATTCCCGACCTGCCGCGCATCACCGTGCCGACACTGATCACCACGGGCGAGCACGACGAACTGACGCCGGCCTGCGCACTGAAGATGAAGCTCGCCATTTCGAATGCCGAACTCAAGGTCTTTGCCAATGCCAGCCACATGCCCTTTTACGAAAATCCCGGAGACTACTATCCAGCGCTGATCGATTTCTTGTCGCGGCACAGGCGGAACTGATGCAAAGAATGGCGACCGACATCCGAACAATACGGAGGCGCTGACATCACCATGCATCGCTATAGGTTCGTCCTCACCCGACCCTTGCAATTTATGCCCGTCATTTTCGGCATCAGCGTCATCACCTTCATTCTGGTGCGGCTGATCCCTGGCGATCCGGCACGCAACCTGCTCGGCTCGCGCGCCACGCCGACGGCGATCGCCAATATCCGTGCCCAGTACGGCCTCGATCAGCCTATGTGGCTACAATATCTGTATTTTCTTAAAAACCTCGCCAATGGCGAGATGGGCAAATCGATCCTCTACAAGATCGACGTGCTGAGACTGATCGTCACCCGCATCGAGCCGACTGTTGCGCTCGTTACCACCAGCGTCGTTCTGTCGATCCTGATCGCCGTGCCGATGGCAGCGATTGCCGCGCGCAATGCCGGCAAGGCGCCTGATCATGCGGTGCGTATCGTCTCTACCTTCGGCATCGGCTTCCCGCCCTTTTGGCTCGGGCTGATGCTCATCATCCTCTTCAGCGTCGAGCTCGGCCTGCTGCCGGTCTCGGGCTATGGCGCAACAATCGGCGACAAGCTTGCGCATCTGATCCTACCGAGCTTGACCGTGGCCCTGTCGCTCTCGACCGTTTTGACGCGCAGCCTCAGGGCGGCGATGATCGAATCTCTTAAATCCGACGTGGCGACGGCAGCGCGCGCCCGTGGCATGCCCGAACGCATCGTCTTCTGGCGCCATGTCGTACCGAATTCGCTGGTGCCGACCGTCAATCTTCTCGCGGTCAATATTGGCTGGCTCATCGGTGGCACCGTCGTCGTCGAGAGCGTCTTTGCGCTTCCCGGCATGGGACAGCTTCTCGTCCGCGCCATCTTCTCGCGCGACTATATGGTGGTCCAGGGCGTTGCCATGGTTTTCGCCTGCGCCACCGTGCTCGTCAATTTCGTCGCCGATATCGTCACCGTTGCGATCGATCCGAGGGTGAAGCTATGAGCGTCGATACCCTGTCTTCAGGCTCCGTCGGCTGGCGGACGATCTTCAGCAAGCACTTGATGCTTGTGACCGGCGCCGGCATCTTGCTGTTCTTCGTCCTGCTGGCGACAGGCGCGCCGGTTCTGGCACCCTATGACCCAATCCTTCAGAACGGCGATGCCCGCCTGCAGGCGCCTTCGCTGCTTCATCCGTTCGGTACGGATAATTTCGGCCGCGACGTGCTTTCCCGCGTCATCTGGGGCACGCGGATCGACCTGCAGATCGCGCTGATCGGCGTCGCTTTCCCCTTTCTCATCGGCACCGCTGTTGGCACCATCGCCGGCTTTTTCGGTGGCATCGTTGATGCGCTGTTCATGCGGCTCGTGGATATCATCCTCGCCTTTCCCTTCCTGGTGTTGATGCTATCGATCATCGCCATCCTCGGACCGGGGCTCGGCAGCTTTTACCTCGCCATGGCACTGGTCGGCTGGGTTTCCTATGCCAGGCTGATCCGGGCGCAGATTCTGGTGCTCAAGAACAGCGACTATGCGATGGCCGCCGTCAGCCTCGGCTTTTCGCGGATGCGCATCATGTTCCGACACCTGCTGCCGAATGCGATTGCCGGCTCGATCGTCTTTGCGATGTCGGATGCGGTGTTGGTGCTGCTCAGCGGCGCGGCCGTCAGCTATCTCGGCCTCGGTGTGCAGCCGCCGGTCGCCGAATGGGGTGTTATGGTGGCGGAGGGCCAGAGTTTTGTCACCACGGCCTGGTGGATCACGCTGTTTCCTGGGCTTTCCATCGTCTGCCTCGCTTTCGGCTTCAGCATGCTCGGCGATGCGTTCGGCGAACGGCTCGGAGTGCACGAATGAGCGCGTCCGTTCTTTCCGTCCGCGACCTGACCGTCAAAGCGCATCTCGACAGCGGGGTCCGCATTCTGCTCGATGCCGTGTCGCTTGATCTCGCAAAAGGCGAAATTCTGGGTCTCGTCGGCGAAAGCGGCTCCGGCAAGAGCCTGTTCTGCCGCTCGCTCGTCCGCCTCCTGCCCTCCTCGCGACTAACGATCGAGAGAGGCATCGTGCTTCTGGAGGGCCGTGATCTCACCGCCGTCAGCGATGCTGAGATGCTGAGCGTGCGCGGCAGCGAAATCGGCATGATCTTCCAGAACCCCACCAGCCATCTCGACCCAGTCATGCGCATAGGCGACCAGATCGCAGAAGGCATCCGCTATCACCAGGACCTCAATGGGCGCGATGCGCGCGCGGCCGCCGTCGAGATCCTGGCGCAGGTCGGCTTTCCGGATCCAGTTCGGCACTTTGACAGCTATCCGCACGAATTTTCGGGCGGCATGCGCCAGCGCGCGATGATCGGCGTGGCGCTTTCCTGCAATCCGAAAATCCTGATCGCCGACGAGCCGACGACGGCGCTCGACGTGACCATCCAGGCACAAATTCTCAACCTTCTGATGGATCTGCGCGATAAGCGCGGGCTGTCCATCATTCTCATCACCCACGATCTCGGCATCGTGGCACGGACGTGCGACCGTATCGCCGTTATGCGTGGTGGCAGGCTGCTGGAGGAAGGCCCGAAGCGGGCGATCCTCTCCCGCCCGAAAGACCCCTACACGATCAATCTGATCCAAAGCCATCCGTCCATGCCAGAGATTGGCGTCTCCGCCGGGAGCGAGACCGCGCGCTCGGCAGGAGCGTTGAAGCCGCTTCTTGAGATCGACGACTTGCACGTGCGCTTTCCTTCCGGCGGCAGGCTCTTGAAAGGAGCTGCCGCCAAGACCGTCAACGCGGTTTCCGGCGTCAGCCTGCAGATCATGCCGGGCGAGACGGTCGGCATCGTCGGCGAATCCGGTAGCGGCAAGAGCACGCTTGCCCGCGCCGTCCTCGGCCTGACGCCGATCTCTTCCGGCCATGTCAGTTTCGACGGCATCGACCTTACCCAGCAGAGGAGGGCGGGACTGGCTAAGCTGCGGCGGGAGACGGCGATGGTCTTCCAGGACCCGTTCAACGCGCTGAACCCGCGGTTGACGATCGGCCAGACGCTGGCTGAGGTGCTGACGGTGCAGGCCACGGTCGCCAAACTCGACATTCCAGCACGCATCGGCGAATTGCTCGACCTCGTCGGGCTCGACCGCGAATTCGCACACCGAAAGCCGCGCAGCATGAGCGGCGGCCAATGCCAACGGGCCGGCATTGCGCGGGCACTGGCTGTAAATCCCAAGATGATCGTCGCCGATGAATGCGTGGCGGCGCTAGACGTGACCATCCAGGCGCAGATCATCGGCCTGTTCCGGGATCTGGCGGCCAAGATGGACCTGACGTTGATCTTCATTGCCCATGACCTGGCGATTGTGCGCCATCTCTGCACACGCACCGTCGTCATGTACCGCGGCGAGGTGGTCGAGGAGGGGCCGTCCGAAGAGGTTTTTTCGCGGCCGAAGCATGCCTATACCGCCGCGCTGATCGCGGCGATCCCAGATATCGATCCGGATAAGCCTCGGTTCAAAGGTGTCGAGCCGACACCGGGCGAACCGATCCAATCCATCAAATGCATGCCATAACAACGAAGGGAACGACATCATGACAATCAGGTGGAAATCTATCGGGCTTGCTGCCTTCGCCGCTGCCCTCACCCTCAGCGCCAGCTATGCGGAAGCGGCCGGCGTTCTGACGATCGGCCGCCGCGAGGATTCGACGACATTCGACCCGATCAAGACGGCGCAGAACATCGACAACTGGGTCTTCTCGAACGTCTATGACGTGCTGGTGCGGGTCGACAAGGCCGGCACCAAGCTGGAGCCTGGCCTTGCCGAAAGCTGGACCACCTCGGATGACGGCCTGACCTATACATTCAAGATCCGCGATGCAAAATTCTCGGACGGAGCGCCGCTGACGGCCGAAGATGCCGTCTTCAGCCTCCTGCGCATTCGCGACGACGAAGGCTCGCTCTGGAGCGATTCCTACAAGGTGATCGACACTGCGGTCGCGACCGATCCGCGCACGCTGACCATCAAGCTGAAGAACCCCTCCGCGCCATTCCTTTCAACGCTCGCGCTTCCGAACGCCTCGGTCATCTCCAAGGCGGGCATGGAATCCCTGGGCGCTGACGCTTATGCCGAAAAGCCGATCGCTTCCGGCGCTTTCACCGTGGAGGAATGGCGACGCGGTGACCGCATCATCCTCAAGAAAAACCCGAATTTCTGGCAGGCGGATCGGGTGAAGCTCGACGGAGTCGAGTGGATCTCGGTACCTGACGACAATACCCGCATGTTAAACGTTGAGGCGGGGGAACTGGATGCGGCGATTTTCGTGCCTTTCTCTCGCGTCGAGGAACTGAAGAAGGATCCGAACCTCAACGTGCTCACCGATCCCTCGACCCGCGAGGACCATCTGCTGATCAACCACGCCCATGGCGACCTCGGCAAGAAGGAAGTGCGCCAGGCGCTCGACATGGCGATCGACAAGAAGGCGATCGTTGATGCCGTCACGTTCGGACAGGGTACGATCGCTAATTCCTACATTCCGAAGGGGGCGCTCTATCACTATGCCGCCAACCTGCAGCGGCCCTATGACCCGGAAAAAGCCAAGCAAATGCTGGCGGATGCCGGCGTCTCCAACCTGACGCTCACTTATCTGCTGCGTGCCGGCGATGAAGTGGATGAGCAGACGGCCGTGTTGATCCAGCAGCAGCTCGCCAAGGCCGGCATTACCGCCAATCTTCAGAAGGTCGATCCCAGCCAGGAATGGGATATGACTGTCAACGGCGACTACGATATTTCGGTCAACTACTGGACCAACGACATTCTCGACCCGGACCAAAAGACGACCTTCGTTCTCGGCCACGACTCCAATAACAACTACATGACCAACTACAAGAGTGATGCGGTGAAGGACCTCGTCGCCAAGGCGCGTCAGGAACTGGATCCGGCCAAGCGCGCGCAGATGTATTTCGATCTGCAGAAGATGGCCAAGGAAGACGTGAACTGGATCGACCTCTACTACAGCCCCTACATCAACGTCGCGCGCAAGAACGTTGAGAATTTTTACCAGAACCCGCTTGGCCGGTTCTTCCTGGAAGACACCGTGAAGAACCAGTAGTTGTTGTGTTCATACCTCGCGGCAGGGGGTCGCGCGCGCGACCCTTGGCCTCTTACGTGACATCAAAGCGCTCGAGCATCTTCTTGAGCTGCAGGTTCTGTGCATGAAGCCGTTCTGCCAGTAGCCTCTTGAGCCGCTTGTTTTCTGCATCAAGTGTAGTTACCTCCTCGAGGGAAACCGCATCCCGAGCCGTTACGGCTTCCACGCTTCGGGGCTTGTTCCTCCTCATCGCAATATGCGCGGTCGCGCGGAGGGGACCGCGCTTAACACGCTTTCGAGGAGTGTCGCTTGATGTTCGCTTGGGCTGAAACACCGGCGGGCTCTCCTGCACCGGTTCAACAACTTCGGCAGTCGCAACAGTCGTCTCACTTTGCTTTGGCACGTCGACCTCTGCGCCGTCACCTAATGATGTCGATGCTCCCGCAACGCTGGCCTCGCCTGCGTGTCCGCCAGCAGAGCCCGAGTTCATCGTATCAGACGCTATGTCTTCTCCGCCCTCGTCAGGCCTACCAGGTGCCGCATTTGAATTGAACAGATGCGGCGCCTTGTCTTCCGCTTCACGAACCAAAGCCTTGAGATCGGTGTCACCCCAAATTGAGTTCGTCCGCGCCTTCGTCTGTCGTCGACCCGACTTGAATTCAACAACGAATTTCCGTTGTGGCGTTTTCATATGGTTTCAACCTTGAGCAAATCGCTAAATAGCAGGCGCCGATCAGCGCGACTGCGTTCCTGCTGGCGAACCCATATATCGCCTTGCCGCGCGCTTCAACTGGCCAGTGTCCGAGAGAATGACGATACTTAGCGCCAAAATCCCGTCGCAAACGGTCATTTGAACAGGAGACATTTGCTCCCGCGATCGCTCTCCTCAACGGAGAGACTGGAGGCGACCAAGCCTCTGGAGTAAAAAAAGATCAGGCGGCCAATCGAGAAGATGACCGCCTGCGTCGTTCTCAGATCAATCCAGCCCGAGCCTCTTGCGCAGCTCCGTATTTTCCGAGCGCAATTTTTCCGCCAGAAGCTTGCGAAGCTTCTGGTTCTCTTTTTCGAGCTGGACAAGATCTGCCAGCTCATCGCCGGCCGGAACAGGCTTTGCGTTCCTTTGAACAACGGGCGTCGCGGTCCGTTTCCAGTTATAGTAGGTTTGCTCCGATATGCCGGCACTCTTGATCGCATCCTTGAGGGTGCTTTTGCCCTCGGTGATTGCCTTTTCGATCAGCTTGAGCTTGCCGGTTTTTTCCTGTTCGCTATACGTCCTGGGCTTGGCGACCTGCGACTTTGCGGCACTTGCCTTTGCCGCGGCTCGCGCCGGTTCGACGGTCGTCTTCTGACGCTGTGGTGGCTTCTGCTTCTTGGCAGCGGGTGCTTTTGCCTCTGCATCCGTCGCCTCAACTGCAGCAACCGGTCCTGTGGTGTTCTCGTTGGCCATCATTATTTCCTCTCTATTCGATCGCCTGTTTTCGGCTGAGTGAACTCCAGAGTCAACACTACCGCCAGTCTCCTCATTTGCAGTCGTTGAAGATGGGGAGATATTCTGCCGGCGATCGCTGCGCGACTGGCGCTTAAACTTCGATCCATCATGAAGAACGCGCATGCTTTTGCTTAGGGTATATCGCCCATTGGCGACGTCGACTCCTGATTGCTTCCTCGACTGGTGTGAGATCTCTGACAAGCTCGAAACGCAGAATTATCTCCGCAGCAACCGCGAGCCATCGTGGAAGTTCGCGACGGAATACGAATTAGCCAAAGCGCGATTATGCTAGCGGTGAAACTCTGACGCTTGGTATGCGACACAGACTGCCGCTTGAGATCTGTTCCAGCCGCCGATCGGAAATACCCGGCAAGAGGCGACCGGTACCCGAAGTAATCCCAACTTGGTCGGAAAGGTGTTCACGTTCGTCGATTCAAGCCTGCTCGCAACGTTGCGGGCCGGCGCTCGTGATTTTGGAGATTAAGCCACATGGCTGAAAGGTGACTGAAGGCTTGGGCTGCTAGTGTTGTCGTCGCATCGTGGAGGAGAGACACGAGCCCGTGTGTTATTGGCGATGCTGAAAACCATCAGGAGGATATAGTCTATGCGTTGTACACGCGCGCTTTTTCACACCGCTGCCGTTTCCGTCTTCCTTGCCGGCGCCGCCATGGCAACGGCGAATTCGGCCAATGCTGCTGACAAGATCACGATCATGGTCGGCGGCTATGAGAAGCAGATCTATTTGCCGGCAGCGTTGGGAGATGGGAATGGATCAGAGCGCATCAGACCGCCAGTCCTGCCCTCCGGAGACCTTCAACGCGATGGTTAAAGTCCTGGGGGTTTCTGAATGGAAGGACGCGACGGCGGCGCTCGATAGAGAAGTCAGGGTTTATCTGGAGCGCCGTCTCCCAAGCCTGTCGACTTTCCTCCAGCCGGCCTAGGTGGCCGTAACATGACGCAAGCAGCGCATAGGCGGTCTCAGATTGGGAGTTTCGTGCGAGGCGCTGCTTGATCGCAAAAATCGCTCGCTCATACTCGCCGAGAGAAAAGCGCGCATCGGCGAGAAACTGGAGAAGAACTTCTGGATAATGCGGGTCCAAGCGCATGGAAGCATCAAGTGTCTCAAGGGCATCTGCGGGATCGCCGGAGAATATCTGGATATGGGCCATCAACATGAGGAGTTCGGTGGAGTTGGGCGAAAGCACGAGGCCTCGTTGCGCTTCTGTCCGCGCCCTCTCCAGTTCCCGATTCCACATGCAAGCCATCCCCAGTGCGAAGTGGCCGTCGGGCTGTTCTTCGGCCATTTCCACTGCCTGCTGCGCGAGTTCCAGTCCAGAGCGCAGCGAGTCCTCCGGATCGGTGCTCCAGGCGTTGACGTAGTCGAGCAAATGGGTGAAAGAAATGAGTGCCTGGGCGGCAACATATCCTGGATCGATAGCGATGGCGTCGGTCGCCAAGCTGCGAGCTGCGACATTTCCGGTTCGGGTATGTGCGGACGCCTGCTCCCGCCCACGCAAGAAAAACTCATACGCCTGGACATTGACTGCGCGCGCCCGAGTTAGCCGATCCTGATCGCCACGCGTGAGGTTCAGTTTGAGCGCGGCCACGATCTCCTGTGTGAGTTCGTCCTGAACCGCAAAAATGTCGGTCAGGTCACGATCATACCGGCTGGCCCAGACATGTCCGCCGCTGCTTGCATCGATCAATTGCGCTGTGACACGAACCCGGTTGCCGGCCTTGCGCACGCTGCCCTCGAGCACGTAGCGGACGCCAAGCGCCCTGGCCATCTGTGGCACAGAGGCTGCTGCATTCTTGTATACGAAAGACGAGTTGCGGGCGATTACGTGCAACTCAGACAGCTTCGAGAGGTCGGTAATGATGTCCTCGCTGATGCCGTCGGAGAAATATTCCTGTTCGGCATCGCCGCTCATGTTGTTGAACGCCAATACGGCAATGGAGATTTTATCGAGATTGGCCGCAGTCAAAGGTATTTCCGTTGCGGGCGGCGGCGTTTGTACCGCCGCTGGGGGGACCGTTCCGATCTGGAGGGAATAGACCCGCATCGGCTCTGAAATATTTTTCAGATGGAGCTGGCCGAGATCAGTCACCGCAAAATCAAGCCGCGCTTTCACCTGGCGGTAAGCATCTTCGGAGAGATAGATCGTGCCGGGCTTGGCAATTCCTTCTAAGCGCGCAGCGATGTTGACGCCGTCGCCCATTAAATCGCCGTCGCTCTCCTCGACCACATCGCCTACGTGGATCCCGACCCGGAACTCGATGCGCTGCTCACGCGACACGCCGGTATTGCGATCGATCATGGCCGTCTGCACCTCGATCGCGCAACGCACGGCGTCCACGACGCTACGGAACTCGATAAGAATTCCGTCCCCGGTGCGCTTGACCACGCGGCCATGATTGACGTCGATAGTCGGGTCGATCAGATCGCTGCGCAGCGTCCGCAGCCGCGCTAGGATGCGATCCTCGTCCGCACCAGCAAGACGGCTGTAGCCGACTACATCCGCAACTAGGATCGCCGCAAGTTTTCGCGTCTCGCTCATAGCTCCAGTTCCCGTCGATCCAGATTAGCACATAGGCCAGCGAATGCCTCGCATAGGAGCGAATTTATATGAGGTTTAGAGGTGAGGGGGCCCGTCAGTTCGAGAAATTGCGCCTAAGGTCTGCGGCGAGCGGATTGATCGCGCGAGCAACCCGCCCCTGCTCCTTTTAGCGGGCACGGATGTGGCGACCGCCGAGGGCGAAGACCAGGCTTCGTAGTGACCTCAGTTCCTCGATGACCGGCGCCATGCGCCCGAACTCCACTCGCACAATCTGGAGTAGTGGATCCGGACGCCGAAGCGTTGGCGCATTTGCCAACGAATTGCACTCATTTCAGCGAGGGTCGTCGGAGTGACCTTTCCCGAGAAGTTCGGCTCTCGGCATTGGCGGCACTCAATGAGGACTTGCAGTAGGTCGTATGACGATTTCGCTCACATCAACATCTCCTAGCTGGTCGTCTGCATAGGCTTGAGCGCCGATTCCAATTCCTCTGCCGGCATGGTTAGGCGTCTCGCTGCCGGAACTGAGAGCCCTGCCGATTATAATTTTCAAGGTGATCAGGACCGGCGCCGCGGCAATGAAGAAAAGGGAAAGAGTAAGAAATGCGGTGTCGAAGGCGATGATGCTCGCCTGTGCAGTCACTTCTCTTGTGAGGATCTGCACAGCAGCTTTAGCAGCGACGCTCAACTCCATCCCATGCGAGGTGAGGCTATTGGTCAGCAGGGCAAGTCGTTCGGTTACAGCCATGCGACCCGGGACGATGTATGTGGCGATGACACCCTTATTCAAAGCCGTTTGCTGATCGAGAAGCGTCTGCATGACTGCCACGCCGAAAAGCCCCCCGGTCTGGCGGCCGACATTGAAGAGCCCAACCCCGTACGCGATTTGCGGCCCCTCAAGATCGAGCAACGTGATCAGCGTGATCGACAGAAAGAGGAAACCTAGCGCAAGACCACGCAGGAGGATGGCCGGCATCAAGTCCGAAAAGCCGCTTTCGCCGTTGGAACCGGATAGCATCCACATGGCTACGATAAAGCCGAGGATACCGAAAGGTACCGTGATGATCGGTGGGAGCTTGCCCCGCCTGACCAGGAAGGTGGTTAGGAGGAGTGCGCTGATGAACATCAGTGTGCTGGGAAGCAGCAGCATGCCCGCTTCAGTCGGAGTCATGCCAAGGACGGAAATGGCGAAGGACGGTATGAGATAGGCGCTGCCGAACAGCGCGAAACCGGCTGCAAAGCTTGCGATGAAGCCAAACGCAAATCCGCTGTTCCGGAAAATCGCAAGATCAAGAATGGTATCGGAGCCCGTCGCGCAAAGCTCAAAGGCTATGAACAAGAGCAAGGATACGACGCCCACGAGCAACAAGTGCACGATCATCGGCTCTTCCAACCAATCCCAACGGCTGCCTTGATTGAGGACAAAGGTCAGACAAAATGCGGCGATGGTAAAGAGCACTGCGCCCAGCCGGTCTAGTCTAACTGCTCGTGTCTGCGCATCAGCGCCAAGATCCGTCGACGCAAGAAGTGCCAGCGCCGACAGGCCGATTGGCACGATGCTCAGGAATATCCATGTCCACGACAGGCTGTCGAGCAGCCACCCCTGCATGTAGGGCGTGAGCGTTGCAGGGGCGACCACCGCTCCGAAGGCAAAAAAGCATTGAACGACAGGCTGAAGCGAACGGGAGAAAGTCTGGAACAGCAATGTCTGTCCGCTCACCAGGAGCGCTCCTCCGGCCAGCCCTTGAAGAAGTCGCAGAACGACGAGGGTATCGAAATTATAAGTCAATGCGGCCGCTCCACAGACGAGCGTCATGATCCCTGTCGCGGCGCGAAGGCACGTCTGTGATGAAAACCTGCCCATGAGCCAGGGGGTCAGCATAAAGGCGGTCAGCTTGGCGGCCGTATATCCAACTTCCAGCAGCGCGAACTGGTCGAGGGTTGCGTGGGTATCGCCGATCATGTCGAGCCGGGCCGTGGACAAGGCCGTGCCGGCCACCGCCTCAGTGAGCGCGGCGAAGACAATGCCGGCAACAACAAGCAATGTCGGCATGGTTCCGTGGGAGGCTCTGGTGTTGACCGGTGCGACTTGGTCCGGATCGATGACCACAAGCTTCATGATGTCTCCCCCTCTTCTACGGTGCGGATCGATACACGGGCAGAAAGACCAGGCACGAGGCGCACCTGCGATGGGATACTCGTTAGCCTGATCTTGACTGGCACGCGCTGAACGACACGAACGAAATTGCCTGTCGCGTTGTCCGCCGGGATCAGACTGAAGGCAGCGCCGCTCCCGGGCGCGAGACTGTCGACAGCGCCCCGAACCTCTGCATGGGGGTAGCCGTCAACGGAGATACGCACCGGCTGGCCCACACGAATATGCTCAAGTTCAGTCTCCTTGAAATTGGCGACGATCCAAACGTCATGGATAGGGACGATGTCGAGCATCGGCGTTCCAGTGGTGACAAATCGGCCAACACGCACCTGACGATTGCCGACGACGCCGTTCACCGGGGCGCGCACCGTCGTGTTGTCGAGATCGATCTGAGACAATGTACGAGCAGCCTCAGCTTGAGAAAGCGCTGCTTGGGCAGCATCTCTTTGGGCGGCCAGAACGTCCAGCTTTCTATGCTGGGCCTCAATTCCGGCTTGTGCGGCGCTGACAGAAGCGTCAGCTTGGGCGATGCCCGCTTCGCTTTCTTCGAACTTTGCCTGGCTGACAGTGCTGGCGCGTATTAGCGAGCGATAGCGGTCGAAACTCTGCATCGCCAGTATCTGAGCGGCGAGTGCGGATTTGAGCTGGGCTTCACTTTGAGCGATTACGGCTTTTTGGAAGCGTGTCTCGGCTTCCAGATTCACGAGAGCAGCCCGGGCGGAAGCAACATTGGCATCTGCCTGAGCCAGCCGAGCCCTGTAGTCCCTATCGTCGATACGAAAGAGAATATCGCCTGCCTGGACCATGGCATTGTCGGTAACGCCCACCTCAAGGACATAGCCTGCGACCTTCGGCGCCAGAGACGTGATGTCGGCCCGGACATAGGCATTGTCGGTTGCCTCCTCAAAACGGCCCGTTGTCACCCATTGCCATCCCCAGGACCAAACAAGCCCCGCGATAAGGGCAGCCAGAGCTCCCAGAGTTCCGATTTTGATCATGTGTCGCATCTGTGGATCCTAACTGGTACTGATCGTTACCATTGACAAGTACGGTAACGTACCGTATCCGTCAAGTTGGTAACAACAGGATGGACAGGATGGCTACCAGGACAGCAAAAAGATCGTCTTCAGATGAACGGCGATCTGCGATTCTGCAGGCCGCTGCCACCGTGTTTTTCGAGCAAGGCTATGCCGCTACCAGCGTGGATGCGATCATTGATCGGGTCGGCGGGTCGAAACGGACCATCTACAGTGAATTTGGAAGCAAGGAGGGGCTGTTCACTGCCTTGGTGTCCGAGGGAGCCGATAGTGCGCTAAGCACGTTGGCAGTTGAAGAAATCGTCGGTCGCAATCTCCGTGAAACGTTGACGCAATTCGCTCGCAAGCTTGTTGAAGTCTACATGTCGCCCATGATGATCGGCGTGTACCGCGCAATCATGGCGGAGGCTTTTCGCTTCCCTGATCTTGCTAGGGCCTTCTATGATCGAGGACCCGGTCGCGCCTCATTTCGTCTCGCCGAAGTTCTGGAAGAGGCGAGCAAACGGGGCGAAATCGAGGTCGAGGACTGCAAATTGGTTGCAGATCATTTTGCCGGTATGT
This sequence comes from Rhizobium sp. 007, assembly GCF_015353075.1. NCBI lineage: Bacteria > Pseudomonadati > Pseudomonadota > Alphaproteobacteria > Hyphomicrobiales > Rhizobiaceae > Rhizobium > Rhizobium sp. 007. The sequence goes on along the minus strand of NZ_CP064188.1, from coordinate 1,740,309 downwards.
TGCGCGATAATACACACCTGCAAGTCGTGCTCGGCTTGCGCCCGCCCTTGGGTCCTGAGGCGATAGAGGAAGTCGCCGGTTCGATCGTGGCGATTTTTCTTGATGGAATTCAAAGACGGACCGCGTCGGGCGGCTAACGCCCTCCCGCCACGCGCGAGGGCTTTGGAGTGAGCCCGCAACCAGTCCAAAGCACCCTGGCTTGTCCGCTGTTGCTGATGAAAAACCGTCAGACTCTCCGGCAATCAAAGTCATTTCGACCCCGTCGGCATAGGTTCTGGTCACTTCCGACGCGTCGTAGTGTACAAAGCGCGGGGCAGCCTCTTCGTCTCGGGAGGGAAGAGCGATCCAGGCTTGAATGCCGAGGAGGTCGCTTCCGATGGCCCGGATGTCTGGAGGCGTCCGCTCGGAATGCACGATGCCCGATCCGGCGGTCATCCAGTTAATCTCGCCAGCGTGGATGGTCTGCACCTCACCCAGACGGTCTCGGTGGAGAATCTCTCCATCGATTAGGTAAGTCACGGTCGCAAGGCCTATGTGGGGATGCTGCGGTACGTCGAGGCCATGACCGGCTCTAAACTCAGCAGGGCCGATTTGCTCGAAAACGACGAAAGGACCGACCAAGTATCGATGTTGAGACGGCAAGGCACGCTGTGCCTTAGAGCCATCTCCAAGATCACGAACTGGTTGCAATACGATAGTTTCGATGCCGATCATGGCTTTCTGTTCCATTGTAGCAAGCAACTCAGCCGCCATATGAAGCCCGGTGCCACACAACAGGTGACATCACGAAAGTGGGCGGAGCCGGACAGGTTGGACGCTCGGCTGCCGCTTCGTTGGCTGCAGGTTGAAACCGGAAAGACTCCCGCATTCGTCATCTCTGTCATGTCCGGTTACCGCAGCTCACGGCATCAAGCTGCCACGAGAACGCCCGCCTCGACCAGCCACACAATCGATCAGGAGCGCCAAGCCGACGTATGTGTGCATCAATCCCCACGTGAGCCATCGGCGCAGGTGCATAACCTGCCCCGGCAGGGTGATTAACGCTTTAGCGTACCCCTCGTAGACGGCTTGGTTTGCGAGGGCAGATTGATCTCTCGATTAGCAACCGGTGCGATCAGGCGACCTGTCCCTCGGTATTATCTGCTCTCGTCCTTGATCTGATCGATTGCAACCGCGCTCTCCTCATAGGTTCCTTTATGTTGACGGCGTGGGTTCATGTGTCGATCGGTCAGACCATTTTTCACGACGAGAACGACCGGATTGGGCGGCCTTGGCCTGCCCGCAGTCAAACGCTTTTGTCCAGGAGGCGGGAGGAAACATCGGCATCGAAAACGAACCAGGGGTCGGCACGGTCGTTGTGCCGCGTTTGCCGGTTCCATGGTCAAAGGCTGAACATCGATCAACACCATCAAAGCCGGCGGGGGAATAGTACTCACACCGGCACTTTTTCAAAAGCAGGAGCAGCGATTACATGGGTATGCTTGCAGGCAAAGTCGCCGTCATCACGGGCGGAAACAGCGGGATCGGACTGTCGGCGGCGAAGACCTTCGCTGCTGAAGGCGCGCAGGTCGTCATTACGGGCCGGCGCCAGCAGGCGGTCGACGATGCGATTGAGCAGATCGGTGCGGGTGCGCTGGGGATACAAGGCGACGTCGCAGATCTTGCCCACCACGACCGCATTGCGAAAGAAATCGCAAATAAGTTCGGGGCGCTCGACATCTACATGGCGAACGCGGGGATCAACACGATCACACACTCGGCCGAGGTTAGTGAAGCGGAATATGACGCGCAATTCGCCGTCAACACGCGAGGCGTCTTTTTTGGCGTACAGAAACTAGCACCGATTATCCGGGATGGCGGCGCGATCATTCTCACTGGTTCGATTGCCAGCGAGAAGGTGCTCGACGGACATGCCGTATACGCGGGTTCGAAGGCAGCGCTCGGTGCCTTCGCTCGGTCCTGGTCGATCGAACTGAAGTCGCGCGGCATCAGGGTCAATGTGCTCAGCCCAGGGCCTGTCGACACCGAAATCCTGGCCAAGCTGGGCATTCCGGCCGAGCAACGGGGGACCTTCGAGAAAGCCATGGCGGAAGCGATACCTCTGGGGCGTATGGGGTTGCCGGAGGAACTTGCGAAAGCTGCGCTCTTCCTGGCAACGGACGCGAGCAGCTTTGTCACAGGCGTCAACCTGAGGGTCGACGGTGGTATGACACTGCTTTGACCCCGGTATGGCCACGCACGCGACTGCACTTGCGAGTGCGAAGCCATCGAAGCGTCTGGCACAGACGACGGTTATCTGTGTTTCGCCATCTGAAAACGCCGATCGCGGCACTGCGATCATCAGGCTGCGACCTCTCGCCCGCGCTCCTTCATTAGGCTGCGATCCCACACGGGCTCGCCACGGAAGCGCTCGACCATGATGTCGATCAGCACGCGCACCTTGGCCGGCACGTATGGTCCTGGTGGGCGTACCACGTAGATAGCGCCGGCATCCATCGGGTAGTCGAGCAGCAGCGGGACGAGCGCTCCGCTCTTGACTGCGTCAGAGACCATGAAAGAGGGGAGCTCGGCGATACCGAGTCCAGCGATCGTCCAGTTCAATATCGCTTCGCCATTGTCGGTGAAAAGACGCCCTTTCGGACGAACCGAAATCATGCGTTTGCCTGCGCGGAATTTCCAGTCAAGCGCCGAACGGCCCGAGTAGATGAGGCACTCGTGAGTGTGCAGATCCTCGGGCTTTTCGGGACGGCCGTAGCGCGCAAGATAATCGGGACTGGCGACAATGAAGGGCCTGACAGAGGCGATGCGGCGTGCGATCAGGCTGGAGTCGCGCAACTCGAAGAGACGGACTGCGACATCGTAGCGCTCGCCGATAAGGTCGACGCCACGGTCGCTGAAGGAGACCTCGAGTTCGAGCCGCGGATGGCGACCGGCGAGCTCGGTCAATACGGGGACGAGGTAGCGCTGTCCGAAATTCAGCGGCGCCGAGAGCCGCAGCCGGCCAACCACCTCACCGGCGTGCATTGCAACTGCTTCGCGCGCCTCATCGAATTCCGATATGATCCGCTCGCTGCGCTGCTTGAATTCGAGGCCGGCCTCTGTCGCGCAGATGCCACGGGTGGTGCGGGTGATGAGGCGGGTGCCGAGGTCAGCTTCCATACGTGCGATGCGCCGGCTCACGATCGACTTCGACACCCCGAGCCGCCTGGCGGCGCGGTTGAAGCCGCCGCTTTCGACCACTTCGATGAAGCTTCTAAGGTCATCCAGGTCGGTCACAAGTGTTCCCCCCGATGCAACAGCCTGCTGCCTGAAACGAGCATTGTGCTGCCCGGTCGGCCCCGCTACCCTACCGATATTGCATTTGCCAGATTTCAGGACGGTATCATGATGAGCAATGTGCTGTCATCACGGCAGTGCGCTGTGCGATGTATAGGCTTCCATAACGTGGATGAACATTATCCGAGTTATGCCTTGCTTGCTATAACTCGGACTGATACAGTCCGTGTAATGGCGCATTTGACGGTGAGCGTGGAATATGGATTGCACTGCCTGCTCTGGCTCGTTGGTTCGCCCGAGGCGCCGGTGAGCAGCCGTGACCTGGCTGACTTCCAGGGGATTTCTCCAAGCTTCGTGGCCAAGATATTCCCGAAGCTCGAGAAGGCCGGAATCGTGCGGGCCTCGGAAGGGGTGCGGGGCGGATATCTACTTGCCAAAGCGCCCGAGAGTATCAGCATTTTGGATGTCGTCGATGCGATCGAGGGCCAAAAACCACTCTTCGATTGCCAGGAGATTCGCGGACGCTGCGCTGTATTCGGTAATCAGCCGCCGAAGTGGGCGACGGCAGGAGTCTGCGCGATCCATGCGGTGATGCTCGGTGCGGAGAAGGCAATGAGGGATTCTCTGGCCAGTCAGTCGCTGGCGGATGTGGGACGCGTCGTGGGCCGTAAGGCGCCGCGTGATTTTTCGAATGAGGTTCGTGATTGGCTTGACGAACGGACTAAGTCTCGTAGCCGCAAGCCCGCGGCGCGTGATCTGTCTTCCTGAGGGCTGCCCAAGTGCCGACGGAGCTCGGGAGACCAAATCTGGTCCACCCTCAGGCGATGGCTGAAATGCGTGACGTCCGGCGAGCAGAAGGAGATGTGGCAATGAAGCGAGACTTTAGTCGCCCGCCTGGGATTTCCCGGTTTGCAGGCCAGGATTGGACGCAATCACAGCCGGAACATTGGTGCGCCGACGGCAAGGCCTTTCGTTTTCAGAGCTTGCCGAGTCCGGAGGTAGCCCCATGACAACGCTCGCCGCAGATACCGATTGCCCGTTGGTCCTCGTCGTTGACGACGACGAGGAGGTGCGGAGCTCGCTTCAGGAGCTCATGTTGTCCGTCGGTCTCGAAGTCAGTTGTTTCGCCTCGTCGGGCGAACTGCTGGAAGCGGAGCTTCCCGAGCGGCCTGGCTGCCTGGTACTTGACGTTCGCATGCCAGGATCGAGCGGCCTGGACCTTCAGTATCAACTCGCTGCAAGGGGCAGTCCAAAGCCAATCATCTTCCTGACCGGCCATGGCGACATTCCGATGACGGTGCAGGCGATGAAGGCCGGAGCCGTCGATTTCCTGACAAAGCCGGTTCGAGACCAGACCCTGCTCGACGCGGTGATAGCCGGGATCGAACGCGATGTCGCGCAGCGGGCACAAGCGCAGACGATCAAGCAGCATGCCGGGCGGTTTGCGACCTTGACGCCGCGCGAGCGGCAGGTCCTGCGCGAAGTCGCCCACGGCCGCCTCAATAAGCAGATCGCCTTCGAACTCGGAATCAGCGAGATCACCGTGAAGCTCCATCGCAGCAACGTGATGCGTAAGATGCGGACCATTTCTGTCGGTGAGCTTATCCGCGCCTGGGATACGCTGCCCGCCGACCTTCGCGAAAAGTACCAACCCTAGTCATGGGTATGTGGAGGGATTAAGCGGCACTTTTAGAAGGCGCTCTGAGAAGCCCAGTTGCAAGGCTGTCCCTTTGTTCGAGCCGCCTGTCGTTGCGGTGGTTGAAGGACGTCGCGCCCATGCGTGAGGTCCTTCCCGAGCTACTCCAGGTTCTTGGCCTGCCATGGCCTACTTTCGATCGGTGGCAGGCGTCTACGCGATTATGTTGAGACCCGTGACGTCGTCGATGGCGCAATCGTGCGTCGGCGAAATGACGCGAACGCTCGTCTGCGACAACTTCATAGGCTTTGCCTTCATCATGCCGGATAGTGTTGTGCTATCGACGATCAGAGCGTCGGAGGTAGGTCGCCAGCCCTTCAAGGCGGCAGAGACCTGGTTCCAGAACTGCGCACTTCTTCTCCATGATCTACGGACCTTTGACGAACCCCGTAAAAGCCGCTCGAAACCGACGTGTCGGCGATGGAGATTTGCACGCGCTGTCGTCCACCACATTTACTGATACCCAAGGCGGTCGACGGTCGACCTGGAGCAAATCCAGCCAATTCCAAGGATGGCCGGCTCAGGTTCGTTTCGACCGGGATTGCCAATCACCCGATATATGCGACCTACACTCTGGCATCATATGGCCGATGCTTGCGTTCGATAGGCTGGCCCGCCCGGCTGGCGCATTCTCCTCAGACTGGTCACGACGACCGCAGGAGGAAAAAAACAGGTGCGAGACATCATCAGAGTTCTGGCGCTTGCCACAGCGGCGACCGTGTCGGGAAGCGCGCTGGGACAGCCCACACATCCGCAGGACAAGCCGACCATCGTGCTCGTGCATGGCGCTTTCGCGGAATCTTCGAGCTGGAGCGACGTCATTGGCGAATTGAGAAGGGATGGCTATACGGCCATCGCCGCGGCCAATCCGCTTCGCAGCGTCTCCGGAGATGCAGCGGCCGTTTCGTCCCTCATCCGCTCGATCTCAGGCCCAATCGTGCTGGTGGGCCATTCCTATGGCGGGCCGGTCATCACGGAGGCTGCCAACGGCAACGCCAATGTGAAGGCCTTGGTCTATGTAGCCGCTTTTGCGCCGGATACTGGCGAATCCAGTCTTACACTCTCGGGAAAGTTTCCGGGCAGCACGTTGGCGAGCGCGATTTCGGCGATCGCCCTGCCGGATGAAGGCCAGGATCTTTACATCCAACAGGACAAGTTCCGTGCTCAGTTCGCCGCTGACGTGTCCGAAGATCAGGCAAAGCTGATGGCCGCAACCCAGCGGCCCATTAGGCAGGCCGCCCTGGCCGAACCCTCGGGTGCCGCCTCATGGAAGAAACTTCCTTCCTACATGGTCTACGGCTCGCAGGACCGCAACATCCCGCCTGCTGTCATGAACTTAATGGCGGCGCGCGCGCACGCGGTGAAGACTGTGGTCATCGAGGGGGCCTCCCACGCTGTCATGGTTTCACATCCCACCGAGGTCGCCTCGCTCATCGAAGAGGCCGCAGCGGCTGAGTAAGTGCCTGGCGGCGCAAGGACTTCTTTCGATCCAGCGACGCAACTTCAATAATGCAAACGAGGAGAATGGGCATGAAAATCGTTGTTGTCGGTGGAACCGGACTGATCGGTTCAAAGACTGTGGAAAGATTGCGCAAGAAGGGACACGAAGTCCTGGCAGCATCCCCGAATTCGGGGGTCAACACCATAACCGGGGAGGGCCTGACCGATGCTCTGGCTGGTGCGCAGGTGGTGGTCGACCTGGCGAACGCGCCATCGTTCGAAGAAAAGGCCGCTATTGAGTTTTTCGAGACATCCGGCCGAAACCTCCTTGCAGCCGAAAAGCCTGCCGGCGTTCGACATCACGTCGCGTTATCGGTCGTTGGCACCGACCGCCTTCAGGCAATGGGCTACTTCCGCGGCAAGATGCTTCAGGAAAACCTGATCAGGAGTTCGGGAATTCCCTATACGATCGTTCACGCCACCCAGTTCTTCGAATTCATTGGCGCCATCGCCCAATCCGGCACCACGGGGTCGACTGTTCGACTGTCTCCAGGCGCCTTGCAGCCGATCGCAGCTGACAATGTCGCCGATGCCATGGCTGATGCGGCCCTGGCAGAGCCCCAGAACGGCATGATCGAAATCGCCGGTCCGGAGCGAGCGCCTCTCAGCGACTTCGTCACGCGCTTTCTGAAAGCGACCAAAGACGCGCGCGACATCGTGGTCGATCCGCACGCCCGCTACTTCGAGGTGGAGATCGGCGACCGGACGCTCGTTCCCGGCGATGGCGCACGCCTCGGGGCAATCCGGTTCGAAGACTGGCTCCGCCATTCCACGCAGCAAAGATAGTCCCAGACAAGAACCCTCGCGGTTCGCCGATCCATTGGGTCGGTGTAGTGACGATTATACGGAGACAAAGATGACGATGCGAAGTTCGGTTTGGAGAAGGCAGCGCTCAGCTGACATTTGCCGATTATGCCGCAGCGGCGCCTGTCCGGTCTCGAATGAAACACTTGGCGTGGCAGGCTATGACCCGCGGAAGCTCTCAGGAGGGCGCAATGCGCATCGAACGATTATATCCTATGACAGTGGCTCGTTTGAAGGTGATCGATGTCAACGCCACTTTGCAAGCTGCGGCACTCTCGCTTTCCAGCCCCGGGATTGGCTTGGCCGTCGTGAGCGGGGAAAATGGAAAGGCGACGGGCGTGCTGAGCAAATCCGACCTCGTTCGCCATCTCACGTACCGAGAACCTGCGGAGGTTTCAGTCGAGACGCTCATGAGCCGGAATATCATTTCGTGCGATCCCAATGACGAGCTCCATGCAGCCTGGGAGATCATGGTGGCGCGTCGGCTTCAGAACATGCCGGTGCTTGGTGCGGGTTCGAAGCCTCTCGGCGTGCTTGATATTCGCGACGTGATGAAAGTCCTCTTCGAGCAAGAGCAGCTGCAAGAACACATGCTCGCGAACTACATCGCGGGTATCGGCTACCAATAACCAGTGGCGGTTCGAAGATGCTGGTCTGCAATCATTGCCGGCGTTCGCTGCCATCATATTCAAAAGTATCCCGGATCGAGGCGGTTCCTTCACACCAGATCAGGCCTTCCAAACCCCGTCGACACTGAAGTCTTCGAATGTCAGGCGCAAACCGATCTGCCATTTACGCCAAGAGATGACCATCATGCTGCAGGATTATCTGAGTGAAATCGCGAGCGCTCCCCTGGCCTGGATGATCTTTCTCGGATTGGCTGGAATAGTCGTATGGCATCTGCTTTCGGCTCGGCGCGCGAACCTCCGGCTGGTCGTACAAATTGCCTTCTTTACTGCCATGACCGCCGTCCTTGTCCAGGGCGGGATCTCTCCCAGCCGAGCGATCTTCGCCAGCTGACCTGGGTTTATGCTGTCGAAACCATTGCGGATCTGAGGCATGAAAAATGCGAAGGGGCGCATTGAAGCCGATTTTTCCTGCCCCTAGTTTGCAAGGATGAGGGTTTGGGTCAACCTCTCGGGTATTTTGATGCCGGGACAAAAAAGCTCCAGGCCTCGGTGCTTCCTGGACTGCCTGGCGACCTCCAAGAAGGGCTTCACCGACAAGCTGCCGGACCCTATTCTTCGGAATAGGTGTTTTTGTCGCTTGCTTCCACGTATCCTAAGCGCAGAAGCGCAGGACCTATTCCGGCTTTCGTGAGGAGGGTCCACTATAGGCATGCTGGGATTAAGTTGGGGTATGATTAAATCAGCCCGGATATTGGGTAAAGGTGCCGGACGAAGCGCTGACAGTGCCCAGACTTCCTTTGTCCGACAGGAGCTGCCGATGAGGTGCGTCTGGTCGCATCGTCCCCAATTCTTGCACCTGGGGCTTTTTTTTGCAGCTTATGTGTTGGGTTGCGCATTCGCTCAGTCGCTCGCAATCGTACCTGGAACAGGTATCTCCATTTGGCCTGCGGGCGGACTTTTCATTGCCACGCTTGTCGTCGCCTCCAGGTACAGCTGGCCGTGGTGGGTGCTGGCGGGGTGCCTGGCTGAACTGTTCAGCAATTTCTTGTGGTTCCATAGTCCGCTGCCTGCAGCCTTCCTGATCTATATCGGCAACGCGCTTGAAGCGGCGGTTGGCGCTTGGCTTGTGAATCGGACCTGCAGGCGGCCGGTTCGGCTGGAAACCTTGCAGGAAGTACTCGCATTCGTGGTACTGGCCGCCGGAATTGCGCCAGTCGTAGGCGCGACGGTGGGAAGTGCGACACTTGCGTGGTTTGGCATACAATCGCAGACCTTCGTGGCGGCTTGGCCACTATGGTGGGTCGGAGACGCCACCGGGATCCTGATCGTAGCGCCACTGGCGCTGGTCGTGTTCCAGAACTGGCGCGGTAGGATCGAGCTCTCGTCCGCGCGATGGATGGAAGCTTGCGTCCTTGGGCTGATCTTTCTTGGTGTCGCCGCCCTTTCCTTGAGCGGTTATCTACCCTTCGCCTACATCATCATGCCGCCCCTTCTTTGGGCTGCGGCGCGCTTTGAGTTCAGAGGCGCCGCCGTCGCCTTGACCCTCCTTGCTCTCATCACGGCGGTATTTACAATATCCGGCGCCAGCCAATTTGCCGGCGATGCCGAGTCCTTGAAGCACAAGCAGATAATGCTGCAGCTTTTTCTGGCCATCTCGGCATTTTCTGCGCTCATCGTTGCCGCTATATCCCGGCAGCATCAGCTGGCGCTGCTCACGTTGCGCCAAAGCGTGGTGGCATTGCGCGACCGGGAGCGGGAGCTCTCGCAGCTCGTGGACATGGTTCCCGTCCAGATCAGACGTTTGACGCCCGAAGGCAAGCCGACATTCTTCAACAAGCGCTTGCTTGACTTCTTCGGCTTGAACGACGTGGCCGAACTGGATAGGCCGGACATGAGCCGGATGGCGGCAGCCATAGAGTCTCTGGTCCATCCCGAAGATGCAGCCCGTCTGCTAGAGACGGTCCGACACTCCCTAGCCACCGGTGAGCCATACTCCATGAAATATCGTATGCGTCGCGCGGACGGCGCGTATCGCTGGGTTGATGGCCGCGGGGAACCGTTGCGGGATGAAGGCGGCGTGATTGTGCAATGGCTGGCCATTTCCATCGACATCGATGATGAGGTGCGCGCGCAGGAAGCATTGCGCGAAAGTGAGCGGCAGCTCCGGCAGCTCATCGACGCCGTGCCCGCTCTGATCTGGAGCACGACGCCTGAAGGGATCCCGTCCTACATCAACAAGCGGCTCATGGACATGGTCGGCGTCACGCTCGAAGACTTGACCGCGCCGGACGCCTCGCGGTCCTTGGCCGATGTCCACCCGGAAGAAAGGCAGGCGGTGGAGCAGGCGCTCGCGCGCTCGTTCGAGACTGGTACCTCCTTCGCGATGAAGTATCGTCAGCATCGGGCAGATGGAACCTATCGCTGGACCGAGGGGCGTGCGGAGCCGCTGCGCGACCCCGACGGCCGGATCGTGCAATGGTATGGGGTCTGTCTCGATATCGATGACCTGGTGACGGCGCAGGAGGCTTTGCAGCAAAGCGAGCGTCGCTACCGCGACCTGTTCCACTATATGCCGATCGGGCTCACGCAGGTGGGTGCCAGCAAGCTTATTCCCTTGTTCGAGGAGTTGCGGGCGCAGGGCGTGACGGAACTCCAGACCTACATCGACGAGCATCCCGAATTCCTGCCGCGCGCCGTGGAAGCTCTGGAGGTTGAGGAGGTCAACCAACATCTCATCGAGATGTTCGGTGCAAAAAATGCCGAGGAGATGCACGGGCCAATTACCCGCTACTGGCAGCCGAGCATTTCCACCATACGTCGCTCCATTGAGGCGCGTTATCGCGGCGAGGAGGTCTTCCAGGAGGAGACCCAGGTGGCGCGAATGGACGGCACCGTCATCGACGTCCTATTCACAACCGCCCGTCCCGGCGCCGTCGCCGACAAGAGTCTGGTCGGCTTTATCGATATCACAGAACGCAAGAAGGCTGAAAAGGCTCTGCTCAACCGGGAACGGGAGTTCTCGCAGCTCGTCGACATGGTTCCAAGCCTGCTCTGGCGGCTAAGTCCAGAGGGCGAGCCGGTTTTCTTCAGCAAGCGCATGATCAAGTTCTTCGGTTTGGACGTAGGCGATTACGATAGTCCGGAATCGAGCGGGCTGGCTGCGGCCATAGCAGCGCTCGTCCATCCCGATGATGCAACCCGGCTGGCGGACGCGCTCAATCACTCCTTCGCCAGCGGCGCGGCCTTTTCCCTGAACTATCGCCTGCGTCGTGCGGATGGGGTCTATCGCTGGATGTCGGCCCGCGCTGAGCCGCTGCGCGATGATGGCGGGCGCATCCTGCAGTGGTACGGCCTCTGTCACGACATCGAAGATCAAATGCATGCCGAGGAGGCGCTGCGCGAGAGAGAGCGTTTTCTCTGGCAGCTGGTTGAAACGCTGCCGGCCTTGATCGATTGCGCGGCGCCGGATGGTGAGCCGGTCTATCGCAGCCAGCAGCTCCGCGAATTCCTCGGATACGAGCTTGAAGAACTGGACGGCGCAGGAAAGTCCCGGCTGGCCGGCACACTGGACGCCGGCGTTCATCCAGACGACGTCGCGGGCGTTAAGGAGCAGTACGCCCATTCCCTGTCCACCGGTGAGCCCTATGCTCGGAGACACCGTCTGCGGCGCTTCGATGGTGAGTATCGCTGGGTCGAAACGCGCGCAGCGCCAATGCGCAACGCCGACGGCGCCATTGTGCAGTGGAACGTCATCTGCCTGGATATCGACGGTGAGGTTCGAGCTCAGGAAAAGTTGCTTCTAACGCAAGAGAGCCTCGCCCGCGCAAGCCAGGCGGCCAGCCTTGCTGAACTTTCGGCATCCATCGCGCATGAGGTCAATCAACCCCTGGCGGCCGTGATGAACTACTCAAGCGCCTGCCAGCGTTGGCTCACAGCCGAGCCACCAAATATCGAGCGAGCTCAAAAAACGGTGGAGCGTATCATTCACAGCGCAAATTCCGCCGCCGACGTCGTCAGCCGCATTCGCGCCTTGTTCAGGCAGTCCTCAGACACGCGAGATTGTACGACCCTCGGCGGCGTCATCGCCGAGGTGCGCGATCTCGTGGCCGAGGAGGCGTCACGGCGCCGCGTCCGCATGAGCATCGAGGTCGAGGACCATCTTCGGCTTGTCGCGTTCGATCGCGTCCAGGTTCAGCAGGTTATGATCAATCTCATTCGCAACGGCATGGACGCGATGGCGTCAGTTCAAAATGACAGGGTTCTTCGGATACGGGTACATCGGATGGGCGACATGGTTCAGACCGAGATCAGTGATCGTGGCCGTGGCGTTCAGTTTCCTGACAAGATATTCGAGCCGTTCTTTACGACGAAAGAGAACGGGATGGGCATGGGGCTTGCGATCTGCCGTTCGATTGTCGAGGCGCATGGTGGACAGCTATGGGCCGAGAAAAACGAACCACACGGAGCGAAATTCATCTTCACATTGCCGGCCGAAATGAACTCAGCTCCATGACAACAAATGATCCATTCGTATGGAGCGTGAATGACGATGCGCGCATCCGAACGGCGTTCAGCCAGGCGGCAATCGGCCAGGATCGGGAGAAGACCGGAGCGTCATGAACTTGATGCGCCGAGGAAGGGCTGCCGCTTACGGGAGCGGTGTCTTTAACAGATAGGCCGCTGCAGAACTGCGGATCAGCGGGGTCATGCAGCAAATCCACACAAGGAACGTTATGCGGGGGATAGCGGAGTTGGAAATGTCAATAACTCACTCGCGTCAAGCGAGAGGGAGCAGAGCATGAGCAAAAAAAGACCTGTCGTGGCGGTTGTTGATGACGACCCAAGGGTACTTGAGTCGCTGGAAGAACTCCTGGAGTCCGGGGGCTACGCAGCACGCAGCTTTTCTTCCGCAGAATCGCTGCTCACGAGCGGGCTGTCAGGCGTGGATGTCCTCATCACCGACATAGGAATACCAGGCACGGATGGCTTTGAACTTCGTGACTTGGTGAAGAAGGCGCATCCGGAATTGCCGGTGTTCCTGATCACAGGCCGCCATGAGATCGCGGATCAGGGCCGCGCCCAGGGCATCAGCGGTTTTTTTCGTAAGCCCTTCGAGGGCCGAGTGCTGCTTGCCGCCATCGGCGAGGCCCTAGGCAGTTGAAAAGGAATTCATCGCGGGCCTGAAAATCGATGGAGGTTCCGACAAAACTAGCGCATCAACGATCGTGACGTCGGTGAAAGCCTCAGCACCTCGCTCGCCCGCCACGTGCGTCGCATGATTTGCGGTTCGATTTCCTCGGTCCACTTCCGCGACGCTGCAAGTGCGCCGAGATGAGTGGCGTAAGCTTGCGGCGTCGGGAAACGGTAAAGAGCGACAAAAACCGATTCTCCTTCTCGGATCGGGAGCCTTGGGAACGTGTTGGCGCTGTGTTCGCTCATGAAGGTTGCAGGGACGGTCGCGCCACTTTCGAGAAGCGGTAAGCGGAGGTCATTTTCGAAGAAGGCAGAAAAAGCCTCCTCTTTACCCGGCGCAGTGTAATGGATCGCGCAAAGAAACAGCGCGGACGACTCCAAAGTGCTGCCGGAGCGCGGCCGCTCTGCGGCGCACGGCTGAGAACTCGGGTCGAGGTTGGCGGGGCGCAGCAGCCGAACATTGTCGGAATTGACCATTGTGCCGTTGGCGACATCACGATGGCGCGCCCAGACCGAGCCTCCGTAAAAGCGGCCGAGCGCCTCTCTTCGCGACTCCATATTCGCAAAGCCGCGCAGCCAGACGAAGCTGTCGGTATCATCGAGATCGCGAAACTGAGCGACGACGCGTATGCCAGCCTCCTCCTGTGTCTCCAGGAATTCTCGATCGAAAACGTCGATCAGCGTTTCGCGCGCACCCGGATGGAGACGGTACTGGCGGAGTTCGAAGACTGAATCGGCTGACGTGGGGTTACGCATTGATCCCTCAAAAAAACAGGATAGCTGTCCTGTTTTTAATTACAGGTCGATTGTCCTGTTTGTCAAGTTATGTTACAGAACCCTTCAATGGCGAAACGTCTGCAGAAGCGAAGATCGAACGATCCGGAAGGCGTAAGAAGGCGAATTGTCGACACCGCTTTCAACGCCTTCACCACCCGCGGCTACGGCGTTACTACCGTTCAGGACCTCAAGGCGGCGGCGCGCGTAACAGGTGGAGCGTTCTCACATCACTTCCCGACCAAGAAGGAGCTGGGTCTTGCAGTTTTGAACGGCAATGTCGCCGACGCAGTCGAGCAAACTTGGATCAAGCCGATATCACAGGCTAAGACGGCATCCGACGGCATAGAAGCCATATTCACCGAGATCATCCGAGAACTGGATCAACAGGGCTTTGTCTCTGGATGTCCGCTCGGCAACATGGTGAGCGAACCGGTCGGACAAGATGGCGCCATGCGGGAGGCCGCCGTCGCAATCCTCGCGCAATGGAGAAGTCAACTTGCGCAAAAGATCCGCGCAGATCAACTCGCCGGACGCTACGCGCACCTTGATGCCGAGGCCGCAGCAATCTTCATCATTGCTTCATACTGGGGGGCAATGGGGATCGCGAAGGCAAGCCAGAGCAGTTCTGCTCTCAAAGACTGCGGCCAGGAACTATTGAGATACCTTGATCTTTGTCCGAGCCAGAAGCCATGAAACGACAGCGGCGCAAAGTCCGCAGCGCGCATCTTGACGACTCCGAAGTATTCAGGATGCGGCTTCAGCGAAGATCACCTGATTTTGGGCGGCATCTCCTTCGAAACTGGCTAATGGGAGCGGTCAGTGTCCGCAGCTATTCTCCGGCTCTGTCCGAAGCTATGCTGACGCTGGTGCATATGGATCACCATGGCCGTTCTGAGCTCAATCGGGAGGCACCATTGTGACTGAGAACGAAGTAGATGTGGCGATCATCGGCGCTGGCGCGGCCGGTATAGCGGCGGGCCGGCACCTTATGGCGGCGCGACCGGACCTTTCGCTCGTCGTTCTGGAGGCGTCCGCACGTATAGGAGGGCGAGCGCGGACTGAGCATTTCGGTGCGGGACTCGGCGCCCTTGACGTCGGATGCGGATGGCTGCATGGGGCAAGAACGAATGCCTGGACGGCGATCGCCCGGAAACTGGGGCTTACGATCGATGACGCCCGCGCCCCATGGGACGAGGGAGGTCGCCAGCTCGAAACAAACGCTGACGCCCGGCCCGCAATCCGCGCCCTCGAAGCATTCTTTGAGAGGATCAATTCCCATGAGGGCGAGGATGCGGCGCTTTCGAGCATGCTCCCCGCCGGCGGCAGGTGGAACGAGTACGTCCACGCGGTCGGTGCGTTCATCACCGGAGCCGGACTTGAAAGATCGTCGGTTGTCGACCTCCAGCGGTATGAGCCCGGTCCCGGTCCCGACTGGCGAGTACGTGAAGGCTATGGAACGGTTGTCTCCGCCTATGCCGGACCCCTTGCGATCGAGCTGCAGACCCCCGTGGAACGCATCGACCACCGCGCCGCGGATCACGTCGGTATTTCGACATCGAAAGGCCACCTCCGTGTCAAGGCGGTAATCGTCACTGTCTCTACGAATGTGCTTGCGAGTGAGCGCATCGCGTTTCTCCCGCCGCTTCCCAAAAAAATCGATGCAGCCTCCCGCCTGCCCCTCGGCCTTGCGAACAAACTGTTCATGAAGGTGGAAAGGCCAGACGCCCTACCGCTGGACAGTCATCTTCTAGGCTCCTATCGCGAACGCCGGACAGGTGCCTACCAAATCAGGCCCCTAGGAAATCCCGTTGTGGAGGGATATTATGCAGGGGATTTGGCAAATGACTTAGAACGTGGGGGACCGAAGGAGGCATTCCAGTTCGGACTTGACGAGCTGAAGCGCGCTTTGGGATCCGACATCGGACGGCAGCTTTCATTGATCTCCTTTTCGGCTTGGGGCTCCGATCCGCACATCGGCGGCTCCTATTCATACGCCAGCCCAGGAGCGTCTGATCTTCGCAGAACGCTTGCCGCTCCGCATGACAATCGCATCTTCTTTGCAGGTGAAGCCTGTTCGACTGGACGCTATTCGACTGCACACGGCGCATATGATACTGGAGTGATGGCGGCGCAGGAGCTTGTAAAGACCATCGCCTGAGGGGCCTGGGCAAGAATTTCAGCACGCGACAGGGACCAGGCATTCTCGCGGGGACACGAGGAATGCAGCGCGTGATTTCAGATCTCCTCAATCTTCCGATCTTCGAGCGGCAAAACAGAAAGCTCTCGCCAGTCGATCTCCTCAAGCAGCAGATTGTACTCATCGACGTTGAGTTCATTCTGGGAACGAAGTCGCTCAAGCTCCATGCGTTGGGCGGCAATCGAGCCCAGCGCCAGTTTGCGGTAGGTTTCAAGCGAGGAGGGTCCTTCAACATTGAAAAGTGCTTTCTGCTCGATCAGAAACTTGCTTCTCAAGAGCTCCGCCTCCGGGCCGGATTGATCCTCCAGTACGCAGATGCCGGCCTTTGTGATCTGCGCGCGACGGCCCCGCAGCTCCTCGGCTGCCGCTGCGCGCCCGTCGAGACCCAGCCATCGGATCAAGGGTGAAAGCGTCAGTCCTTGGATGACGAGTGTTGCAAGAACCACCGCGAAAGCAGTCAGCACGACTGTGTCGCGCTGAGGAAAATCGCTCGGCAGCGCGAATGCTGTCGCAAGGGTGACCAGTCCTCGCATTCCGCACCAGCCGGCGAGAACCGCCTGCTTGATCGTCGCTGGTTCCTTTCGTCCGCGGCGGCGTGCAAGGCTGGCCAGGATACGGTTATAGCCGATGCAGACCGCAAACCGGACGAGAACGACGATCGCGACGACAAACGCAGCGAATGTGCAGGCCTGGCCGAGCTGACCCTCCGGCATGCCTGCGATGATGCCTCTGATCTGCATGCCCATTAATAGGAATGCCATGATGTTGAGGACGAAGACGACGGCACTCCAGACCGCATAGGACTGGACCCGCATGCGCGCAGATGTCGCGACGCTGCTTGCCATAGCCATGGCCATGGCCACGACCGCAAGCACCGCCGACAGCCCCAGATGTTCGGCAAGAATCCAAAGCAGGTACGTCTGGACGAACTGAAGCAGGTTTCCGCCCAAGGTGCCGGACACGAAACCGGAAAGATGCTTGCCGACGAAAGCCGCCAAAATACCGAGAAGGATGCCGCCGGGAGCCGCAAGGGCGAAATGTAGGCCGACGGTGACACCAAGATTCCCCGTTGAATGTACCGCGAGCGCGGCCCCGAAGATGAGGAGGGCGGCCGCGTCGTTGAAAAGGCTTTCGCCTCGCAGCACGGCATCTGTGCTGCGAGGTATCGCCACCCCTGAAAGGATCGCAGTCGCCGCTGCTGCGTCGGGTGGTGCGACAATGGCCCCAAGGACGAGCGCGGCCGCAAACGGCAGGCCAGCAAGCCAAGATCCTGCAAGCGCAACGGCGAATGCTGTGACAATCACTCCACCGATGGCAAAGACGAGCAACGGCAACCAGAAACGCCGGGCAGTTCGGACTGGAAAGTCAAATGCCGCGTCCATCAGCGCGGGGGCGATGAACAAAGCAAGGGCGGTCTCAGGTTCAAGTGAGACATATGGGGTTCCCGGCACAAGCGCAGCTGCAGCGCCCGCCATTGCCAGCAGGGAAGGATAGGGAAGCGACAGACGTCGCGAAACCTGCAGTAGCAGGATCGCCACGAGAGACAAGACGAGGAGGCTTTCAAAAAAGCTCATAATCGACACGATCCCATCTCTTTGTTGTCCGGCATCTCCTGAAACGATGTTGGCCGGTCTGAGTGCTTCAAAAGCATCAAGCGTTGCTGCTGGGCGTCCTGATCGGTTTCATCTTCCATGGCAGACTGTGAATCGAAAACAGGATCTCGATGTCACTCGGCGCCCAATTCGGTTGATTTCATCACAAATTCTCGGCGGCATCCATGGTGGCCGTTCACCGGCGCCGAACACGCTGAAAATCAGCTCCCGAAGCCCGGCCGCGAAAAATGCAGTCATGGCAGGTGAGTATTGGCCGTGCGAAAGACGAGCGGCACTTCATTGGAGCCAGGGAGGCACCGGCCATTTGCCGAGAGCCGCTTTCTTGCCGAATGGGTTCGGCACACCAAGGCTGCTGCAGCCTTGCCGTCATAAGACCAATTTGGTGTCCATCTGAACAGCACGCCAGACGCGTTGGCGTAAAGCCCGATCAGTGCATGAGCTTTTGGCGTTCGGCGCGCCGGTGCAGCCACTGGATAGTTGCGAGAAACAGCGTTGAGAATAGGATCAGCAGTGTTGCGACGGCGGCGATGGTCGGGCTCAGTGTCTCGCGAACGCCGCTCCACATCTGACGGGGCAGGGTGCGTTCCTCGGAGCCGGCGATGAAAAGTGCAATCACCACCTCGTCGAAGGACGTGACGAAGGCAAATAGCGCACCCGACACGACACCCGGTGCGATGATCGGCAGCATGATGCGCAGCACGGCTTCAAGGGGCGTTGCGCCAAGACTTGAGGCCGCGCGCATCAAATTGTGATCAAAGCTCGCAAGTGTCGCCGTCACGGTAATGACGACGAAGGGCGCTCCGATTGCGGTATGGGCAAGGACTAAACCGGTCAAGCTGTTAAGCAGACCGACGGCTGCAAAGGCATAATAGATGCCGACCGCCGAGACGATGACCGGTACGATCATCGGTGAAATCAGAATGGCAGTCAGTGTGGCGCGGAAGGGGCATTCCGGCCGGCTAAGGCCGATTGCTGCCAACGTCCCGAGTGCGGTTGACACCAGTGTGGTGCAGACGGCGACGATGATGCTGTTCTTCAGAGCCAGTTGCCAGACTTCGGAGGAGAAGAATTCCTCATACCAGCGCAGCGAGAGGCCTGGCATCGGATACGTGAAGAAGGGCTCCACGTTGAACGACAGGGGCACGATGGCGATGATCGGCGCGATCAGGAAGACAACGACAGTGCCGCCGGCAATCCATAGCAGGATGGGAAGCAGGCGTTCGACGGAAAGGGAGTGGTTCATCAGCCTATCCTTAGACGATCAATGCCGACCATGCGATTGTAGACGGCGTAAAGGATGAGCACGGCGACCAGGAGGATGGCGCTCAATGCCGCCGCCATCCCCCAGTTGGTCACCTGGTTCGAATAGTAGGCAATGTAGTAACTGACCATTTGATCGCGCGGACCGCCGACGAGCGCTGGGGTGATGTAGTAGCCGAGGGCCAGGATGAAGACCAGAAGTCCACCGGCGCTGACGCCTGGCATGCTCATCGGCAAATAGATTCGCCAGAAGGCCGATAGTGGTGGCGCCCCCAGCGAGGAGGCGGCGCGCAAGTAGATCGGGGGGATGCTCTTCATGACGCTGTAGATCGGCAACACCATGAACGGGAGAAGGATATGCGTCATCGCGATCAAGACGCCGATGCGGTTGTAGATGAGTTCCAGCGGCTGCGATGGGTCGATGACGCCAAGCCATGCAAGCGCGGAATTCACCACGCCGCGGCTCTGCAATAGCACGACCCAAGCGCTCGTACGCACCAGCAGTGATGTCCAGAAGGGCAGGAGCACGAGGATCAGCAGAGTGTTGGCGGCGCCCCCCTTGGACCGGGCGATCAATGCCGCAAGCGGATAACCAAGCAGCAGGCACAGCAGCGTCACCGAAGCACTGACGGCGAAGGTGCGCAGCAGTACATCGACATGAACGGCGTTTTCGGGTGCGACTGTCGCTATAACGCCGGTCTCGTCGCGGCTCATGTCCAACGCTGCGAGCAGATAGAAATCGGTAAGCTCAGGCATTGCCTGCCTGAGAAGATGCCAATAGCGGGGCGTTGCCCATTGAGCGTCCGCTGCGACGAAGGCATCCTCGTAGGGCGCCTTTGCATTGCGGATCGTGCGCGCGGTTTTCAAAAGCATCGAGCGCATGCCAGTTTCGTAATAATTGAGCCGTTTGGCGATCTCGGCCACATCCTCGCGGGACGATGCCTTCAAGTCGGTTGCGAGGGCGGCATAGACCGCCTCGTCTGGTACGCCTCTGCCGTCCCACGAGGAAAGCATTGCGACGGTGTTCGGCAGCGTTCGCGCCACTTCGCGGTTGTCGACGCTTCGGGTAAGAAGCATGCCGATCGGCAGGATGAAGATCGCCAGCAGGAAAAGCATCAGCGGCGCGACGAGAAGCAAGGCTCTCATCTGCCCCTTCCGTCGCAGGCCACGCAGCCGGCGGGCAAGAGGCGCCGTGTCGATGGCATTGTTGATGACGTCGTCGGTAAGCATGAGCGCCATGGCACACCTTCATTCGCAAAAAATGGGCGGGCAGGCCCGGGAGGAAAAGCCCGCCCGCCGAGCGAGGACTATTGCGCCAGCCACTTGTTGAAGCGTTCGGTCAATTCCTCGTCATGGTCGGCCCAGAATTCTGCCGAAACCACGAACGCGTTCTTGGTGTTTTCGGGCGCCGTCGGAAGGTCGGGTAGGATGTCGGCCGGAACCTTGGCGATCGCCGCCTTCAGCGTCGGGCCGTAGGAGATGTACTGCGACTGCCGGGCCATGACGTCCGGGGTCATCGTATAGGCGATGAATTTGTCGGCCGCCTCCTTGTGCGGCGATCCCTTCGGCTCGGCCCAAAGGTTGAAGTCCATCCCCTGGCCATCCCAGACGATCTTGAAATTCTTGCCGCTGTTTTTGACGGCATCGTAGATGCGTCCGTTCCACGCCGTGGTCATCAGCACTTCGCCGTCGGCCAAAAGCTGCGGCGGTTGGGCGCCGGCCGTCCACCAGACCTTGACATCCTTCTTGATCGTATCGAGCTTCTTGAAGGCGCGATCGACGCCTTCGGGCGAGCCGAGGACGTCATAGACCTTGGCCGGCGCGACGCCATCGGCGATCAGCGCGAATTCCAGCGTCGTCTTCGGCGCTTTGCGCAACGCCCGCGGACCGGGGAATTTTTTCGTGTCGAACAGATCGGCCATCGTCGTCGGCCCGCCGTTCGGAAATTTTGATGCATCATAGGCATAGATCGTGCCGAAAACGATGGTGGCCGCCGCACAGTCCATTGCCGCGCCATCGATGAAGGCCTCCTTGCCGCCGAGCTTGGAATAGTCGATCTCTTCCAGCCATCCTTCGTCGCAACCCTGCAGCGCATGTCCTGGTTCGACATCGACGACATCCCAGGTGACCTGGCCGGTTTCCACCATGCCCTTCAATTTCGCGGTGGATCCATCCCACTCGTCCTGCAGGATCTTGACGCCGGTCTCCTTCGAGTAGGGACCAAAGAAGGCTTTCTCCTGGCTTTTGGTATATGCGCCTCCCCACGACGTTACCGTGATCGTATCCCCAGCAAGGGCAGGTGCGCTCATGGCGAGACAAAGCATGGAGGTCTGAAGCAGTATCGAGATGCGGTTCATATTTGTTCCCCTGTTCTGGTTGAATGCAGTTTAGGCCTTTCGCTCTCACGATAGAGCCAGCGCCCGGCAGTCTTCCGGCGCCCAGCCGATGACGATGTTGTCCCCGGAGGCCCGAAACGTGTCCGCCAATGCAGCCGGCACCTTTATACGGACGTCATCGCACCCGCAGGCCTGGACGCGCAGCCGCAGGTGATCGCCGTGGTAGATCAGTTCGACGATCTTGGCCGTGAAGCGGTTGGGACTTTCGGCAGGAGACGACAGCGTGATGCGCTCCGGGCGCAGCACTAAGGTCGTGCGCGTCCCCTGTTTCAGCCCGTCACCGGCAAGAGCCGAGATGATGGAGCCGTCCGCGGTCCTGATCCGGCAGGTCTTTCCGACAAGCTCGACCACTTCGCCCGCGATGGCATTGTTCTCCCCGATGAAGGTCGCGACAAACGGGTTTGCCGGCGCTTCGTAAAGGGCGTGCGGCGAGGCGATCTGCTGCAGCGTGCCGTCATCGAAGACGCCGACGCGATCCGACATGGTCAGTGCCTCGCTCTGGTCGTGCGTCACATAGACGACGTTGATGCCAAGACGGCCGTGCAGGTGCTTGATTTCGAGCTGCATGTGTTCGCGCAATTGCTTGTCAAGCGCGCCGAGCGGCTCGTCCATCAGTATCAGTTGCGGCTCGAACACCAGCGCACGGGCCAGTGCGATGCGCTGCTGCTGGCCACCGGAAAGCTGGTTCGGCCGGCGCGTTTGGAAGCTTTCCATGCGCACCATGTCGAGTGCGCGGCGCACGCGTTCGGCCGTTTGCGCCTTGCCGAGCCGCCGCATCTTGAGTGGAAATGCCACGTTTTCGCCAACGGTCATGTGCGGGAAAAGCGCATAGTTCTGAAAGACCACGCCGATGTTACGGCGGTGCGGCGGTACGCTATCGATGCGGTGACCGGCGAGCGTGATGGTGCCATGGGTCGGAGCCTCAAAGCCGGCAAGCATCATCAGTGTCGTGGTTTTGCCCGAGCCGGACGGGCCAAGCAAAGTGAGAAATTCGCCTTTTGCGACACTGAGGTCGAGCCCGCGCACGACGTAGCTTTTGCCGTCATAGGATTTGCGGACGCCTTCAAAGGCGATGAAAGGCTCATTCATGAAAATCCTCCGGTCACCGGTCAGGTTCTTTGCCTTTTGTCTCGGTGTGCGATCGATATTGTCTCGCTGGCGTCAACTTTGTCAAGCAAGACAAATAATTTTGTATGGCGATCAACTGCCCCTCGAAATTCATAGAAAAAAATGATAGGCAGCAAAGAGATAAGGGAAAGCAACGAGAACGAGTGCATTTTCCGCCATACCAGCGGATCGGCGTTCGAAAGCAGATGCGGAAATTTGTATGCCGAGAGATATGCAGGAGAACCACACAAAGAGCGGGGTGCTGAAGCGACCGGCGCGTCGGCCCGCCTATCTCGAGCTTGCCGGCGAGATTGAGGCAAAAATCCGTTCCGGCGAGCTTTCGCCCGGAAGCCAGTTACCGCCGCAACGGGATCTGGCAAAGGAGCGTTCGGTCAATGTATCGACTGTCACCAAAGCCTATCGCGAGCTGCAGAACCTCAATCTGGTAGTGGGAAGTACGCGCCGCGGGACGATTGTGATGAGGGAAGGTGCGATGCCGCGCGTCGATCGCGCGACACCGCCCAGCGGCGTCATTGACCTTACCGTTAACCGCCCGGCTGTCGATGATTTCCAAAAACGCCTTGCCGAAACACTCCCCACACTTGCGGCCGATTCGCGCTTCCAGGAAATGCAGGAGTACCAGCCGCCCGAAGGAGCCGCCTGGGCACGCGCCGCCGGCCGGCGCTGGATCGGGCTCAACGGCTTTGAACCATCCGCTGACGACATCGTCGTCACCAGCGGGGCCCAGCACGCCCTCCTGGCAGCCGTCAGCAGCCTGATCGAGCCTGGCGACGTAGTCGTCTCGGACCGCCTCACCTATTATGGCCTGAAGGCGCTCGCGCAGATGTTTCGCTTTCGCATCGTTGGCATCGGCAGCGATGATGAGGGCATGTCGGCAAGCGAGCTTGAGGATATCTGCCGGCGCGAAACGGTCCGGGCGGTGTTCGCCGTTCCTTCGATGCACAATCCGAGTGTCGTGACGATGAGCGAGGCGCGGCGCCACGAATTGGTCGCCGTGGCCGAACGCCACGACGTGGTGATCATCGAGGACGACGTCTATGGACCGATGCTCGGCACCCGAGCTCCGACGCTCGCCACGCTTGCGCCGGAAAGGACCTACCATATTTCGGCCCTCTCTAAGGCCCTGGCGCCGGGCCTGCGCGTCGGCTATCTGACCTGCCCGCCGGGGCTTGCACAGGTGACTGCCGAAGCAGTGCGCACAACGGCCTGGATGCCTGCGCCGTTGCCGCTCCTCATCGCAAGCCGGTGGCTGGAGGATGGCACCGCCCAGGCCATTTTGAAGGCCCAGCTTTCCGAACTTCGGGCGCGCCACACGCTTGTTACCACTATTCTGGCAGGCCACTCCTTTGCAGCGGATCCCCGCTGCATGTTTGTCTGGCTGCGATTGCCGGCACCCTGGCGGGCAGAAGATTTCGCCGCCAACCTGCGTGCTCACGGCGTCGCGGTCATGCCGGCTGCTGCCTTTGCCTGCGATCGGCAGCCGGTCGAGCATGCCGTCCGTGTCAACATTGGATGTGCCGCCTCGCGCGAAGAGTTGACGACGGCGCTGCGGATCATCGCTTCGACACTCGCCGACCGTCCCCGGGCGTTGATCGGTCATGTCTGAGCAATCGGGCGTGACAAATCTGGAAATCGCGCCGCTGCCGGAGACGGAGCGGCGACATGTTCTCGTGATTGGTGCCGGTTTGGTGGGCCTTGCTTCGGCGCTCTGGCTGCAAAAGGCAGGGCATCGCGTCACCGTCATAGACCGCGAGCCACCGCTCGCCGGCGCATCCTATAAGCAAGCCTGTTCATACGGGAATGCCTGCACGATTGCGCCTCATAGCGTCGTGCCCGTCGCAACGCCCGGCATTGCCTGGCGGGTGCCAGGGATGCTTGCAAACCCGCTTGGCCCACTTGCAATCGTCTGGCGCTACCTTCCGCATCTGGCACCTTGGTTGCGTGCGTTTGTGGCATCGAGCAGCAAGGATGAGGTCGAACGGATCGCCGCTGTGCTCTCCGGCCTTCTTATGCAGGCCGATGCCGGCTGGCGGCCGCTTGTCCACGAAGCAGGCGCAAAGGCGCTTGAGCGGCGCCATGGATGTCTTTATCTCTATAAGACAGAGGCGCAGTTTCAGGCGGCGGAGCCTGAAATGCTCTTTCGCGAGCGTCACGGTGTTGCCCTGGAGCGGCTGGACGCCGCGGCAATCCGCGATCTCGAGCCCAATCTTGCACCACTATATTGTCGCGGCGTATTGTTCCGCGATGCCTATACGATTTCGAGCCCGAAGCTGCTGGCCTTCGCGCTTGCCATGGTCGTCGGCGAGCGCGGCGGCACGTTTGTCGGCGGCGACGCCAGCGGGCTGGAGATAACAGAAGCAGGCGTCCGCCTCCGGGCCGGTGATGATGAAATGGGTGCCGATCACGCCGTGGTGGCGGCAGGTGCGTGGTCAGGCACGCTTGCGAGGCAGATCGGCGACAGGGTCCTGCTCGACACTGAACGAGGCTATCACGTGCTCTTCCCGTCGGCCGGCTCTCTCTTGGCGCGCCCCGTCTGTTATCCGGAACACGGATTCTACATGACGCCGATGGCAGATGGCCTGCGCGCTGCCGGCACGGTGGAACTCGGCGGCCTCTCGGCCCCGTCCAATGCCGGCCGCACGGCCATGATCCGCAGGGGCGTCGAAGCGCTTCTGCCTGGTGCGGGAGAGGGCACCTTGGAATGGCTCGGCTTTCGTCCATCGATGCCGGATTCGCTGCCGGTCATCGGTAACTCTCCGACATCACCGAACGTGACCTACGCCTTCGGGCACGGCCACCTCGGGTTGACGCTGGCTGGCATCACCGGGCGGCTCGTGGCAGATCTCGTCTCAAAGCGGAAACCGTCGATCGATCTGACGCCGTTCCGTTCTCAGCGCTTTAGCCATTTTGGCGCAAGCCGATGATAGGCGACTGCTGGCCCAAGACTGGAAATCGGCGCGCTTAGCTGTACTTCCATGATCTTCCCTAAACGGCACCACTCGATGCGTGGCTGATCGGCGCGGCCCCGGACGGCGCAGTCTTATGCGCGCTGCCATGGCGGCAGTATCGACTGCAATCAGCGGCTTTCCGGACCCTCTAGGACAGGCGGCCCACAGCGCGCACCACAGTCGCCAGATCGTCATCTGGTCAGCGAGCTCCGGTACCCAACCCGGCGCCATGTCCGGAAATGATGGTCAATTGCGCCAGTAAAAAAAAGGAACAAGCACGGCGGCCTTGCAGTTAATGCTGAAAAGGTTAGGGACTCACAATGAACACGCGCCCGCAATTCGTGTCGCGAAGCTCGCAACTTCCGCCGCAGATCTACTACGTGCATCCCCTGATGTTGAAGGGTTTGGCGGCGTGGAGGGAGGTTTTTGCGCATGCAAGAGACCTTGGTTTTGACACGGTCCTGACGGCTCCACTTTTCGAACGCGGTCATAACAGCAGTGTCTTTGTCACGAAAGGCTTCGATCACCTCGATCCGGCATTGGGGCTGGGAAGTTCTGTCACTGAGGCCGTCGGAGCCTTGGTCCAAGCCGCGACAGACAACAAGCTCAAGATCATGCTCGACCTGGCCATTGATCGGGTGGCGGTCGACGAGGCTTCAGGTTCAGTCGTCGCCGATCCGCGCGTGCCGCCGCACAAAGCCGGCAGCCAGCGCATCGATCCTACACGTGATCCTGGCCATCTCGACGACTGGCTCGCTCGGATGAGGCTGCTTACCGGCCTCGGAATTGCAGGCTTTCGCTGCCTCGGCATCGCAAGCCTGGCGCCGGAAGCCTGGTTCAACATCATCCTGTCGACCCGCAAGTCTGCGCCAGAAACAACCTTTCTGGCCTGGACGCCGGGCAGCGACTTCGAAGTCCGCAAGGCCCTGGAGGGAACCGGTTTTGATGGCAGCTTCTCCTCGCTGGCATGGTGGGACCTCGAGGAACGTTGGATCATGGAGGAATACCAGATCCAGCGGCAGATCGGTTATCAGATCACCTTTCCGGAAGCGCCGTTCGGCAAGCGCGTCGCCCACGGCACCGACAGCTGGGAGGTCCTACAGCGCAAGGCCGTCCGAGCATTGCGGCTGTCTTCCACGTTTGCCAGCGGCCTGATGATCCCAATGGGCTTCGAGTATGGTGCCGCCGCACCGCTTGATCCGATGCATGGGGACGGGACCGGCCTGCGCGGCCTTCGCGAACGGGGCGCGTTCGACCTTTCCGGCGATATTCGCGCCGTCAACGCCTGGACGAACAAGACGGCTGCCGGTTTCGCGCGTCGGCCGCTCAAGCTCATCTCCACCAGCCAAACGCCGGCCGTTGCTCTGATGCAGACGGATCAGGAGGATGTGCCAAGCTCACAGAAAGTGCGTGTCGTCGTCCTCAATCGTGATCTGCGGCGCAGCGTCGGCGCTCCGTTCAATCTTGTGCGGGAGGCCGCATCCTCATTTCTGCCGCTGAGCAACCCGCAGGCCGACGATGAGATCCTTGACGCCCAACTGAAGTTGAAACCGGGTGAGCTTCGCGTTTTCGAAGGACTGTCGTCCGTTCCCATCATTGACGCACTTGCTGTACCCGCAGCCAGCGAGGCCGCGGCGTCTGCAAGATTGGCAATCGAAAAAATCACGCCGGCGGTCGACGAGGGACGTTTCGTGGTCAAACGCGTTGTCGGCGAAACGATAAAGGTTGAAGCCGATATTTTTGGAGACGGTCACGACCCCCTGTCGGCGGCGCTTCTTTGGCGCCCGGCCGACCAGAGCGGGTGGAACGAAGTCCGCATGGAGCTCGTCGAAAACGATCGCTGGCGTGCGGAATTCGTGGCAAAGCGCCTAGGGCGGCACGAATTCGTCGTGGAAGCATGGCGCAACCCCTTCCAGATCTACCGCTATGAACTCGTCAAGAAGCACGAGGCACGTCTCGATCTCAGGCTGGAAATCCAGGAAGGCATCAACCTCGTGCTGGACGCGCTCGATCACGCCGACGGCCAGATCAAGAGCCGACTGAAAGTCTTGTTCGACGAACTGACGGAGACGCAGGATGCACGGCGCACCGAAATCCTGCTCGCCACAGAAACCGCCGAGCTGATGGCGGCGGCAGATAGGCGTCCTTACCGGCTCCGGTCTCAAGTCATCCCGCTCGATGCCGAGCGTTCGGCTGCCGCCTTCGCAAGCTGGTACCAGATATTCCCGCGCTCCCAGAGCGGCGATGCGGACCGACACGGCACATTCGATGATGTTATCAAGCGGTTGCCGGCCATTCGCGCAATGGGCTTCGACGTGCTCTACTTTCCGCCTGTTCACCCCATCGGTACAACAAATCGCAAGGGTAAGAACAACAGCCTGCGTGCAGAACCAGGCGATCCCGGCAGTCCGTACGCGATTGGCTCGCAGGCGGGCGGCCATGACGCAATTCACCCCGAACTCGGCAGCTTCGAGGACTTCCGGCGGTTGGTCGATGCCGCCAAGGACGAGGGCCTGGAGATAGCGCTTGATCTTGCAATTCAAGCTTCCCCCGATCATCCGTGGCTAAAACAGCATCCGGGCTGGTTCGACTGGCGACCGGATGGGACCATACGTTATGCGGAAAATCCTCCCAAGAAATACGAGGACATCGTCAATGTCGACTTCTACGCGGGTGAGGCAGTCCCGTCATTATGGATTGCGCTGCGCGACATTGTTCAAAAGTGGGTCGACAACGGCGTAAAGCTGTTTCGGGTCGATAATCCGCATACTAAGCCTTTCCCGTTCTGGGAGTGGCTGATTGCTGACATCCGATCCCGGCACCCGGAGGTCGTATTCCTGTCGGAAGCCTTCACGAAACCCAAGGTGATGTACCGGCTCGCCAAGATCGGATTCTCGCAGTCCTACACCTATTTCACCTGGCGCACCGCCAAGTGGGAACTGGAACAGTACATGCGTGAGATCACGACGGAAGAACCCAAGGAATTCTTCCGTCCGCACTTCTTCGTCAATACGCACGACATCAACCCTGACTTTCTGCAAAATGCGCCTCGTCCGGCTTATCTCATCCGTGCGGCGCTCGCAGCGACACTGTCGGGACTATGGGGGGTCTATAACGGTTTTGAGCTTTGCGAGGGTCGCCCGGACGCCAAGCGCAAGGAATATGCCGACTCAGAAAAATACGAGATCCGGGCCTGGGACCACGATCGGCCGGGCAACATTAAGTCCGAAATCACGATGCTCAACCGCATCCGCAAGGAAAACCCGGCTCTGCATTCCCACCATGGCCTGCAGCTTCTCACAGCCTGGAACGACAACATCATGTTCTACGAAAAGGCGAGCCCCGGGCGCGAGAACGCTCTGCTGATCGCTGTCAATCTCGATCCGCATAATGCCCACGAGGCAGATGTGGAAATTCCGCTCTGGTCATGGAACCTCGCGGACCATGCCGCGCTCGATCTCGAAGACCTGATCGACGGTCACAAATTCACCTGGACCGGCAAGGTTCAGCGCCTTCGGCTCGATCCCCACGCCGGGCTGCCGTTTTCGATCTGGCGTGTGAGATAAGGGAGGAAAGCAAAATGGACGTCGCAACCACAAGCCGTAGTCAGACGCAGACCGAGACGCAGACAAGCAAGCAAGATTCCGATCCCCTGTGGTACAAGGACGCTGTCATTTACCAGCTTCACATCAAGTCGTTCTTCGACGCCAATGGAGACGGCATCGGTGACTTCGAGGGACTGCATGAGAAGCTCGATCACATCGCTTCGCTCGGAGCCAATGTCATATGGCTCTTGCCGTTCTTCCCGTCCCCGCGCCGTGACGATGGATACGATATCGCCGACTACACCAATGTCAGTTCGGACTACGGCACCATGGAGGAGTTCGAGGCCTTCGTCGAAGCCGCACATCAACGTGGGCTGAGAGTCGTTATCGAGCTCGTAATCAACCACACCTCCGATCAACATCCGTGGTTCCAGCGGGCGCGCCATGCGCCTCCCGGCTCGCCGGAGCGCGACTTCTACGTCTGGTCGGACACGGATCAGAAGTTCCCGGAAACCCGGATCATCTTTCTTGACACTGAAAAGTCCAACTGGACCTGGGATCCTGTCGCCGGCGCCTATTATTGGCACCGGTTCTATTCCCACCAGCCCGACCTCAATTTCGATAATCCGCTCGTACTGAAAGAGCTTCTAAGCGTGATGCGCTTGTGGCTGGAAACCGGAATCGATGGTTTCCGACTGGACGCAATCCCCTATCTGGTCGAGCGCGAGGGGACAATCAACGAGAACCTGCCAGAGACGCATGGAATCCTGAAGAAGATCCGTGCAGCGCTGGATTCCACTCACCCTGGCAAGATGCTGCTTGCCGAGGCCAATCAATGGCCGGAGGATACCAGCGACTATTTCGGCAACGGCGATGAATGCCACATGGCATTCCACTTCCCCTTGATGCCGCGCATGTATATGGCAATCGCCAAGGAAGATCGGTTTCCGATCACCGATATTATGCGTCAGACGCCCGAAATCCCGGAGAGTTGCCAATGGGCGATCTTCCTGAGAAATCATGACGAGCTGACACTCGAGATGGTCACTGACGACGAACGGGACTATCTTTGGAACATCTACGCCGCTGATCGCCGCGCGCGCATCAACCTCGGAATCAGGCGACGTCTTGCGCCGCTGATGGAGCGCGACCGCCGCCGCGTCGAGCTGATGAACGCGCTTCTGCTTTCGATGCCCGGTACTCCCGTGATCTACTACGGCGACGAGATAGGCATGGGCGACAATATCTATCTAGGCGACCGCGATGGCGTGCGAACGCCGATGCAATGGTCTCCGGACCGCAATGGCGGCTTCTCGAAGGCAAACCCCGCGCGCCTCGTTCTGCCGCCCATCATGGATCCGCTTTACGGCTACGAAGCGGTTAATGTCGAAGCGCAGGGGGCCGATGCCCATTCGTTGCTCAACTGGACACGGCATATGCTGGCCTTGCGCAACAAGCATACTGCATTTGGGCGCGGTTCCTTACGGTTCCTGTCGCCCGGCAACAGGAAAATCCTTGCTTATCTTAGGGAATACCAAGGCGAAACGATCCTTTGCGTCGCCAACCTGTCGCGCCTGCCGCAAGCCGTCGAGCTGGATCTTGCCCATTTTGCCGGTTACATCCCGATTGAGCTGACGGGCATGTCTCCTTTCCCGCCGATCGGTCAACTCACTTATCTGCTCACGCTGCCCCCTTATGGTTTCTTCTGGTTCCAGCTCAGCCAGGAGACTGATGGCCCCGCATGGCGCGCCGAGCCTCCCGAGCAGATGCAGGACATGGTGACCATGGTCGTGCGTCGCGACCTGCAGGAACTGCTCGATGAGCCCCGGCTTTCAGGTACGCTTTCGAGCGAGGTGCTGCCGGCCTATCTCGGCAAGCGGCGCTGGTTCGCCGCCAAGGGCGAGAGGTTAAGGCGTGCGTCCCTGATTTCCGCCATGCCGTTTCCATTCGCCGGCAACATCTTGTTTGCAGAACTGGAAGCGGAACTGGAAGCTCGCAATGAGACATACCTGCTGCCGCTTGCCGTATCGTGGGATGACAGCCAGCCCAGTGCTCTTGCCCAGCAGCTTGCCCTTGCCCGTCTCCGTCAGGGCCGTCGCGTCGGCTTCCTGACTGACGGATTTGCGATGGAAGGTCTTGCACGCGGCGTCATACGAGGCCTCTGTGACCGTGCCGTCATTGCCGGTCGCGCTGGCAAGCTCGAGTTCTTAGGGACCGCGCAGCTCGACTGCATGAGCGTCGATGATGACATACAAGTGCACTGGCTCTCTGCCGAGCAATCCAACAGCTCGCTGATCGTCGGCGATATGGCGATGGTAAAACTCATCCGCCATATCTTCCCCGGTGTCCATCCGGAAGTGGAGATGACGCGCCGGCTGACCAGCGTCGGATATGCCAATACCGCGCACCTGCTCGGCGAAGTCGTTCATATCACACCCGATGGCAGCCGATACACGCTGATTATCGTGCAAAGAGCCATTCGCAATCAGGGCGATGCGTGGAATTGGATGCTGGCCAATCTGCGTCGCTCGACCGACGAGGTCGTGGTGACCGGCGTTGACGGCAAGGCGGCCGACGAGCATTTCAAGCCGCTCGTCGCGTTCGCTGCGACCGTTGGCAAGCGGCTCGGCGAATTGCATGCGGCGTTGGCGCGGCCGACCGAAGACGAAGCCTTCAAGCCCGTCCGCATCACCGATGAGGACGCCGCTCGCTGGGCAAACGCTGTAAGGGAGCAAATTCGCGGCAGCCTCGCCATGCTTGAGGCAAGCGGCGACAGTCTTGCGCCGGCGCTGGCGCAACAGATCGGCTTTCTCGTCCAGCAGCGCGAGGATCTCTTGAATGCTGTTGACGATCTCGCCAGGGCTGCGGTCGGTACGCTGATGATCCGAAATCACGGCGATTTCCACCTCGGCCAGGTCCTGGTTGCGGAAGGGGATGCCTACATCATCGATTTTGAGGGCGAGCCCGCACGCGATCTTGCCGAACGCCGTGCAAAGACCAATCCCCTGCGAGATGTCGCGGGCCTCCTGAGGTCGTTTAGCTATTTGGCGGCATCCG
Source organism: Rhizobium sp. 007 (assembly GCF_015353075.1). NCBI lineage: Bacteria > Pseudomonadati > Pseudomonadota > Alphaproteobacteria > Hyphomicrobiales > Rhizobiaceae > Rhizobium > Rhizobium sp. 007. The sequence goes on along the minus strand of NZ_CP064188.1, from coordinate 1,708,290 downwards.
CCGATCTTGACCTGGAACGGGTAAGCGAGGTGGAAGACCAAAGACACAGCGCACTCGTTAGGCGCTTCATCGACTTGGCCGAGCAGGCGTTCCTCGGTGCTTATTTCGGAGTGATCGAAGACGTGCGCGAACTCAACATTCCGACCAATTCGCGCAGTCGCATCCTCGATCTGTTCCTGCTCGAGAAAGCCGCTTACGAGATCGCCTATGAAGCGCGCAACCGACCCAACTGGCTGGCCCTGCCGCTTGGCGGTTTCTCGGCCATCGCATCGAGACTGCTGGAGAAAGTCGCATGAGATACGAGCGCACAGACTTGATGATAGGCACTGTCCAGGAGGGCCTTCAGGCTCTCGTCGAAGGCCTTCACGGTGATCCATTCTCGATCCTTGGACGCCACCAGTATGGCGATCTTACCGTCGTAAGAGCCTTGTTGCCCGGGGCAGCATCCGTCGACGTGGTCGAGGCTGACACCGGCCGCGTGCTGACGAGACTGGAGACGATTCATGAAGGTGGCCTCTTTGCCGGGGCAATCGGTAGCACGACGAATTACCTCTTTCGCATCAACTGGCCGGATGCCGTACAGGAGACGGAGGATCCTTATTTTTTTGGATTGCTGCTCGGTGAGCTTGACCTGCATCTAATTTCTCAGGGCACCCACTATGATCTCGGCCGCACGCTCGGGGCCATTCCGATGGAGATCGATGGCATACAGGGCGTGCGATTTTGTCTGTGGGCACCCAATGCGCGGCGGGTTTCCGTGGTTGGCGACTTTAACAGTTGGGATGGTCGCCGGCATCCGATGCGACTGCGTCCTTCAGCCGGCGTATGGGAACTCTTCATCCCGCGCCTGACGCATGGAGAACGCTACAAGTTCGAACTCATTGATGCCAACGGCAATCTCATGCCGCAAAAGGCCGACCCGGTTGCCCGTGCCAGCGAGGCCGCACCTTCTACGGCTTCGATCGTCGCGCCCTCAAAACCCTTCCGCTGGAGCGATGAAGACTGGATGCGTACTCACCGCGCCGAGCGCGCACTCGAAGGCGCAATTTCAGTTTACGAGGTGCATCTTGGCTCCTGGCTTCGGATTGCCGAGGAGGCAAACCGGTCCCTCGACTGGGTCGAATTCAGCCAGAGGCTGGTTCCCTATGTCCAAGATCTCGGCTTTACGCATATCGAACTGTTGCCGATCATGGAACATCCGTTCGGCGGCTCCTGGGGCTATCAGCCACTTGGCCTTTTTGCCCCGACCGGCCGTTACGGCCTTCCGGATGACTTCGCCTATTTCGTCGACCGCTGCCATGCTGCCGGCATTGGCGTCATTCTCGATTGGGTGCCGGCACATTTTCCAACCGATGTCTGGGGGCTTGCCCGCTTCGATGGCACCGCGCTTTACGAGCACGAAGACCCGCGCGAGGGCTTCCACAAGGACTGGAACACTCTGATCTACAATCTCGGGCGCAACGAGGTGAAAGGGTTCCTGATCGCCAGTGCCCTTGAATGGCTGGAACACTATCACGTCGACGGTCTGCGCGTCGATGCGGTCGCCTCAATGCTTTACCGCGACTACAGCCGCAACGAGGGCGAATGGATCCCCAACGCATATGGCGGACGCGAGAATCTTGAGGCGGTGGAATTCTTCAAGCACCTGAATAGCATCATCCATCATCGGTGCCCGCATGCCTTTACGGCTGCCGAAGAGTCGACCGCCTGGCCAGGGGTCACGACGCGGCCCGAGGACGGTGGCCTCGGCTTTGATTTCAAGTGGAACATGGGCTGGATGCACGACACCCTGCATTACATGCAGGAAGATCCAGTTCACCGCAAATACCATCATGCGGCGATGACGTTCGGCATGATCTATGCCTATTCCGAACACTTCATGCTGCCGCTTTCCCATGACGAGGTTGTGCACGGCAAGGGTTCGCTTTTCGCAAAGATGCCCGGCGATCACTGGCAGCGGCTTGCAAATCTGCGCGCCTATTACGGCTTCATGTGGGGACATCCAGGCAAGAAACTCATTTTCATGGGTTGCGAGCTTGCCCAGGAGAGTGAATGGGACCACGATGGTTCCGTTCATTGGGACCTGCTCGACAGTCCCGCTCATGCAGGTATTCAGCGGTTGATCCGTGACCTCAACAGGCTCTATGCGCAAGAGCCGGCGCTACAGTTCAGCGACCTTCATGCCGCTGGCTTCGAATGGGCAGTCGCAGACGACGCGGAAAACTCCGTCTACGGCATGCTTCGCAGTTCGCCCGACCGCTCGTCGCTGATGCTGATTATGTCCAATCTCACCCCTGTTCCGCGCTACGGTTACCGGGTCGGTGTGCCCACGGAGGGCCGCTGGCAGGCGGTACTCAATACCGACGCGGCGATCTACGGGGGGGCCAATCTTGGCCAGACTGAGGTCTGGGCAGAACGCCAGCCAAGTAACGGCAAGGAGTATTCCGTCCTTCTGACACTGCCGCCGCTCGCAACGGTCTTCTTAAGGCACAAGGAGTAACGCTCTTCCATCTGCGCTGGGGTGGTGCCGGACGCCAGGCGTCCGGCACCTGGTCGTGCTTTCGGGGAATACTGCGGCGAAGCCGATTCACCGCGATGGTATGCGGCGCTTTTGTCAGACAAGAAGCGGCCAGACGCTTGGCTTCCGAAGGCTTCTCAGCGCGACTGGGAAGGCGAGCCTTTGCGCAAGAGTTTCTCGACGTGACTGAAAGGCAGAGGTTTTCCGAAGAAATATCCCTGAATTTCGGTGCAGCCGTGCTCCCTCACTTGATCGAGCTGGTCGGTCGTTTCGACGCCTTCGGCAGTGGTCGTGATACCGAGGCTGGATCCCAGATCGACCACCGCCTTCACGATGGCGGCGCAATCCTTGGAATCTCCAAGTTCACGGATGAATGATTGATCGATCTTGATCTTGTCAAACGGAAAAAGCCTCAGATAGCTCAAGGAGGATCCGCCAGCGGGATGAATTCAGCCGGTGAAACCAGGCCCCGCTCGGGATGGTGCCAACGCAAGAGCGCTTCGAAGCCGACAACCTCTTCGGTTCCTGCATTGACCTGCGGCTGATAGTAGATTTCGAACTGGCGCCCTGCGATAGCCTGCCGAAGGTCGACTTCGAGTTTGCGCCGCTTCTGGATGCCGGCATCCATTGCAGGCTCGAAGAAGCAATAGGTGCCTCTGCCATCCGTTTTTGCTTTGTAGAGAGCGGTGTCGGCATTCCTCAGCACACCATCTGCCGTGTCGCCGTCGTCAGGAGCTATCGCAATGCCGATGCTTACCCCGATTTGAACAGGCTGCCCCTCGACGATAAACGTTTCGCCGATAGCATTGACAAGTCTTTGTGCAAGTGCCGCGGCGCGTTCCTTCGTTTGGACCTCCTCCTGAAAGACGACGAATTCGTCGCCGCCCAGCCGAGCAATGCTATCGCCCTCACCCAGGCATGTCTTCAGCCTGTCGGGTACGGCCTTCAGCAGGAGGTCGCCGACGGCGTGCCCCAATGTATCATTCGCACGTTTGAAGTGGTCCAGATCCAGGCATAACATCGCGCAGCGCTTGCCCCCGTTACCAAGGGCCAATTCCTTTTCAAGCTTCTCACGTAAAAGCGTGCGATTGGGCAGGCCAGTCAGCGGGTCGTGACCAGCCATGTGTTTGATCTGTTCTTCGGCGCGCACGGATTCGGTGACGTCTTCATGGGTTGCGACGTAGCCGCCGTTTTCCATCGGGTTATGTGTGAGCTTTATCACCCTGCCATCCATCAAGACGATATTCTCACTGGCGGCGGAACCCTTTAGCGCGGCTTCGACGACAACATCGAAATACGCCTCCTGCTGAACCGGCGCGTTTCCAGCTGTTTGCCGATAGTCGAGGATTTGCCAAAGAGGCGTCCCCGGCCGTGTCAACGTTTCGGGCAGGTCGTACAAGCGACAATAGCCTGCGTTGCACAGCAACAGGTTCTTGTCAGCATCGAACATGCACAGACCGTGCGGCATGTTTGCCAGTGCCGCATCGAAGCGGCGGTTCTGATCGGCCATATCCTTTCTTATGCTGGCCAGCGCCGAAATATCATCGCAGCTGATCAACCATCCGCCGTCGTCCACCGGCGTGGAGGTCAGCGAGACGATCCTCTCACCGACTGAGATCTCCTGATAGAACAAGGTTGAACGTGTGAGGAGATGCGTGAGCCAGCTCTCTTGACTGTCGTCGGATTGCTGCGTCCGGCCAAGGATCGGAATCTGAGCAGCCATCCTTGTCGCACTGACGCCGACTTCAATAGCCCCTTTGGGGGCCTGCAACAGTTTCCCTATCCGATCGTTGAAAATCACAACCCGTAAGTCTGGATCCAGCAGCGCGACACCCTGCTGCATAATCTCCAGAATACGGAAGGAACTAAGCATAATCTACCTTTGCAACAGCCGACATAAAACGCAACCGTAAAGTGCGCCAGATGCAATCACAATGCCTTTTTTTCAAAATTGCTCAACCAGGTCGTGTCGGCGATCGCTTCTGCGCGTGCAAACAAGCCGACACTTCCGGCATGATTTGCCGTCGTGCTTCGCTCCGCAAGTGCTTATATAAGGGCCCAGGTTCTGCCATTGAGAGAAACAGCGAGCTAGAGACTGACGGAGATGCTGCGAGCCTTAACGGTTCGATGCCGTCTGAACGGAACAAAGGGTGCGGTCGAGACCGCCGCAATGCTCAGACCGCGTAGCGGTGGCGCATTGTTGCACAAGGTGCACCCAGAATTCTTGAAAACGGGTTCGTTCTGCCTCCGGCGAGCGCACGACGGACCTATATCTATTAGGAGCCACGCAATGCGTTAAGCGAAGAGGAAGAACTTGAACGAGATCCACATCACCAAGCGAGAGAGGGAAATCCTGACGCTCATGTGCGACGGAAAGAGCGCGCAGGAGATTGCGATCATCCTCGGGTGCTCGGTGCATACCGTGCGAACGCATATCGAAGCGCTGAAGGATACATTTGCAGTCTACAAGGACACAGCTCTGGTGGCCGCGGCGCTAAGGACAGGCGTGATTGAATGATGAAAGTGTCACGCCTGTTCTGCAACGTGCACAGGGAAATGGCCGGCGCGCTGCGGCAGTTCGCCTGTTCCGGCTGCCGTTTGAGGGCGGCGCCATTCCTTCAGTTTGCCCGTAAACGCATTTTTTCATTTTGATGCAGGCGAAGACCCGGTATTGCATTGTCGATCGTATCGGGAATGGCTTGATTTGAAAATAGGACGGCGGCTTTCGGTATCTGGCGCATCGAGGGGGCGGGATCGCAACGATGATCGTCCAGGCATCAGCCCGGTCGACATTGCAGATCACAATTCCCGCACGGCCATGGGGCTCCTGCGCCGCTTTGGGCCGCTTACCCGCCAGGAGCTTTCCAGGCATCTTGGGCTCACGGAGCCGGCTATAACGGGGATTATGCGCCGCCTGGCCGATGCGGGTCTGGTCAGCGGGAAAAAGCGTCCCACAACTGCGCACTACACGGCGCTCGAGTTCTCGTTGCGAGCCGACGCCGCATATTCCTTGGGAATCCGCCTCGGTGCGCATGGCGGCGAAGCTGTCGTCATGGATCTTGCCGGTAGGATCCTTCAACAGCACGCCTTCACAAAACCCGAAGAAATCAAGAAGGCTGTTTTGCACATCCGGCATGCCGCTGGCCTCTCTGGCAGACTGCTGGGATGCGGCATCGCTCTCTCGGCCGGGTTGGCACTCGATCGGAAAGCCATTGAGGATAGCCTTGAATTGGACGTTGGCCCGCTCTTTTTTCTGGATGACACCGAGGCGGCGGTCAATGCCGAGCGTATGTTGGGCATAGGCGACCACGAAGGCGGTCTGGTGATCGTCATCGTCGACGAGACTGTGCGCGCCGGGCTTTTGATCGGCGGGCGGCCGTTTCGGGGTGTTCACGGATTGGCGGGCCAGATCGGCGACATGCGCTCGGGTGTTGATGGCGCGAGCCTGAACGAAGTCGCGACGTTGCCCTCGCTCAAAGAGTACCTTGCAGCCCACCGGGGCGAAACGGATGGCTGGGTGGCGATTGCTGCGCGCCATCTTCATGAGGCGGTCCTGGCGATTTCAGGATTTATCGCTCCGGGCGCCATCCTCATCGGTGGTGCTCTGCCCGACGATGTTTTCGAGGCAATCATTGCGCGCCTGTCGCGCGAACGGGACGACAAAATTCGCGATCTCGTGATCGCGCCTTGGATACCCTCCGTGCGGCGTGCGTCCTTTCCGTGGGCAGGGGTCGCCGTCGGCGCGGCATTACGGCCGTTTTCCGACACACTTTTGCCCGCTGACCGTCCATGATCTTTCGGGCGTGGCTTGACGCGCCCTGCCAACCGTCACGCAACCGTGACCGGGTCCTGGGACTGTCGGCTGCTGATTGGATTTCGAAACCTCTGACCCGGTTCGGCGGATGGCAACCCCAGACGATGGGCAAGCGGGATTGCGGCAGCACCGAGAGCCGCGGCATCTTCCGAGCCGGCCGCCCGGTGAAGGGACGGCGCTCGTGCGCCAAGCCGGGTAATCTCCTCGTGGACGTAGACAAGCAGTTCATCGATTAGACGGACAGGAAAGCGGCCACCGATGAGAACGCCTTCCGGATCAACGATCATGCCGATATCGACAATTGCTTGGGCAAGCTTGACGCTGATCTTTCGCAGCCAGCTGCTGACGCGGCTGCGTCCCGCGTTGTCGAGGTTGAGAAGATCTCCCGGGGTTGTCGCTTTGATGCCGTTGCGCTCAAGATAGTCAAACAGGATAAACAGCGAGAACATTTCGCCCAGCGGCTGGGTGCTTCCTGCAAACGGGCCATCATCAAAGACGACCGGCAGCCAGCCAATTTCTCCGCCGATTCCGCTGGCGCCTTTATGACGGACCCCATCTATGACGAGGCTGCCGCCGAGACAGGCATTGGCGAGGATGTAAAAGAAACTGCCGATTTCCGTGCCGAGACCATACTCGATTTCACCGAGTGCAGCAGCGTTGGCGTCATTGTCGATGAACACCGGATGATCGGAAATTGCCTCCAGCGCACCGCGCACGTCATAGCCAACCCATTGCCGGTATTCTGATGGAAAGCCGACGACTTTAACCTCTCCCAGCCAGTCAGGAATAGCAAGGCCAATCCCCGCCAGACGAGCTTCTTCGATGACCCTACGGCGTCGGAAGGAGGATAGCGCGTCTGCCATCAAGCCCGCGAAGTCGTCCGGTAGCAGAAAGCGCCTTTCGTGATGGATGCGTCCGCGCACCGTGCCGGCTGCATCCACAGCGACGATCGTCAGGTGATCGCGATCGATATTCGCGCCGACCGAAAACACGCCTTCGGGATCGATCTCCAGCTCGATGGCAGGTTGTCCGCGCAGGCCGTGCCTGCGGCGGGCCTCCATAACGAGACCCTCATCGAGCAATCGATCCACGATGCGGGTGACGGCTTGTTTCGTCAGCCGCGATTGGTGGGCAAGCTCCGTGCGCGAGATCGGGGCGCCGCGATGAATTGCGGCGAGAATCATGGCCCGATTGGCCGCCGCAGCCTGCTCCGTATTCGAGCCCGACAGTATCAATCCCGGTATCCCTTCGCCGTGACCTAATCTCAACGCAAACTAGGCGATTGTAGTGGATGCGAAAAGCGCCCCAAGAGCGCTGTTGCATCGAGCCGTATCGCATCAAGTCCTGGCTATTCGCCAGCTCTTGACCTCAAAGGGGCGCAAACCGGCATTCGGCACCTCCATCGGCTCTTCGAGGATACTGACGACGCCCATGTTCTGCCAGCGCGGCGGAAGGCGTAACTCAAAATTCCCGCGCCGCCCGGCAGGCTCGTACACGCGCACGATGAGGCCATCGCCGTCCTCCGAGGGCTTGACGGCGGAAAGTGCCGCATCAATCCCGACGGCGGCAAGCGGCTGCCATCTGCCCGTTGCGCGATCTGTGACGGCGACGGCCAACAGCGGTTGGTTTAGATCTTCGGCCTCCTCCCTCACACCCCCTTCGTACCACGTGCCCTCATGTGGCATCAGTGAATAGGTGAAAGTCTGGATGCCTTCGTCGGCAAGCGGATCGGGATAGACCGGCGCGCGCAGGAGGGAGAGGCCCAGGACATTGCCGCGCACGCTGTGGCCATACTTTGCGTCATTGAGGATGGCAACGCCAAAACCAGGCTCCGAAAGATCGGCAAAGCGGTGGGCAGGTGCTTCGAACATCGCAGCGTCCCAGGACGTGTTCGAATGGGTCGGACGTTCCACGACCCCGTAGGCGCATTCGCAGGTCGCCCTCGCGTGACGCACGGCAACGCCCGTGAGCGTGCGAATGAAGACACGTCGGTCATGCCAGTCGAGTTCTGTCTGTATGTCCAGCCGCCGCGCGTTGGCACCAAGCGACAGAACCTGCGTGATGCGCGAGTGGCGCCAGGTTCGAACGATCTTGATCGCCGCCCGGTGGGGACCGTTCTCAAGCAGTTCAAGGCTGTCGAGATGAGTGATCTCTTCGCCACGAGCCGCGTAGTCTTCTTCGACATCCCAGGCGTCCCAATTGCGCGGCTTGTCGGCAGGATAGACGAAAAGCCGATTGCCGCAGCCCTCAAGCGCCTCACGGCCTGTTGGCTTGTGCAAAATGCTGGCGATCGAGCCGTCGTTGGCAAGCCTCACTTTCAGGACAGCGTTTTCCAGATAGTCGCGCCCAGCCGAAAGGCCGGTCTTTGGTTGGAGAGCTTCGGTCGCCAGTACAGCAATCCCAAGCGGCGCGATCTGTCCCTCGGCCGAGATTGTGCTGCCGTCTGATAGCGTCAAGCGGATGGGACGCTCAGACAGCGACGGATTGACCACCAGAACATTGTTGCCTTCTCCAACCGGCAGTTGCGCGGCTATCGATTCCATCGCCGCCATTTGAGTTGAGCGCGCCTCTGCCACGACTGCGTCGAGTTCGTTGGCGGCATCGACATAGACCTCGGCAATCGAGGAGCCGGGCAGGATGTCATGAAACTCGTTCTTTAAGACGACACGCCATGGGCGCTCCATTGATGCCGGCTGCTCGCCCCCCAGAAGATAAGCAAGGCCGGCCAGCGTCTCGGCGGTAACCAGACTGCGCTCTGCTTTTCGGTGCAGCCGCTTAACGGCGCTCTGACTTGTGAGCGTTGCGCGGTGCAGTTCGAGATAGATTTCGCCTTGCCAGACTGTCAGGTCCTTCCTGGCTGCCGTGTCATGCGCATCCTTGAAGAAGTCGTGGACCCTTGTCCAGCGTGCTTGCGGCAAAGCCGGGAAGAAGCGCAGTTGCTCTTCCCGCATAATCATTTCCGGCGTCACGCCGCCGCCGCCATCGCCATAGCCCACAGCAAGCAGCGTGGTTTCGTGCTTGTCCTTCTGGCGGAAGTTCTTCCAGGTCGGCACGAAACAATCCGGGCGCACGAAGCCATTGTAGCCCTGCATCGGATTGTCGAATGTGTGGGCAAGGACCCTGCTGCCATCGAGCCCTTCCCACCAGAAGAGGTCGGCCGGGAACTGATTGGTTTCCGACCAGTTGACCTTGATCGTGAAGAAGCTGTTCATGCCGCCTTGACGCAGGAGCTGGGGCAGGGCGCCGGAAAAACCGAAGCAATCGGGAAGCCAGCAGACGGTATGGCGAATCCCGAAGGTCTTTTCGAAATAGCGCTGGCCATAAAGGATCTGCCTGCTGAGGCTCTCGCCGGTCGGCATGTTGGTGTCGGGTTCGACCCACATGCCACCAAGCGTTTCCCATTGGCCTGCCTTTGCCCGCTCGATGATGCGCGCCAGCAAGCCTGGATCGTCTTCGGCAATCTGCGCATAGTAGTGGGCTGTGGACTGATTAAAGCGGAAATCGGACGATTGCTCCATGAGCGACAACGCCGTGTGGAATGTACGGCGCATCTTCCGCCGGGTTTCGCTGTAAGGCCAAAGCCATGCAAGATCGATATGCGCATGCCCGGTCAGTGCGATTGCGCCTTGCGGCGGAAAACGCTCGCGCAGTTGCCTGAGCTGTCCAACAAGTGTTTCGTAGGCTTCGAGCACGCTGGCCCGCTGGCTCTGATTAAGACCTTCAGGTGAAACCTCAAGTGGCGGCAACTGCCAGATCTTCTGCTGGACCGGCGAGGGCGCCGTACGCGCGACATAGGCGGCGGTGGCCGACGGCCAGTCGAGGCCGCGCATGGCGTGCTCGGCGACATCCAGGAGATGCGGAATGACCTCGTGGCCGTCGAGGATTTCGGCCGCCTCGGTGATCTGCCGCAAGAGCAGCCAGAGCCTGTCAACGGCAGTGTCCAGCCAGATGACTGCACCACGTTCCAACCTCGGGTGCCGCACGGGTTCTCCAAAGGGCAGGCGCGCGACAGTTTCGGAAGAGATGCGGATGCTGCGCGAAGGGACAAGGAATTCCCGGTGATAGGGATCGAGGCCGAGCCGTGTCTCATTACCCGTCTCGTCGGCGATCGTGATCAGGCTTTCGCCGCCAAGGTCAAGCACGAGCCGAGCGTCGTCAAGGGGCCAATGGCCGGGCAAGGTGATTGCGCCGGAAAAGCGCACCGTGCCGTTTTTGCGTGGCCATGAGTCGCCGATTGCGATCGGCTCTCCTTCAAAGGTCCAGCCGTCTATCTCAATTGTTTCGCGCGAACGCCAGTATTCCAGCTCTGCGATACGGACGCGAATGCGGTCGAGGCGTTGGGTCAGAGTAAGCGTCATGATGAGATCCTGAGATGTGAATGCAATGTCAGCCCTTGACGGCGCCCTCCGTCATGGCGCCGAGGATGAGCCGCTGGAGGGCGAGAAAGGCAACAATGGCTGGAACGACCGATACAAGGCAGGCCGCCGCCAGCAACTGGAGGGAGGAGTCGTTTTGTGTTCCGGCATACTGGAATATCCCGACGCCAATGGGCATGAGCGATTCCTTGCTGATGAGAAGAAATGGGACGAGAAACTGCGACCAGCCGGCGATGACCGAGATGATGAAGGCTGAGGCGATGCCTGGTGCCGACAAGGGAAGGATGATGCGCCAAAAGACGCTAAAATGACCGCAGCCGTCAATGACGGCAGCTTCGTCGAGGCTCTTCGGAATGCCGTCGATTGAGCCCTTCAATATCCACGTCACCATTGGTACCGCGAGTGCAATATAAACCATCGTTGCACCGAAATGGCTGTCGGTAAGGTGAAGTGCTGCCATGTAGCGGTAGAGCGGCACCATGATCACAAGCGGTGAAATCATCTGAAAGGCGAGCAGGACCATCATCCAAGCTCCCTTGCCGCGAAACGGAAATCGGGAGAAGGCATAAGCTGCAGGCAGCGCCACGATCAGGCAGCCGATTGCGCTGCACGAGGACAGGATCAACCCATTCCAAAGATATCCTGCGAACTTGTCGGAGGATAAGATGGCGCCGAAATTTTCCAAAGTTGGCGCTTTGGGGATGAGACGGCTCACGCCCAGAAAGATTTCCTTGCGCGTTCTTAGCGCAAGCGACAGCAGCCAAAGCAACGGCCAGGCGAAGAAAAGAAACGTTGTAGCAAGGAACAGATAGCTGAGCGCATCGCCAATGCGATCTTGTCTGAGAGGCCTCAAGTCGGTTCTCCTCTTGGCAGAAAACGCGCATAGACGAGTGCAAGACCAAGGCTGATTGTAAGCATCAGGATCGACAAGACCGCGCCGGCTGCAAGGTCGTAATTTCGGAACACGACATTGAAGGTGTATAGCGAGAGAACCTCGGTCGCGCGGCCGGGGCCGCCGCCGGTGAGCGAAATGATTGCGTCAAACGTGTTCAGGGTCTGGATCGTGATGAGGATCATGTTGACGAGGATAGCGGTCCGCAGCTGGGGTAGAGTGATATAGATCAGCCGTTGCCACGGATTTGCGCCGTCGACTTCGGCAGCCTCGTAAAGAACAGGATCGATGGCCTTGCTCGCCGCATACATCACAACCATCGAGAACGCCGTGCCGCGCCAGACATTGGAAATTACGACCGACCACATGACCATGTGCGGATCCGACAACCACTGCACAGCCGGAACGCCGATCAGGCGCAAGAGACTGTTCAATCCGCCAAACGGCGCTTCGTTGAAAAGCATTTTCCAGATGATGCCGCCGGCAATGCCCGGAACAACCCAGGCGACGAGGGCTGTTGTTCGCACGATCGTCGAGCCGAAGAGCCGGCGCTTTTCGCTGTGCAAAACAATCAAGGCGATGAAAAGCCCGAAGAATTGCTGCACAACGACGCTCGACGCGGTGAAGACGAATGTCACCCACAGGATTTGCAAGAGCTCGGGCTTTGACAATGTGGTGACGATCGTCTGCAGCGTATATTCTTCGTCCGTGCCAAGCAGCGAGACGTTGGTGAACGCAAAACGAAAGACGTCAAGCAAGGGGTAAAGATAAAAGACGCCAAGGACAAGAATGAGCGGCATAAGCCAAGGCAGCGGGGAGGGACTATGGCGTCCGGCGGCTTTCCTGCCGATCCTCTGGGGGCCTCTGGCGGCAATGCTTGCATCCATCATCGGTCCGATCCGGCCATTTCATCGTTAGGCAGCGGTTGCACGGGCTTCCTGGCGGCACGAGGCGTTCCGGCCCGCGCCGCCAGGTGGTGTTCAGCTGCGTTTGAAGGCGCTAAGCGAAGCGCCGAATGCCTCGTCCACGGCGGCCTCGGTTGGCTGGACGCCCGTCAGCACCTTGCCCATCATGATCTGAATCTGATTTGAGATTTCAGGATAGACGGGTGCACCGGGCCTTGCCTGCCCGAACTTCAGCGCTGCCGCAAAGGTCTTGTTGGCGTCTGAGGAAAACACCTCGTATTTGTCATAGAGATCGGCGCGGGTCGGAAGCTGTTCCTGCAGCGCATTGGCAGGTCCCATATAGATATCGCGGGCAAGTTCTGCGCAGAGCTTCACCTTTTCAGTGTCCTTGCTGAAAGCCGCCACCGTCCAGCCGCCCGTGCCCGTTGAGCGCTGGTCCGCTGCCGGGCCAGGAAGCGGGGAAAAAGCCCATTTCGCGAATTCATCGGCATCAAGCGCTGTTTTGAGCTGCGCGTATTGCCAGTTGCCACCGACGAATAGCGCCGTCGTGCCGGCCGCAGCCGCTGCATTGAAGTCGTCATAGTTGCCGATTGTCGCCACGCGTTTCGGAGCGGCTCCGGACTCAACGAGATCGCGGTAATAGTTGACGGCTTTGATGAACTTGTCGCGATTTTCGCCCTCGCCAAAGATCGGCTTGCCATCGTCATCCACCAATTTGCCGCCTTGGGCCCAGAAATTGGCGAGCCAGTCGAATGTTGTTCCTTCATAGCGGCCGCCGTTGAACAGAACGCCTTCCATTCCCTGCTCGACCGAGGAAAGGGCCGCCTTCTTCAAGTCGTCCCAGGTCTGTGGCGCATCAGGAACAATTTCCTTGTTGCGGTAAAGGACACGAAGGTCCGTCGACCACCACCATGCGTAGATGTTGCCGTCCGAGCCGGTTATGCCTTCGCGGATAAAGGGGAAGAGCTGGTCAATTTCCTCTTTGGTGAAGTAAGGTGAGAAGGACTGCAAGACGCCGGCTTTCTTGAAGAGCGGCAATACGAAGGAATCGACGGCTGCACAATCGGGGGCCGATCCCGATTTGGCCTGCTCGAGCATGCGCGCTTGTTCCTGTCCGATATCCCCCGACATCATCTGCAACTCGATCTGCCAGTCGGAATGCTTGCCGATGAAGTCGTTGAACAGCTTGCTGTAGCCTTGGGCGTAAGCCGGCTCGTTGTTGCGCGGACCATCCGTGGTCATCCGGAAAATCAGCTTGTTGGGTGCGTCGGACTTGCCGACGATGTCGCCGGTGATGGCCTCTTGTGCCGGGCTGTCATGCGGCGCGGCTAAGAAAGTGGTCGCCGCCAGTGCAAGAATGAGTGCTGTATTCCTCACGAGTATCTCCTCCCGGGTCAGGATCCGATTTGAGCCGCTGCCTCCAACAACGCTCCGATCCGCGAAAATAGATTAAGTCACATTCATTTGGTGTCAAGGTTCGATCGGGCTGGAAATATTGATCAAAAAATATCGCTTCTGTCGGCTCCCCCGGACTGAAAAGAGGCTCTGGCTCCAATGTCTTTGCGAGCAAGCAGGCAATACGGAAATTTCCCTGTGTCATTTGCGGCGGCGACGCGCTGAGATCTCAGCCGGGACCCGATCATGTCGATCGATGTCTGGCGTTGCCGATGCTTGCATACATGCCCGTGGTTCGAAACTCTGTGGGCGTGATGCCGTAAACGCGGCGGAAGACCTTGGAAAAATAGTTGGAATCTTCGAAGCCGCACATGATCGAGACCTCCTTGACCGGCAGGAAGTCGGCCTTCGTCAAAAGTTTTGCCGCACGCTGCAGCCTTTGCTGCAGCACATATTCGGCAGGCGGCATGCCTTCGCTTTCCGCGAAGCTGCGGGAAAAATGCGCGCGGCTGAGGCCGACGATGCCCGCAAGTTCGCTCACCGGCAATGGCTGGTCGAGATTGGCGTGGATATGATCGATCACCGGCTGCATGGCGCTGAGGTCTGCCGCAAAAGCCGGAGAACCGAAGACGTCGTCATAAAGCGCCATGGCCGCCTCATAAGCGATCGCCGACGCTGCTCCGGGCGTTGAAGCACCCTTGACAAGGCGAAGGCTGCAGTCGGCGAGATGATCAATGGTCGATGGCTTGAGCCTTAGAACCGGACCGGCCAGCCCAAGTACCATCTTGTGGATTCTCAGCGTCTCCTCACCGTGCATCGATATCCAGAAATATTCCCAACGGTCGCCCTTTTCGAGCCAGTAGCGGTGATTGTGTGGCACGAGAACCAAAAGCGTATCGCCGCTTTGGAGCCTGTAATTGCGATTCTGGTAGCGTAGGCGGCCCGTGCCGCTGATCGTGTGCTGCAGCACGGTAAAGGGGGTCTGGCCGCGCCGCCTGCCGTCCCAGTCGTAGACTTCGTTTTCCCGCACCTCATAGCCAGCACTCGTCGGCATGGCGTGCAGGCGCTGGCGCCCACGCGGCAGGGAGATTGTCCTCATGGACTGGCCGTTGGCGATCAAATTCCGCAGCACAAAATTACCCTCGAAAGCATAATCCTTCTCTGGCCACCTCCGCGAATATCCGCATAATCCCCCTTCATTAGAGGAAGAGATTGCGGTCGAGAGAACGGCCGGGAGGAAATATAGGCGTTATTTATGCTTTTTCGGACTGCATGCGCCGGCATGTGGTCTTTCCTCTCCTGCCCGTCCTTTACCTAGCATCTGATCAGGTTGAGGTGAAGATTATGAGTTTCAAAATCGCTATCATCGGGGCAGGCAGCGTCGGCTTCACCAAGAAGCTGTTTACGGACATCTTGTGCGTTCCCGAGTTCAAGGATGTCGAATTTGCGCTGACGGATCTCAGTGAACATAACCTTCAGATGATCAAGGCGATCCTCGACAAGATCGTTCAATCGAACAAGCTGCCGACCAGGGTCACGGCGACGACCGACCGCCGCAAGGCACTCGAAGGCGCTCGCTACATCATCAGCTGCGTGCGCGTCGGGGGGCTCGAAGCCTATGCCGACGATATCCGCATTCCGCTGAAATATGGCATCGACCAATGCGTCGGCGATACGATCTGCGCCGGTGGCATCCTTTATGGGCAGCGCAACATTCCCGTCATTCTCGATTTTTGTAGGGACATCCGCGAAGTCGCTGAACCCGGCGCAAAATTCCTGAACTATGCAAACCCGATGGCGATGAATACGTGGGCTGCGATCGAATATGGCAAGGTCGATACGGTCGGTCTGTGCCACGGGGTGCAGCATGGGGCCGAACAGATTGCCGAGGTTCTCGGCGCAAGGTCGCTTTCGGATCTCGATTACGTCTGCTCCGGCATCAATCATCAGACCTGGTTCATTGACCTGCGCCTCAACGGCCGCAAGATCGGCAAGGACGAGCTTTTTGCGGCCTTCGAAGCGCATCCGGTCTATTCGCAGCAGGAGAAGCTGCGCATCGATGTTTTGAAGCGCTTCGGCGTCTATTCGACGGAAAGCAACGGGCACCTTTCCGAATATCTGCCGTGGTATCGCAAGCGTCCGGAGGAAATCACCAAGTGGATCGACATGTCCGACTGGATCCACGGTGAGACAGGCGGCTATCTCCGTCACTCGACGGAAACGCGCAACTGGTTCGAGACGGAGTTCCCGCAGTTTCTTGAATCGGCGTCGAAGCCAATCGATCCGTCCAGGCGCTCCAACGAGCATGCAAGCCATATCCTTGAGGCGTTGGAGACCAACCGGGTCTATCGCGGCCACTTCAATGTCAAGAACAATGGCGTCATCACCAACTTGCCGGCCGACGCTGTCATCGAGTCGCCCGGTTTCGTCGATCGCTTCGGCATCAACATGGTCTCCGGCATCACCCTTCCGGAAGCCTGTGCGGCAACATGCATCTCGTCGATCAACGTTCAGCGCATGTCCGTCCATGCGGCGATCAGCGGCGATATCGAACTGTTGAAGCTTGCGGTGCTGCACGACCCCTTGGTCGGCGCCGTCTCGACGCCCGAAGAGGTCTGGCAGATGGTCGATGAAATGGTCGTGGCTCAAGCCCGCTGGCTGCCGCAATATGCAAACGCTGTGCCGGCTGCGCAGGAGCGTCTGTCGAAATCGAGCGTGAAGACGCGTGATTGGGCCGGCGCTGCTCGCCGCAGCGTGCGCTCGATCGAGGAGCTGCGCGCAGAAAAGGCGGCCTTGAAACAGGCCGTTTGAACTTCGTGGAAGGCGGGTTGCGGCGGTTTTCCGGGAGGAAAAGCTGTCGCCTCAGACCTGATTTCACGCCGCTAGAGGAGAACGGAGAGCGCAAGCGCTCCGAACAAGAGGGAGAGACGATGAGACATTTTCGCAAAATTGGCGTTCTCGCCGGACTGGCGCTGAGCGTCTCGGCCGCGGCCTTGAATGCCTATGCATCCGAACCGACCGTTCCGCCGGCGCCGGCGCCGTTTCCGGCTGAAGGCAAGATCAAATACGTTGCCCGCGACTCCATTTTGGAGTTCAAGGCGCTGCCGGAATATAACGAGCCCGACTGGGTGAAGAAGAATTTCGTCGACACTGGCAAGCTTCCGCCGGTCAAGGATCGGCTTCCAAAGGAGCCGCTGGTCTTCAAGACCGAAAACATGCCGGATGGTATCGGCGTATACGGCGATACGATGCGCCATGTCATCGGCGGGCGGCCGGAAGGGTGGAACTACGGCGCGGGCCAGACGCAGGGCTGGGGCGGTATCGATATCGGCCTTTCGGAATGCCTGACGCGCACCGCACCGCTCTTCCAGGTGGAGGCCAAGGATACCGAGCCGCTTCCGAACCTTGCCAAGAGCTGGGAGTGGTCCGAGGACGGCCACAAGCTGACGATGCATCTGATCGAAGGTGCGAAGTGGTCAGACGGTGCCCCTTTCAACGCCGATGACATCATGTTCTACTGGGAAGACGAGGTTATCGACCCGAACGTCTCGCCCCTCGGCGGGGGCGCATCGCCGGAAGCCTTCGGCACCGGCACGACCCTGAAGAAGATCGATGATTATACCGTCGAATGGACCTTCAAGGAGGCCTTCCCGAAACAATATCTCTACACGATGGCCTATCCCAACTTCTGCCCGGGTCCATCGCATCTCCTGAAGCCGCAGCATCCCAAATATTCGAAGAACACGTACGACCAGTTCAAGAATGCGTTCCCGCCAGAATATATGAATATGCCGGTGATGGGCGCCTGGGTGCCTGTCGAATACCGGCCGGACGACATCATCGTGCTGCGCCGCAATCCCTATTATTGGAAGGTCGACGAAAAGGGCAACCAACTCCCCTATCTCAACGAGCTGCATTACAAGCTTTCGACCTGGGCGGACCGTGACGTTCAGGCGGTCGCGGGCTCGGGCGACTTCTCGAACCTCGAACAGCCTGAGAATTTCGTTGCTTCGCTGAAACGTGCTGCCGAAAAAACGGCACCCGCCCGTCTCGCCTTCGGCCCCCGGTTGATTGGCTATAACCTGCGCATGAATTTCTCGGCCAACGGCTGGGGCGATCCGGATGCGCGTGGCCAGGCGATCCGCGAGCTGAACCGCAACGAGGATTTCCGCAAGGCTGTCACGATGGCGTTCGACCGCAAAGCCATCGGCGATTCGCTCGTCAAGGGACCGTTCACGGCCATCTACCCCGGCGGCTTGTCCTCCGGCACGAGTTTTTACGATCGGCAATCGACGCTCTACTATCCGAACGACCTTGAGGGCGCGAAGGCCGGACTTGCCGAGGCGGGCCTGAAGGATACGGATGGCGACGGCTTCGTGAACTTCCCCGCCGGGCAGGCGGGCGGAAAGAACGTCGAAATCGTGCTGCTCGTCAACAACGACTATGCCACCGACAAGAGCCTCGCAGAAGGCGTCGTCGGCCAGATGGAGAAGCTAGGCCTCAAGATCATTATCAATGCGCTCGACGGACCGACGCGCGATGATGCGCACTATGCCGGCCGCTTCGACTGGCTGATCCAGCGCAACACCACGGAACTGGCTTCGGTCGTGCAAAATACAGAGCAACTCGCCCCTGTCGGCCCGCGCACCAGCTGGCATCACCGTGCCGGCAAGGACGACCAGCTCGACCTGATGCCCTTCGAGAAAGAGCTTGTCGATATCGTCAACAAATTCAGGACAAGCCAGGACAATGACGAGCGGGTCAGGCTGATGAAAGAGTATCAGAAGATTTCGACGGAGCACGTGAACACCGTCGGCCTCACGGAATATCCGGGGGCACTGATCATCAACAAGCGCTTCTCGAACATCCCGCAGGGCACACCGATCTTCATGTTCAACTGGGCTGAAGATTCCGTCATCCGCGAACGCCTGTGGGTGGCTGCCGACAAGCAGCAGAAATATGAACTTTTCCCCGAGCAACTTCCCGGCAAGCCGGGAGAAAAGGGTCCGCTGAACTAGAGCTCCCTCCCAAATGAAAGTGAGCTTCCGGCCGCGCGTGGCGCGCGGCCGGTCATAACCAACAAGCCGGCCGCGCTGCCGAGGAGCGACTGGCGGCAAGGAGAAGCGAACCGTCCGATGTTACGATTCCTGCTCGTGCGCATAGCCTCAGCGATCCCTGTGCTCTTCATCCTGAGCGTGGTGACCTTCGCGATCATTCAGGCACCGCCTGGCGATTACTCCGATTACATTCGCTCCCAGCTCATCAACCAGAGCGGAGCCTCCTATGCGCAGGCGGAGGCGCAGGCCCAGGCCTACCGCGTCGAGCACGGCCTTGATCGACCGATGGTCATCCAGTATTTCAACTGGATCGGCGGTATCGTCACCCGCGGCGATTTCGGCTACAGCATGTATTATAACAAGCCGGTTGCCGACGTCGTCGGAGAGCGCTTGCCGCGCACACTGCTCTTGGCCCTCGTGTGCCATCTCTTTGCCTCCGTGCTCGGCATCACCTTCGGCATCTGGGCGGCGACACGCCAATATTCCTGGATCGACAGCCTTCTTTCCGGCATTTCTTTTCTCGGCATGACGGTGCCGCGCTTCTTGATGGCGCTGATCATCGTCTACCTGCTGGTGTTCCAATTCAACATTTCCGAGATCGGCAGCTTCTTCTCGCCGCAATATGGCGGCGCGCCATGGTCGTGGGCGAAGTTCGTCGATCTGGTCAGTCATGTCTGGCCAGTCGTTGCGATCGCCACATTCGGGGGACTCGCCTACAATATGCGCGTCATGCGCGGCAATCTCCTTGATACGCTGAACGCGCAATATGTCGAAACGGCCAAGGCGAAAGGCTTGACCGGCAGCGCGGTCGTCATGCGCCATGCGGTGCCCAACGCGCTGCATCCACTCGTCATGTACCAGGGCGTCGTGCTTCCCTACATGCTGACGGGAGAAATCGAGACGGCGATCATTTTCGCCCTGCCGACCGTCGGTCCTGCCATCGTCGGCTCCATGGCGATTGGCGATGTCTATGTTACCGCGACCTTCATGATGGTGCTGTCGGCAACGCTGATTGTCGGCAACATCATCGCCGATATGCTGCTTGCCCTGCTCGACCCGCGTGTCCGTCAGTCTGTAGGAGCCTGATATGTTCGCTTTCGACTCCTCCCTGCCACCACCGCACGAAGAAACCATCAAGAAGCCGCCGCATGGCAACGAAAGCTACATCGCGCTCGTGTGGCGCCGTCTGAAGCGCTCCTGGACAGGCATGATGGGCCTCATCCTCGTCGGGCTGCTGATCATCATGGCCGTCTTTGCGGATTTCTTCGCGCCGATGGATCCGAAGGCAACCGATGTGGGCTTCGCGCCGCCGCAGGCCATCAGCTTCCACGACAAGGATGGCAACTTCGTCTTTCAGCCGCGCGTCTATGCGCTCGCCGATTCCGAAGAACTCGACCCCGTCACCTTCCAGCCGATCGTCGGTCCGGATTATGACAATCCCCGCTACCTCGGCTTCTTCGTGAAAGGGGCGGACTACAAGCTTTTCGGCCTCATCCCGGTGAACCGGCATTTCTTCGGTTCGACAGATGGCCAGCCGGTGCATTTTCTCGGCACCGACAAATTTGGACGCGACGTGCTTTCGCGCGCGATCATCGGCTCGCGCATTTCGCTGGTGATCGCTCTCACCGTCGTCTTTATCGTCACGCTCGTCGGCACGACCGTCGGTATGGTCTCCGGTTACTTCGGCGGCACATTCGACGTCTGGGTTCAGCGCTTCGTCGAACTGGTTCTCGCATTTCCTCAACTGCCGCTTTATCTGGCGCTGACGTCGCTTATCCCGGTGACGGCTCCGACCAACGTCTTCCTTGCCTTCGTCATCTTCGTCATGTCGGCACTCGGCTGGGCGCAGATGTCGCGGGAGGTTCGCGGCAAGACGCTGGCATTGGCGCGCATCGACTATGTGCGGGCGGCGATGGCCGTCGGGGCGACTGACCGGCGCATCATCTTCCAGCACATCTTTCCGAACGTGATGAGCCACGTGATCGTATCGGTGACACTGCACATTCCGAGCGTCGTGCTGCTCGAATCCTTCCTCGGTTTCTTGGGCTTTGCGGTGAAGCCGCCACTGATCTCCTGGGGTCTCATGCTGCAGGATACGGCGAATTACTCCGTCATCGGCACCTACCCTTGGATCCTTGCCCCTGTCGGCTTTGTGCTTGTGACCGTCTTTGCCTTCAATGCGCTGGGCGATGGCCTGCGCGACGCAGTCGATCCTTATTGAGGTGGTGAAGATGGCCCTTTCTCTCGTCAATTCCTTTGCGCCGCCCGTTCGCCATGATCATGATGGCCGCAAGGAAAGTCCAATCATCGACGCGCGCAATGTCGCGGTGACCTTCAAGGTCGAAGACGGTTTCGTCGAGGCGGTCAAGGATATCTCGTTTCAGCTCTATCGCGGAGAGACGATCGCGATCGTCGGTGAGTCCGGATCCGGAAAATCGGTAACCGCGCGCACGGTGATGGGGCTTCTTTCGAAGCGCGCCGTTGTCTCGCCGAAATCGACCATCGACTATGATGGCGCCAATATCCTGAAATTTTCCGAAGGCGCCCGGCGCAAGTTGCGCGGCAACCGCATCTCGATGATTTTCCAGGAGCCGATGAGCTCGCTCAACCCGATCTATACGGTCGGCAGTCAGATCGTCGAGGCAATCCGTGTACACCAGAAGTTCGGCCGCCGGCAGGCGGAAGCGCGGGCGCTGGAGCTTTTAAAGCATGTGCAAATTCCCGATCCCGAAGCCCGGCTGAAGCAATATCCGCATCAGCTGTCGGGCGGCCAGCGCCAGCGCGTGATGATTGCCATGGCGCTCGCCAACGATCCGGACGTCCTGATCGCCGACGAGCCGACGACAGCGCTTGACGTCACCGTGCAGGCGCAGATCCTGAACCTTATCCGCAACCTGCAGAAGGAACTGCGGATGGCGGTGATTCTGATCACCCACGATCTCACGGTCGTCCGGCAGTTCTCGGACTATGTCTATGTGATGCAGCATGGCGAGATGCGGGAGCACAACACGACCGAAAGGCTCTTTGCCAATCCTCAGCATCCTTACACGAAGCATCTGCTCGGCTCCGAGCCGCGCGGTCAGGCCAACCCATTGCCGGAAAATTCCGAGATCATTCTTGATGCCAGAGGGGTGCGCGTTTCCTTCATGCTGCGCCACGGCACGTTCTTCAAGCCGGAAATGAAGGAACTCGTCGCTGTCGACAACCTGAGTCTCACGCTTCGCCGTCATGAGACGCTTGGTCTCGTCGGCGAATCCGGTTCCGGCAAAACGACCTTCGGTCAGGCGCTGGTCCGGTTGAACGATCCGGACGGCGGAGAGATCTATTTTGACCGCCAGCCCATCCACGGCCGCTCGCGCGCCGAGATGAGGCCGCTACGATCGCGCATGCAGATCGTCTTCCAGGATCCGTTCTCGTCGCTCAATCCGCGCATGACGATCGGCCAGATCATCGAGGAGGGGCTGGTCGTCAACAGGCTGGGTGCGACTAAAGCCGAGCGCATGGACCGGGTGCGCGAGGCGTTGATTGCGGCCGGCATGCCGGGCCATATTCTCTCGCGCTTCCCGCATGAATTCTCCGGCGGCCAGCGCCAGCGCATCGCCATCGCCCGCGCTATCGCCCTCGAACCCGAATTTATCTTGCTCGATGAGCCGACTTCGGCGCTCGATCTTTCCGTCCAGGCGCAGATCATCGAGCTCTTGCGCAGGCTGCAGGACGAGCGGGGCCTGAGCTACCTCTTCATCTCGCACGATCTTAAGGTCGTGCGGGCGCTGTGCCACCGGGTGATCGTCATGCAGCATGGCCGCATTATGGAAGAGGGGCCCGTCAACGAAGTTCTATCCAATCCCAAGACCGCCTACACGGAACGGCTGGTGAAAGCCGCTTTCGAGGTAGCATGATTGCCGAATGCCGGAGGTTATAATGGCACGAAATCCCAAGATCACGTTTATCGGAGCAGGCTCCACCGTCTTCATGAAGAACATCGTCGGCGATGTCTTGCAGCGTCCGGCGCTGTCGGGCGCCACGATCGCGCTGATGGACATCAATCCGCAGCGTCTCGAAGAAAGCGCCGTCGTTGTCAACAAGCTGATTTCGACGCTAGGCGTAAAGGCCAGGGCCGAAACTTATTCCGATCAGCGCAAGGCGCTGACATGCGCAGACTTCGTCGTCGTCGCCTTCCAGATCGGCGGCTATGAGCCCTGTACCGTCACCGATTTCGAAGTGCCGAAGAAATACGGTCTGCGCCAGACCATTGCCGACACACTCGGCGTTGGCGGCATCATGCGCGGGCTTAGAACCGTGCCGCACCTTTGGAAGATATGCGAGGACATGCTCGCCGTCTGCCCGGAGGCGATCATGCTGCAATATGTGAATCCGATGGCCATCAACACCTGGGCGATTGCGGAAAAATATCCGGCAATCAAGCAGGTCGGCCTCTGCCACTCCGTCCAGGGCACGGCCATGGAGCTGGCGCATGACCTTGACATTCCTTACGAGGAAATCCGCTATCGCTCGGCCGGCATCAACCATATGGCCTTCTATCTGACGTTCGAGCACCGGCAGGCGGATGGTTCCTACAAGAATCTCTATCCCGATCTTGTCCGCGCCTATCGTGAAGGCCGTGCCCCGAAGCCCGGCTGGAACCCGCGCTGCCCCAACAAGGTGCGCTACGAGATGCTGACACGCCTCGGCTATTTCGTCACCGAGAGCTCGGAGCATTTTGCCGAATACACGCCCTACTTCATCAAAGAGGGCCGAGAGGACCTGATCGAGAAGTTCGGCATTCCGCTCGACGAATATCCGAAGCGTTGCATCGAGCAGATCGAACGTTGGAAAGGACAGGCCGAAGCCTACCGCTCGGCCGAGAAGATCGAGGTCGCACAATCGAAGGAATATGCTTCCTCCATCATCAACTCGGTCTGGACTGGCGAACCGTCGGTCATCTACGGCAATGTCCGCAACAACGGCTGCATCGCCTCGCTGCCGGCAAACTGCGCCGCCGAAGTGCCCTGCCTGGTCGACGCCTCGGGCATTCAGCCAACCTTCATCGGCGACCTGCCGCCACAGCTGACAGCGTTGATCCGCACCAACATCAATGTTCAGGAGCTGACCGTCCAGGCACTGATGACGGAAAATCGCGATCACATCTACCACGCTGCGATGATGGATCCGCATACGGCAGCTGAACTCGACCTCGACCAGATCTGGTCGCTCGTCGACGATCTTCTTTCCACCCACGGTGAGTGGCTGCCGGCCTGGGCGAGAACAGCCAAGAAGGTGCAGGCAGCCTAGAGTGCAAGCGACGCCCTTCAGGCAGCTCGTTTAAGCCGGCGAGGCTTGTCGCCGGCTTCGCCTTCAATCTGCCGGATCGGCCGCTTGCCTCTTGATGTCTCCCAGAAAGGCGAAGAACGGGGCGGATACCTGTGCAAGGTCGATCCCGCCACACCTCGCAGACCTGTTCGGCCTGCGCAGCCGTGGACAGGGAAAGCCGCGAAAGCCAAGCGTCTTTCCGCTGTTGCCAATGCGGCTTGCGCGCCCGTGCCGACCACAATGCTGCAATCAACATCCTGCGTCGGAACACGGCGTCTATGATCGTGGAGGAAGGGCAGCCGCTCTCCGTTGAAGCGATAACGATCGGCGGAGCTTCGCGCCCCCTCGGAAATCCCCCGCTTGCAAGCGGGGGAAGATGTTAATTTTCTGCCGCCATCGCACCCAGCAACTTCGGAAGATCGCCGAAGCGCGCGATGACGCCGAAGACGAGCGCTGCGATTGCGACAAAGAGGACCGTCACCGAAGCCATGGTCGGCGTATAGCCATAGCGCAGCGCGTTGAAGATCTTGATCGGCAAGGTTTCCATGGTAAAGCCGACAGTCATGTAGGCGACGATGTATTCGTTCAGCGAAAGCACAAACGCAAAGGCGTAACCCGAAATCAGGTAGGGCCGGATCAGCGGCAAGACGACCGTCGTAAATATCGTCCTCTCATTCGCCCCCATCGTCGCCGCCGCTTCGACGAAGGAGCGATCGATTGCGGTGAAGCCGAGCGACAGCGTCACCAGTGGCAATGTGACGAAGAAGATCGCGTGGCTGATCACAGCGGTCCACGGTGCGCCGTAAAAGCCGGTCGTTGCCCAGAAAGTCAAAAGGCCGAGTGCGGTAATGACGGGTGGCAGGGTGAAAGGCGCGACGCCCAAAAGCTGGAAGATGTTCGCCCATGGCGCAATTCTCCGCCACAAGAACCAGGCAAGCGGCAAAGCAATGAGCACTGCAAGTGCTGCGGACAGAACCGCAAGCGTCAGCGAAGCAAAAAGCGCGTTGCGCCATTCCGGATTGGTGAATATCTCACCGTACCAGCCAAGCGAAAAGCCTTGGGGCGGGAAAGTGAGGCTCTGTTTCGCATTTACGGATACCCCGGCAACGACGATCATGGGTGCCGCCAGGAAAAGTCCGATGAGCGAAAAATAAAGACGGCGGAGCAGCGTGTTCATGCCGCATCTCCCTTCCGGCCGATCAGCACCGTCAGCCCGACCATGGCAAGCGTCACCAGCACCAGAAAGACGGCCATTGCGGCGGCGAAGGGCATGTTCGACTGATAGACGGCCTGATCGGTGATCAGCACAGACAAGGTCCAGTGCGACGGACGGCCGAGAATCTGTGGCAGCAGATAGGAGCCGAGCGCAAAAATGAAGACCATGATGAGCGTTGCGATAATGGTGTTGCGCAATGTCGGTAGGACGACCGTGAAAAATGCCTTGACCGGCGATGCGCCGAGCGTGCGCGCCGCTTCCGTCAAGGTTGGGTCAAGCCGAACGAGCGCGGGATAGAGGATCAGGATCGTGTAAGGCAGGGCCTGATAGACCATGCCGGCCAGCACTGCGCCGAAGCTCGGCGTCAGAGCCACGGGCTGCTGCATGAGGCCTGCCATGACAAGCAGATTGGTGATGCCGGCGGTGCGTGAGAACAACGTCGACCACGCAAAGCCGATGATGACTTCGGAGAGCGAAAGGATCGCCAGCATCGCCACCAGCCAAATCACCTGAGCTTTGCGTCCCATGCGCGTCAGCAGATAGGTGAATGGAATGCCAAGCACGATGCAGCAGATCGCGACGGCGATTGCAAGCATCAGCGAAAAGCCCAGCACCCTGCCGAAAAACAGACTGACGAAGCGGGCGTAATTGTCGAATACGAAGGCCGGCGTGTAAAAGCCGCCCTGCTGCCGCTGGAAAAAGCTGACGGCAATCATCGTTGCGAAAGGAATGACGAAGAAGACCGTCAGCATTCCGGCCGGGAAGGCAAGCGGCCAGTAATCGGCAATTTTTTGTGGTGGTTCACGCCTCATTTCTGCAGTACCACGCAGACTTCCGGCGAGAGCTTGACGCCAACCTCCTGGCCCACGGTGACGGCCGGCCTTTCGCGCGGTGTCGAAACGGCGACGACCTGTGTTCCGGATAGATCGAGGAAGGTCTCGATCGTGCCGCCGAGATCGCGAATGAAGGTTACCTTGCCAGCAATAGTGTCGCCGCCCGGCGCTGTCAGATGCACGTCCTCCGGCCGCACCGAGATCGTTGCCCTGTTAAGGCCGGGAGGAAGCAGAACGCCTTCGATGACCTTGCCGAAGACCGTTGCGCGGCCGGCGCTGTCGGCTTCTGTCGTGAGCAGGTTGGTCGAGCCGATGAAATCGGCGACGAAGCGGTCGGCGGGACGGCGGTAGATCTCGATCGGGCTTGCTGCCTGGCGCAGTTCGCCACTGTTCATGACGACGACGGTATCTGCCATCGTCATTGCTTCGCGCTGGTCGTGGGTCACGACGATCGTCGTGATGCCAAGCGTCTGCTGCAGCTGCCGGAGTTCCACCTGCATCGCCTCGCGCAGTTTTGCATCGAGGGCCGACAGGGGTTCGTCGAGCAGGAAGAGCTTCGGCGAAATCGTCAGTGCACGGGCAATTGCGACACGCTGGCGCTGGCCGCCGGAAAGCTTGTTCACCGGCCGGTCTGCATAGCCGGGCAAATGGATCAGCGACAGCAGCTCATCGACACGCTTCGTCTGGGCTTCCTTGGCCGTGCCACGGATCCGCAGCGGATAAGCGATGTTCTCGCCGACGGTCAGGTGAGGGAAAAGCGCGAGGGACTGAAACACCATCCCCAGATCGCGCTTGTGTGTCGGGACGGCCGTAATGTCGTTGCCGTCGAGCACAATGGCGCCGCTCGTCGGCATGTCGAGACCGGCTATCATGCGCAGCAGCGTTGTCTTCCCGCAGCCCGAGGGTCCGAGCAGGCAGACGAACGTGCCATGCGGAACGTTGAGCTGCACATTGTCGACGGCGGTGAAGGCGCCGAATTTTTTGGTGATATTGTTGAGTGTCAGTCCGGACATAAATCCCCCGCATGGGCCACGTGCTTAGGACGACTGCCCCCGCATGAGCCTTGGCCGTCAAAGGCGCAAGGCGCATGCATTGTTATGGGGCGTTCAGTCTCGAAAACTCAACCGACGATGAGTTCCGTCCACTTCTGGTTCAGCCAATCGGACTTGGTCTGATAAAGATCGTAGCGCGGCGTAATCGGCTCGATGTCGGAGGCGACGCCTGCAAACTCCTTGTCGGTCAGGTCAAGCAACTCGCGCTTGATCGTTGGCGCGGTGCCTACCTTGCGCGACATCAGTGCCTGGATCGCCGGCTGGCACATGTAGTCGATGAAGATATGTGCCTCTTCCGCCTTCTTGGAGGCACGCGACAACGCCCAGCAGCCGGAATCCTGGATGCCGCCTTCCTTAGGGAAAGTCGAGCGGACGGGGAAACCATCGGCGGCCGCAAGGCCGGTGACGTCGTGATAATACTGTCCCATCGGGATCTCACCGGACTTCAGCGCCTGCTCGAACTGTGCCTCGTCGCGATACCACAGGCGGACATTCGGCTTCACCTCGGCAAGCTTTTCGAACGCCTTCAGGAGACCCTCTTCCGTATCGAGTGCGTTCGTGCCGCCAAAATGCGTCTTGGCCGTCACTTCCAGCAGGAACGAGTTGGAAACAAGGGCAAGCAAACCGAGTTTGTCGGCATTTGCCGGATCCCACAGGGCGTTCCAGGAGGTCGGCGCTTCTTTAAAGACGTCGGTATTGGTGACGAGCGTGATGTACCACGCAACGGCCCCGACGCCGGCAACACGGCCATCCGGATACTTGTTGACGAAGCGGTCGATAAGGCCGGAGGCGTTCTTGAGCTTTGCTGTGTCGATCGGCGTCCACAGTTCGGTCGCCTGGCCCTTGAGCATTGCGACCTGCGACATCATCGAAAGGTCGGCAGGCGCCTGGCCGGCCTTGGCAGCCTGCTCCAGCTGCACCAGCCAGGCCTCGCCCGTCGGTTCGGCCACCGATTCGACGGCAATGCCGGTTGCCTTGGTGAATTCCGGGAAGACGTTCTTGTCGAACGAATCCTTGAAATAGCCGCCATAGACGCCGACCTTCAGCGACTTGTCCTGCGCGCGCAGAATGGAGGGCATGGCGAGCATGCTGGTGGCGGCGAGGCCGCTTGCCAGCAGGTTTCGGCGGCTGACCGCCTTGTCGAGAATGGTTTTCATGGCGTTGTTCCCTCTTTTGTTTGGTCTGACATGTTGCAGTTTCCGGTCGTTGCCGATTTTTACTCGCCCTTGCCGCCGATGGACGGGCTGAAGACCATCAGGCTCAGGATTTCGAACAAGACCTGGGCGCCGGCATGGGCGGTATTCGTCGTCGCGTCATATTGCGGGGCCACCTCGACAACATCTCCGCCGACAAGATTGATCCCTTTCAGGCCGCGGATCAATTGCAGAACTTCCCGCGTCGTCAAGCCGCCGACTTCCGGCGTGCCGGTGCCGGGCGCAAAGCTCGGGTCGAGGCTGTCGACGTCGAAGGAGAGATAGGTCGGCGCGTCGCCGACGATTTGCTTTGCCCTCTCGATGATCGCGGACATGCCCATGCCTGTCACCTCCTCGGCGTGGATCACGGTCATTCCGGATTCGTAGGAAAACTCCCAGAGATATTCTGCCGAACCGCGGATGCCGATCTGCACCGTGCGTGTCGGATCGAGCACGCCATCGAGAACGGCATTGCGGAATGGACCGCCGTGGTGGAATTTTGTCTGGTCGAAGGCGCCGCCGGTATCACAATGCGCATCGATGTGGATCATGCCGACCGGCTGCTTCTTGCCGACTGCCTTGAGGATCGGGTGAGTCATCGAGTGATCGCCGCCGACGCAAAGCGGTGCGACGCCTGCATCGACGATCTGGCCGATGCGTTTTTCGATGTCGTCATGGCTGAGCTCCAGCCGGTAACGGCTCTGGAAGGGGACGTCGCCGATATCGGCTGCGCGCAAATCAAACAGCGGCGCCGTGCCCAGCACATGGTTATAAGGACCAATGCGTTCGATTGCGCGCAGTGCACGCGGTCCGAAGCGCGATCCCGGACGGTTGGTGACGCCGAGATCCATCGGAACGCCGGTGATTGCGACCTGCAGATTGCCGAAATCCGGCTCGTCGGCGGCAACCTGCATATAGGGCGCGCTGAGGAATGTCGGAACGCCGGCATAGGGCGCAAGGCGCGTGCCGCTTTTTGAAAAGATCTTGTCGGCTACCTTGCGAAAGTCAGGATCGAATATCTCGCCGCCGTGGCTGTCGGCAAATTTTGCGCGCAGTTCTTCGAGCTTCGTCTGGTTCCAGACCATTCCAGTTCACCTCTTGTCTTGAACGACGGGGAAGCGGAACCTTGCTGCGGCACACGTCATTCCCCTCGTCGTTCTTGCTTTTTCTGCATTACCCAACAAAAAGGTTGGAAATGCAACTCACATTGTTATAGCAGTAAGCGTGAGTTTTATTCACATACAAATTGCCATGTTCAACCGACTGCCGCCTCTGAATTCTCTGCGTGCTTTCGAGGCAGCTGCCCGCCGGGGCTCGGTCTCGGCGGCTGCGCGCGAGCTCAATGTTACCCATGGTGCCGTCAGCCATCAGATCAAGGCGCTGGAGGCGGTCTTCGGCACGCCGCTCTTTGAGCGCAATGGCAAACGGCTGAAGCTTACCCCGCAGGCTGCCCTGCTGTTGCCGGCTCTGACACATGCATTCGAGAACATTGCGGCGGCAACGGCCCTAGTGACCCGCCCGTCGACAAGCGGGAGTCTTAGAATTTCATGCGTTCCGGCTTTGCTGTCGTTCTGGCTGATCCCGCGCATGCACCAGTTCAGCGAACAGTTCCCCGATATCAGCCTGACGCTCGTCGCCTCCAATGATCCTGAGCTGCTTTACTCGCCGGATATCGATGTCTGTATTCTCTATGGTGATGGGACCTGGCTTGACTGCTGGGCGCGTCTTTGGAGCAACCTGCAGCTTTTTCCGGTCGTCAGCCCAACACTGATGAACAGCCGGGCAGTGCGTTCGGTGCGCGATCTGCGCGACCATGTTCTGCTTCACGGCGACGATGGACGCGAATGGAACACGTGGCTGGCGGCAGCTGACGCGCTGGACATGCCGCGGGGCAGGCAGCACTTCATGAGCGATGCGCGGCTTTCGACGGAAGCGGCCTTGAGCGGGCAGGGGGTCGCACTTGGCGATACGATTACGGCCGGTAGCCTGATTGCTCAAGGCGAACTCGTCGTCCCCTTCGACCTCTCCGTTCCGGCCAGTGATGCCTTTTATGTCGCCTGCCGAAACGAAGTGCGCTCCGCGCCGATCGTCAAGGTCTTTGTCGACTGGTTCTTCTCAGCGCTCGAAAGCGACCGCGGAGCAGAACTGCAGGCGTCCGCCCGGCGTGCGATCCGCGGGCGCGGACGCGTCGACGCCCTGGCGGCGGCTGAAAGCTTCACGCCTGTCTCCCGCGCCCGCGCTGCGTCACAACGGCCCATCAAGCGCCGTTTGAAATCCTGATCGATCTCTCAAGGAAAGCCCTGGAATGCCGCTTGCTCATCCAAATCCGCTCGTCGCCCGTCTGTCACCGCCGCCCATTCCCTCCGTACTTGCCTGGGCCGGTGACTATGATGGTGCCAAAGGGCCGCTGATTGATCTGTCCCAAGCTGTACCCGGCTATCCGGCGCATCCCGAAATGCTGCGGCTCCTCGGCGAGGCGGCCGCCTCCCCGGCCATGACCAGCTATGGGCCGATCGAGGGGGAGGAGGTGCTCAGGAAGGCTTATGCGACACATGTGTCGGCGGTCTATGGCGCGAGCGTTTCTGCCGCCAACATCCATATTACCTCCGGCTGCAACCAGGCCTTCATGTGCAGCACCATCGCGCTTGCCAAGTCGGGCGAGACGATGGCGCTCACCAATCCCTTCTATTTCAACCACGATACCACGCTTTCGATGCTGGGGATCGGACGTGTTCTCGTCGATTGTGATGCCGCAAAAGGCTTCCTGCCGAGCCTGGTATCGGCAGAAGAGGCCCTGTTGTCGGGAGCGCGTGGCCTTGCCGTCGTTTCGCCGAACAATCCGACCGGTGCTGTCTATCCGCCGGCGCTGCTTCGCGAACTCTTTCAGCTCTGCCAAAAATATGGAGCGTGGCTGATCCTGGACGAAACCTATCGGGACTTTCTGCCGACCGATGCCGGAGCGCCGCACGACCTGCTCTCCATCGAGGGCTGGGAAGAGACGCTCATCCTCCTCTACAGTTTTTCCAAATCCTTCTGTATTCCGGGACATCGATTGGGGGCGATCACAGCAGGTCCGCGCATCGTCGGCGAGATCACCAAGATCATGGACAACATGCAGATTTGCGCCCCGCGGGCGGCTCAGGTCGCCGTAGCGGCAGCGCTTCCGATTCTGGCGGAATGGCGCGTGGCAAATCGGCTGGAGATCTCCCGCCGCGCCGATGCGCTGAAAGCGGTCATGGCAGCAACGGACGGCTGGTCGATCGCCGCCGTCGGCGCCTACTTTGCCTTCATCCGGCATCCTTACGGCAACACACCTTCCGCCGAGGTGGCGGAAAGGCTGGCGAAGGATGCTGGAGTGATCTGTATCCCCGGAAGCTATTTCGGCGAGGGACAGGAGAATTATCTCCGGCTTGCCTTCGCCAATGCCGATGTTGGCGTGATCTCGCAGTTGCGCGGCCGTCTGCGATAGGCGGCTTCCGCGCAATTTTGTGATAGTCTCGCCCCGACGGTCCGATGGAGTAGGGGAGAGGGCACCGATGAGGCGCTCCATAGGGAAGGCAGCCGAAAGACTTGCGCCGATCGCAGCTGCGTTCATTGCCAGTTTTTTTGGCAGCCACCGTGCGCATTCCCAGCCCGAATGGAGTGCTGCGCCGCCGGCATGTCTTTATTCTCTAGAGGCTTCGGCACGCGGGCCGGCCCTTTGCGTCAGAAAGGAGAGCTTCAGCGCCGACATCTGCACGGCCATCGATCATTTTGCGCGCGCTAACCGACTTCCTCCTGATTATTTTGCACGGCTCATCTGGCGGGAAAGCCGTTTCCGCCCCGATGCGCTAAGTCCGAAAGGCGCTGAAGGGATCGCCCAATTCATGCCGGGCACTGCCAAGCTGCGCGGCTTGGAAAACAGTTATGATGCGCTGAGCGCGCTGCAGGCATCGGCGGCCTATCTTAATGAGCTGCGTAGCCGTTTCGGTAACCTGGGGCTTGCGGCGGCGGCCTATAATGCCGGCGAAAACGGTCTTTCGTCATTCCTCGAACATGGCACGTTGCCTTTCGAAACACGAAGTTATGTCACGGCGATAACCGCACACAGCGTTGAAGAATGGAAAAACAGCCCACCCGACAAAGCAGCACTTGAACTCGACAAGGACAAGACCTTCCTGGAGGCTTGCACCGCTCTTGCCGAAAGCCGCCGTTTAAAAAATGCGCCTTGGCAGACCGAAGGCGAGTGGGCGCCCTGGGGCGCGCAACTCGCAGCGCACTTCGATCCTGCGGCGGCACGCAGTCTTTTCCTGGAAGACGTTCGCAAGTTGCCGGCGCCTCTGAACGCCGAGAAACCGCTGATTTTACGCCAACGTGACCGCAGCTTCGGTTACCGGCCGCGCTATGTCGCTCGCGCTGCGCGCCAAACGAGGGCGGAGGCAAATGAGGTCTGCACCGAGGTGCGCAAGCGCGGCGGCGTCTGCCTGGTATTCAAGAATGAATAAGTGCTTTTTCTATTCGGCCGGAGAGTTCGAGGCCGCCGCCCGATCGGGATGAGCCGCAGCAAACGCACGCAGCCTTTCGCATCTCTCTGCGATGGCCGTCGCGCGCGGGTAGGCGGAAAGATCGACGTTCCATCGCCGAGCATTGTAGATCTGCGGCACGAGGCAAAGGTCAGCCATGGTGGGCTGATCTGCATGGCAGAACTCACCAGCTTCCGGCGCCTTCAGCATACGCTCAAAGGCGTCAAGACCCTCGCGGATGAATTTGCCCATCCATGCCAGCCGGGCAGCGTTCGGATCGTCCGATTGCTGCATGACGTGGGAAACGACGCTCAGATTGCAGATAGGATGTATGTCCATTGCGATGGCATAAGAAAGCGCCCTGACGCGCTGGCGACCCAAAGCATCCGAGGGCAGCAGGCCTGCGTTCGGCCGCGTTTCCGAAAGATACTCGATGATGGCGAGCGACTGCGTCAGCATCTCGTCGTCGATGGCAAGCACGGGAACCAAACCCTGGGGATTTCGCGCGAGATGAGCCGCCTGCTTGTGTTGGCTTGCCAGGAGATCGACGGGAACAGACCGATAAGGGATCGCCAGCATGTTGAGTGCGATCCGGACGCGATAGCTTGCCGAAGAGCGCCAGTAGTCGAAAAGAACGGTATCGCTCGCCATGTCTGGCCTCACTGCCTTTCGTATCTCGCAACGACCTGCTCGATGGCTCCAAAGATCGAGCGCCCATGCACATCCTTCATCTCGATGCGGACCGTATCGCCGAACCTCATGAAGGGTGTTGCAGCCGCGCCGGTCCCGATCGTTTCGATCATGCGGATCTCAGCGATGCAGGAATAGCCGGCGCCGCCTTCGGGGATCGGTTTACCCGGCCCGTCCTCCAGCTTGTTGGAGACCGTCCCGGAGCCGATGATGGTGCCGGCGCCGAGCGGTCGGGTCTTGGCAGCGTGGGCGATGAGCTCACCGAAATCGAATGTCATGTCGAGACCGGCATTAGCGCGCCCGAAGGGCTGGCCGTTGAGGTCGACGAGGAGCGGCAGATGCAGTTTGCCGCCATCCCAGGCGTCACCAAGCTCGTCTATCGTCACCGCAACCGGCGAGAACGCAGAGGAGGGTTTTGACAGGAAGAATCCAAAGCCTTTTGCAAGTTCGGCCGGGATCAATCCGCGCAGGGAAACATCGTTGACGAGCATGACGAGCCGGATGGCGCTACGCGCTTCGTCGACCGTGGAGCCCATTGGCACGTCATCGACGATGACGGCGATCTCTGCTTCCATGTCGATACCATAGGATTCGTCCGCCATCACAATGGCGTCGCGCGGCCCAAGAAAGCTGTCGGAGCCCCCTTGATACATCAAAGGCTCGGTCCAGAAGGTTGCCGGCATCTCGGCGTTGCGCGCCTTGCGAACCAGCTCGACGTGGTTGACGTAAGCTGAACCATCCGCCCATTGATAAGCGCGCGGGAGCGGCGACGCGGCATCGTGCTCGTGAAATCGCATGGCTGGCTGCGCGCCGGTTTCCAGACCCTCTGCAACTGCGGCTAGGCGTGGCGCAGCGTATGCCCAGTCGTCGAGCGCGGCCTGAAGCGTCCGGGCGATATGGCCCACATCGGAGCATTGGCTGAGGTCTTTGGAGACGACGACCAGGCGGCCATCTCGGGTGGAGTCCTTGAGCGTTGCAAGCTTCATGCGGTTGAGTTCCGTTTCTTGAATAGCCGGTAAACGGCTTCACTTGATGCCGGGCGTTCCGTCGAATTTGCGCTCCAGGCCGTCCCAGCATTCGAGATAGTTATCCTGCAGCGTCTCAAGCTCGGCTGCGTATCGTGTCAGTTGCTGCGGATAGCGGGTCTCGAACATGAAGGCCATCGTGCGGTCGAGCTTCACGGGTTGTAGATCGACGCTGGATGCCTTTTCGAAGCCCATGGCGTCCGGCCCATGCGGCAGCATCATGTTGTGCAGGCTCATCCCGCCCGGCACGAAACCCTCCGCCTTGGCATCGTATTGACCATGGATAAGCCCCATGAACTCGCTCATGATGTTTCGGTGGTACCATGGCGGACGAAATGTATGTTCTGCCACCAGCCATCGCGGTGGAAAGATGACGAAATCGACATTGGCCGTCCCCTCTTCGCCCGAAGGCGCCGTCAGCACAGTAAAGATCGATGGATCCGGATGGTCGAAGAGGATTGCGCCGACGGGCGCGAAAGTGCGCAGATCATACTTGAACGGCGCATAGTTGCCGTGCCAGGCCACCACGTCGAGTGGCGAATGGCCGATCTTGGTCGCATAGAACCTGCCGCACCATTTGACGTGGAGACGGCATGGGATTTCCTTGTCTTCGTAGGCGGCCGCCGGCGTCTTGAAGTCGCGCGGGTTGGCAAGGCAATTGGCGCCTATCGGTCCGCGATCTGGCAGCGTGAACTTGGCGCCATAGTTCTCGCAAATATAACCGCGCCACTCGGCACCCTCGCCGAGGCGCGTTACCTTGAAGATCATGCCGCGGGGAATAAGGCAGATCTCCAAAGGCTCGACGTCGATGATGCCCATTTCGGTGAACACGCGGATGGCGCCAAGCTGCGGCACGACCAGCAATTCTCCATCGGCATTGAAGAAATAGTCATCAACCATGTCGGCATTGAAGACATAGGCATGGGCCGCCATGCCAGTCTGGGTCATGACATCGCCGGCCGCCGTCATCGTGCGGATGCCGGCGAGGAAGTTGAGTTCTTCCGCCGGCGCCGGGATCGGGTTCCAGCGCAGCTGGCTGAGCGGCAGCGAATGATCATCGAGACAGGGTGCTGATTTCCAGAAGGGATAACTGGCGTTGGAAAAACGGCCTGTATGGCGCACGCTCGGGCGAATGCGGTAGAGCCAGGAGCGTTCGTTGGTGCCGCGCGGCGCGGTGAAAGGCGAGCCTGACAGTTGTTCGGCATAGAGCCCGTAATTGCATTTCTGCGGGCTGTTCTGGCCCTGCGGCAGCGCACCGGGCAAGGATTCCGTCTCGAAATCATTGCCAAAGCCCGGCATGTATTGCGGATTGTTGACGACGGCATCGGCAGCCGTGCTCCTCGTCCTGTCCAGCATCGCTTGCACCTCCTCTGCAGATATGGTTACAAACGTAACTGTCGATTTTGTAACTATCAAGGAAGTCATGAAGAACGGCGAGTTCGACCTCGAGCAGTTCCTGCCGTTTCGCCTCAATCGCGCCGCGGAGTTCATCGCGCTGCGCTTTGCAGCCGCCTACAAGGCCAAGTATGGTCTGACGCGGCCGGAGTGGCGCACGTTGGCAGCACTCGGGAGTTCGGGGCGTATGACGGCAAAGGAGGTCGGCGTTCATTCGACGATGCACAAGACCAAGGTCAGCCGGGCGGTTTTCTCACTTGAGAGACGCCGCTGGCTGAAGCGGACGCAGCACGAAGACGACCGCCGCGTCGAATATCTTGAGTTGACGGCTGCCGGAAGCACTGCCTATGGCGAGCTGACGATGCTCGCCGCTAACTATTCGGCGGAAGTAGCGTCCCTTCTTGGCGAGGACGGCCTGAAGGCGCTTTCCTCCGGCTTGAGTGCTGTGGAGGCTGCCATGGTGACACGACGCCGTTAGCTCCTATCGGCGCGAGCGTGAAGAGCCGCAGGTTCAAATCCTGCCCCGCAAAACCCCGGTGAGGGGCTCCGATTTGTCGTTGTTTTGCAAGGTCGCATGGGACTGGTGGCCAGCGCCTCCACTGGACATCCGCACACCGACGAGCTGCGCGGTTCTCAGCGATGATGAGCATAAGCGGAATCAGACATTCGCAAATGATGTACCTTCTCAGGTCATCCCGAGCCCCGCGGTAGGTTTCAGGAGGCCTCCATGACATTCGAGCATGTCGACGCGGAGGCTCCATTTTTTTCGAAACGGATCTCGCTTCATGTGCTGTTGTGGCGGATAGGGAAAGCACCCCGGGGCGCCAAGCGAGTCTTAGACAGGAGGCCTTCAGGCGGAGAGCGCGGTGCTGCAGCCTTCGGCGATCTTGCTGTCGGCTGAGGTTTGTCCTGGCATGGTTGCCCATCCGCCGGCTTCGATGAATTGGCGCTTCTTATAGCTGTCTGGAAGAGCCTTAAATTCAACCAGTTTTGCGGCGGCATCCGTCGCACTGTTGAACCGGTCAACGCATATGGCGGATGCAAGTTCTCCACGTGCTGTTTCGCCCGCAGTTGCCGCTGCTTTGAGGGAAGTGCCGCCCGTCACCCAGCCCCCCCAGTTAAATCCGACGATGATCGTGGCGACTGCAGTGACGACACAAGCCCAGACGAGGATCGTCTTCGATGGCTGATAGCTGTCGAAACGTTGGAAAATCGATGTTTTGCTGCTGCTCTGCATTGCCATTGGAATTCTCCTTGCCGATGTTGTTTGGTTCACCGCTGTGGCCGTCCTGGCCGAGCGGCTCAGGCACTGTCCTCAGTATCCCATGCCACCCATGCCGACGTTTCCGGCCGGCAGCGCAGATTCTCTTTCGGGAATATCGGCAATCACCGCTTCGGCGGTGATCAGAAGTGCTGCGATCGAGCCGGCGTCTTGCAAAGCGGTCCGCACCACCTTGGCAGGATCGACAATGCCAGCCTTGATCATATCGACATAGGTCTCCGTCTGTGCGTCGAACCCCTGGTTGTGATCCGTGCTGTCGGCGAGTTTCCCAACAACGATAGAGCCCTCGACACCGGCATTGTCGGCGATCTGCCGGATCGGGGCTTCCAGCGCCCTCAGCACGACCGAAATCCCCGCCGTCACGTCGGCGTTTTCTGCAGTTAGCCCCGCCAGGACCGACTTGGCGCGCAATAGGGCGACGCCTCCGCCCGGAACGATTCCCTCCTCGACCGCCGCACGAGTTGCGTTCAGGGCATCGTCGATGCGGTCCTTCTTCTCCTTGACTTCAATTTCGGTCGAGCCACCGACGCGGATCACCGCAACGCCGCCGGCGAGTTTTGCAAGGCGTTCTTGCAGCTTTTCCTTGTCGTAGTCGGAGGTGGTTTCCTCGATCTGCGCCTTAATCTGGCTGATGCGTCGAGCGATCTCAGATTTTTCACCTGCGCCGTCTATGATCGTGGTGGTATCCTTTTCGATCAGTGCCCGCTTGGTGCGCCCGAGCATATCCAGCGTGACATTTTCCAGCTTGATGCCGAGATCCTCGGAGATCATCTGGCCGGCCGTCAGAATGGCGATGTCCTCCAGGATGGCCTTGCGTCGATCGCCGAAGCCCGGGGCCTTGACGGCAGCGACCTTCAATCCGCCCCGCAATTTATTGACGACCAATGTGGCCAGAGCTTCGCCTTCGACATCCTCGGAAATAATAAGCAGCGGCTTGCCGCTCTGCACCACGGCTTCGAGGATGGGCAGCATTGCCTGCAGATTGCCGAGCTTCTTCTCATAGATAAGGACATATGGGTCCTCCAGCTCCACGCGCATTTTTTCGGCATTGGTTACAAAGTAAGGCGAGAGATAGCCCCGGTCGAATTGCATACCCTCGACGACACTGAGTTCAGTATCGGCCGTCCTGGCCTCCTCGACTGTGATGACACCTTCGTTGCCAACCTTTTCCATCGCATCAGCGATCATTTTGCCTACCGTCGCATCGCCATTGGCGGCGATTGTGCCGACCTGGGCGATTTCGCTCGATGAGCTAACCTTCGTGGCGCGCGCTTTGATTTCCGTGAGTACGGCCGCAACGCCAAGATCGATGCCGCGCCTCAAATCCATGGGGTTCATCCCGGCCGCAACAAGTTTGGCGCCTTCGCGAAAGATGGAGGCTGCGAGCACCGTCGCGGTTGTGGTGCCGTCGCCCGCAAGATCGTTGGTCTTGGATGCCACTTCGCGCACCATCTGCGCGCCCATGTTCTCGAACTTGTCCGCAAGTTCGATTTCCTTGGCGACCGCGACGCCGTCCTTGGTAATGCGTGGCGCGCCATAGGACTTGTCGATGACGACGTTGCGGCCTTTGGGGCCTAACGTTACCTTGACGGCATTGTTGAGAACCTCGACGCCGCGAAGCAGACGATCGCGTGCGTCGGTGGAGAAGATGATTTCCTTGGCAGACATTGTCTGTGGTCCAGTTCGGTCTTGAGAGTCGGGGTCGGAATTCGGCGGATCAGGCGGCCGTGTCGGCGGTCGCCTCGGTCTTTTTGACGATGCCCATGATGTCGCACTCCTTCACGATCAGGAGATCTTCGCCATCGATCCCGATCTCGGTTTCCGCCCACTTTCCGAACAGGATCACGTCGCCGGTCTCCACTTCGAGCGGCATCAGTCGCCCATTTTCGTCGCGCAAGCCCGGCCCAACGGCGATCACTTCGCCTTCCTGCGGCTTTTCCTTGGCGGTGTCGGGAATGATGATCCCGCCCCTCGATTTTAGGTCACCTTTCGCGCGCCGTATGACGACGCGGTCGTGGAGAGGACGGAATGTCATGAGGGATCTTTCTGCGGTCGGCGCATAGGGCGGCCGCATCTATTACATAACATCTCTGGCACTCGATTGGTAGGAGTGCCAAGAAATATTATCTGCAAGCGGATAATCCGAATCATTATCCGTTAGAAAATACAACAAGCTCTAGGATATTCCGCGGATTTTTTGTTCGATTTTCATGAAGTATTTCAGGATGGATCACGACAAAGAACTTCTCGAAAGTCTATCAGCGACGTTGAGCCATACACTGCTTCTTTGCCGGACAAGGATACTTCGCGTTTCAGTGGGACATCATCACAGCTCGATTTCGCTGAGCCATGTCCTGACCTCGTTGAGAGTTCGGCGTTCCTGGTCCGCCTCCATTGAGAAGGGAGGCTCGATCTGAGCGCCCCGTGCATGGCTGCAAGGACGGTCATACTATTGCCAAGACCATAACCTCCATGGGTGACGAAGGGCCGGACCGTCTTGCCCAAGAGATCATGCAAGCTCAGAAATGAGCGGATCACCGGTGGGGCGGTCTCCCCCCAGATCGGAAAACCGAGGAATACTGTCTCATAGGTGGCCATGCCAAGAACCGTCATCTTCAGAGGTGGCTCAAAGCCGCTATCCCGCTCCTGCCGTGCCTGCTCTACTGTCTGCTCGTAGTCGTCTGGATAGGGCCGCGACGGAAGGATTTCGAAGAGGTCTGCAAGAAGCGTCCGCTGCAGGGTTCCGGCGAGGACACGAGTGTTTCCCGTGCGGGAGAAATAGGCGACAAGGATGTTTGAGGGCGCGCGCTGTGGCGTACTCGTCAGCTGCGCGCTCGCGCACGTCCCAGCACCCAAAGACAACAGAGCGGGAGCGGCCAGCAATGCGCGTCGGGATATGTCTTTGATCATATTGACTTCAGCCTTCGCGTTAGGGTGTACACTCAGAGTGCCCGTCGCTCACTTTGCGGCGGGCCGCTAAGGCTAGGCGGGCAATTATGTCGAGCCTGCCGGTCACGTTTTTGGAGGCGCTTCGACACCCGAAAAGACCAGGACCTGGTCAGGAAGACGCGCTCCCCGACTTTCAATCGTTGACGCAGCAGCATTGAGCTCGGTGAGTTCGGCCAAAGTGAAACGAACCGATGCTGCGCTGATGTTCTCGAGCATGTGCGGCATCTGCGTGCTACCGGGAATCGGAACAATCCAGGGCTTCTGCGCCATCAGCCAGGCCAGAGCGATCTGGGCAGGGGTCGCCTGCTTCCGTTCGGCCCACGTCTTCAAAAGGTCAACGAGCGAGAGATTGTGCGGCAGGTTCTCAGGTGAGAAGCGGGATTCCACTCGGCGAATGTCGCCCTCTGCAAAGCGCGTCCTTGCGTCAATCGCGCCAGTTAAAAAACCAACCCCCAGAGGGCTCCACGGCACAAACCCGATGCCCAGCTCCTCGCAAAGGGGGAGTACCACCTTCTCAGGCCCGCGCCACAGCATCGAATATTCGTTCTGCACAGCGGTGACCGGAAGCACGGCATGGGCGCGACGCAACGTGTTCGGTCCCATTTCGGAGAGGCCCCAATGCAGCACCTTGCCTTCGTCCATGAGGACCTTAACTGCGCCGGCGACGTCCTCGATGGGGACCGCGGGGTCCACACGGTGCTGATAAAGGAGGTCGATCCGGTCGGTCCGCAGGCGCTTGAGCATGCCGTCGACGGCCAGCTTGATATGGTCAGGGCGGCTATTGAGACCCGGGCGACGCTCGCCCGTTTCAAGATCGATGTTCCAGCCGAACTTGGATGCGATCACGACTTTGTCCCGGAATGGCTCGACGCCTTCACCGAGAATCCGCTCCACCTCATGAGGTCCGTATGCCTCAGCCGCGTCAGTGACACCGCGTTCGAAGGCCGTCCGGATAATCTTGATCATCTCCGGCCGGCTAGGGATCGTGGTCTGGTAGGTCCGGCTCATGTTCTGGACGCCGATGCCGACGCTGGCAACTTCCAGTGCCCCGAGCTTTCGCCGCCCGCTCTGCGTGGACTCGGCTGGGCTGGTCAAGGCACTGGTCTGAGCGGACGCAGATGAAGCATTTCCGGGTAGGAACGATGCTGCTGCGAGGCTTCTCGCTGTCCCCAGAAAGCCACGTCGTCCCATATTCATGTTTTGCTCGTTTGTCATGTCAGATGGTCCTTTCATCGCGGACGGCATCAGTCTTCGATCCGAAGGGGATACGTCTTGGTATCGATGTCATCCGGGTTCGGGCCGCTGCGGACGCCTGTGTCCAGGGCATCTATTGCCGCCATCTCGTCCACGGACAGAACGAAGTCAAAAACGTCGAAGTTCTCGGTGATGCGTGCGGCGCGGACGGATTTCGGGATGGCGGAGAAACCATGTTGCAGATGCCAGCGGAGGATGATTTGTGCCGGCGTCTTGCCGTGTTTTTCGGCAAGATCCGCGACCGCAGTATGCGACAACGGGCTCGGCGCGGCTTCCGGATGGTCGGAGACGTAGCGCATCACGCCGCCGATCGGCGACCACGCCTGGGTGGCAATCCGGAGCCGCTGATGTGTCGCTCGCAAGTCTTCCTGTGTAAAAAAGGGTGCAGCTCGACCTGATTCACGTGGGGAACGAAGCCGGTGCGGTCGATCAGGTCGGCCAGGAGCTCGGAGTTGAAATTGGACACGCCGACGGCGCGGGTGCGCCCCTCGTCGAAAAGACGCGCCAGAGCCTTTCACGACGCGACCGTCCGCTCCCACTCATTGGGCATCGGCTGATGCAGAAGATAGAGATCGATTCCGTTAAGCCCGAGCTTGCGCATGCTGCGATCGAAGCCGCGCAGCGTCTCGTCATAGCCGTAGTCGCTGATCCACAGCTTGGTGATGACGAAGACATCCGCGCGGTCAACGGCACTCTGACGCATGGCTTCGCCGACCTGCTCCTCATTCCTGTAGGCTGCGGCGGTATCGATCAGCCGGTATCCGGTGGCGAGTGCGGTCGAAACCGCCTGCACGGTGTCTTCGGGACTGCTGCGATAGACGCCGAGGCCTAGGAGCGGCATATCGACACCATTGGACAGAGTGGTCTTTTGGGTGTTGGAAGTCATTGCTGTCTTTCTTGCGGATATGAATCAGCGATTGACCAAGCGCTGGTGCGAAGCAAAATAGCGGTCACCGAGCACTTGGATGCCGGCAGGGCTTGCTCTGTACGAGCCAGGTCATTAGCCGTCAGTTCCACATCCGTTGCTCCGAGATTTTCTCGAGCCGGTGAGCTTGGTAGTGCCGGGGATCGGCACGATCCAGGGTCGCTCCGCGAGCGCCGGCGTGACACCCTTGGCTGAGGTATAGATCCGATGAGGTCGACAAGCGCCTGGTTGGCCTTGAGCGCCTCGGGGGCGAAGCGTGGCACAATGCGCCGAAAATCGTTTTCGCCGAAGGTAGTGCTTGCAGCCGAGGCCGATGGCCGAGACTTGGAGATTGCTGTTGCCGAGCGCGCGCTTTTGAATGTCGTCCTCCTTTGAGATCCGGTCTGGTCTGAAAGCTACGGGTCGGGCCCGCGATGCCGCTCGGTGAGCCTGCGGGGGCTTCGAATGCGATGAGGACAACATAACGCTCGCATCACCTCTCGATTAGTCGCTATAATCGGCATTGCCTTATAAGTTGGTCTAATGAATGCAGATCGAAAACTTCAACAACCTCGCCGCCTTCGTCGTCGTTGCGAAGGAGCGGAGCTTCACCAGGGCCGCCGCCAAGCTCGGCGTTTCCCAATCCGCTCTGAGTCAAACCGTCAAGGCTTTGGAAGCGCGTTTAGGGTTGCGGCTGCTGACGCGCAACACGCGCAGCGTCTCGCCCACAGAAGCAGGAGAGCGGCTGCTACAGTCGGTCGCGCCCCGGTTCGAGGATATCGCGCAGGAAATCTCAGCACTCAGTGCCTTGCGGGAGAAGCCCGCCGGGATGATCCGCATCACAGCGGGTGAACATCCAGCGGTGACGATTCTCCAGCCTGCATTGGCGAGGTTTCTCCCGGAGTATCCGGACATTCACGTGGAGATCGTGGTCGACTATGGCCTGACCAATATCGTCGCAGAAGGCTATGATGCCGGCGTGCGGCTTGGCGAACAGGTCGCCAAGGACATGATCGCTGTCAGGATCGGTCCTGAAATGCGCGTGGCAATCGTCGGATCGCCCGCCTATTTCCAGAAGTATCCGCGGCCGGAGACGCCGCAGGATCTGACGCAGCATAACTGCATCAACTTCCGGCTACCGACCTATGGTGGCCTTTTCCCGTGGGAATTCGAAAAGGGCGGGCGCGAACTCAAGGTGAGGGTCGAGGGTCAGCTCGTCTTCAATAACATGGCGTTGAGGTTGAACTCGGCTCTCGCGGGGCTAGGGCTTGGGTATGTTCCCGAAGACGAAGTTCTCGAACACATCGCTGAGGGCCGCCTGATCCGGGTGCTTGAGGACTGGTGTGAACCGTTCCCCGGCTATCATCTCTATTATCCCAGCCGCCGGCACTCCTCTCCTGCTTTTGCCCTGCTTCTTGAGGCACTACGCTATCGGGGCCGGTGAACCAGGGCGTTCTTCGCCCTATCGAGGGGAGGTTTTGCCTTCGGATTGGCGCATGCCGCGACGCCTGAAACAACGTCATCGACAGTGCTGCAGGTTGCACACCATCACGAGCCTGGATCGAGATGCCTTGCATCACCGCCACCAAATGACGCCCCAGACGGGAAACGTCATAAGTGCCGGCGAAAGGCTTGAGTATTTCTGTAATCCTCTCTTTCATGGCCTCACGCCGGGTTGCGGCTTCGCGGGCGAGAATTTCAACCTCCAACAGGTGACGAGTTGCAGCGAATGCTTGCCATCAACGGCATGACGCCGCGCGCAGTGAACGAAGGTTTCGTGAAGACCCAAACCTCAGATCTGGAGCCTGCGTTCCGCGGCTTTCCCGGCCCCATTCTCCTGACGCGCGGCAAGCACGATCGGCTTGTCCGTACGGCCACGTCGGAACGAGTAAAAGCGACCCACAAGGACAGCCGCTTGTCGATCTTTGCCAACAGCGGCCATTCGCCCTTTTACGAGGAGCCCGACCGCTTTGGGCGCGAACTGGCGACGTTCGTGAAGGCTGCAAATCGGGGGTGAATATAACGGCCGGCCGGCTAAGCAGATTGGTTGATGCTGGGGCGCAGACCAGGGACGAAGCTATGGCGGCGCGCCCGTCGAAACCAAAACCTCGGATCTTGCCGAAAGACCGGTGGACGAGCTTTCCGGCGGGCAACGCAAGCGTGTCTGGATTGCCATGGCGGCGGCGCTTCGAGACCTTGGCGAGCGGCTCAGCCACATCAGAACCGCAGTG
Organism: Rhizobium sp. 007; assembly: GCF_015353075.1. Taxonomy (NCBI): domain Bacteria; kingdom Pseudomonadati; phylum Pseudomonadota; class Alphaproteobacteria; order Hyphomicrobiales; family Rhizobiaceae; genus Rhizobium; species Rhizobium sp. 007. Next base: position 1,663,497 of record NZ_CP064188.1, on the reverse strand, counting down.
GTTTGTCCGCCAACGACAATAATCTTGTGAAAAATCCGATACTAGGGCACAATTTATAAATGCACCTGAAGTGCAGAGCTATCTCAAATCCGGCCGTCTCGCGCCGAGTGACAGCTCGCGTGGGAGGGTCGCGTCGATGGATCAGGGGTTCTTTCTTCTGTTCGCTACGGTGTCCGTGATCACGGCCCTGACGGTGGTCCTGGCGCGGAATCCGGTTCACTGCGCATTGGCGCTGATGGCGTGTTTCCTGCAGATTTCGGCAATCTTCGTCCTGCTCGAAGCGCCGTTGCTCGCGGTCATCCAGATCTTCGTATATGTCGGCGCAATCATGGTCCTGTTTCTATTCGTGATCATGATGATCGATGTGCGCGAAGCAAAGTTGCAGCGGTTCTTGCCGGGGGGCAACCTGCCGGCTCTGGTGATGCTCGTTCTGCTTGGGATCGAGATGTCGGTACTGGTGCTCTGGAGCGATCGCTTTTCGGTCACTGTTCCCGTAGGCGGCGGCGATGAGATCAGGCAGCTCAGCACGACGCTTTTCGCCGGTTATCTTCTGCCGTTTGAGGTCGCCTCCGTCATCCTGTTGGTGGCTTTGGTCGGCGCCATCGTGCTGGCGCGGAAGGAGCAGGGGTGATGGTTCCGCTGTCGTGGTATATTCTGCTCGGGGTGGTCCTGTTCGTGATCGGAGCGGCGGGCGTGCTGCTCAGGCGCAATATTCTGGTCGTGCTGATGTCGCTGGAGTTGCTGCTAAACTCGGTCAACATCAATTTCATCGCTTTCGGGCGCATCTACGACGACTTCCGCGGGCAGATCTTCGCCATCTTCGTCATAGCAATCACTGCGGCCGAGGTTGCCGTTGCTCTTGGCATCCTGGTCGCCCTTGTGAGGAACAAATCCACCCTCAAGGTCGACGACGTGACCATGATGAAAGGATAACGGCTTGGACCCGGTGATATCGATCAGGCCGCTGCTTGCCGTCGCCGTCCCGGGCCTGACCGCCGTGGCAGTTCTTCTTTTGAATAACCGTGAGAAAATCCGCGATCTCGTCTCGCCGCTGGCCGCGATCGCCCTGTTTGCGATTGTTGCCTCTATGGCGCCCACGGTGTTGGCGGGCGGAACCGTCGATTTGCGCCTGTTCGAGATCCTGCCGGGGGCCGACTTCGCTTTCCGGGCGGATGCGCTCGGCATGGTGTTCGCCACCGTCTCGTCACTCCTATGGATCGTCGCCGCGGTCTATTCCGTCGGCTACATGCGGCACTTGAACGAGCATGCGCAGACCCGATTCTTTGCCTGTTTCGCCACCAGCCTCGCGGCGGCCGTCGGAGGCGCCTTTGCCGCCAATCTGTTCACGCTGGTGATCTTCTACGAGGTGCTCAGCCTCGTTACCTATCCGCTCGTCTACCACCATGAGGACGAAGAGGGATGGGCGGGCAGCCGCAAATACCTCGTCTATCTGATGGGCGCGTCGAAAAGCGTGCTGCTTGCCGCGCTGGCACTGACATATTCCATTGCGGGGTCGCTCGACTTTGTGGAGGGGGGGCTATTGGAGGGAGTCAATGCCTCGGCGCCGCTGCTGACGGTTGTCTATTTCTGCTATCTTTTCGGCTTCGCCAAGGCTGCGGTGATGCCCATGCACGCGTGGCTGCCGGCCGCTATGGTGGCGCCAACACCTGTCAGCGCACTCTTGCATGCAGTGGCTGTCGTCAAGATGGGTGTGTTCTGTGTGCTGCGGGTGGTGTTCCACGTCTTCGGCGTCGGGCTGGTCGGAGAACTGGGCCTCGGCATCGCCACGGCCTATCTGGTTTCATTCACGATCCTGATGGCGTCGGTCTACGCCCTGACACGGGACGACCTGAAAGCTAGGCTCGCCTATTCGACGGTTTCCCAGCTCTCCTACATCGTGCTGGGCGCGGTCCTGTTGTCGCCGGTCGCAATGGTCGGCGGGATCATCCACATTGCAGCGCACGCATTTTCCAAGATCACGCTGTTTTTTTGCGCCGGGTCGATCTACTGCGCATCGGGAAAGCGCAACATCAGCGACATGGCTGGCATCGGCCGCCGGCTACCCTGGACGATGGGGGCATTCTTCGTCGCCTCGCTCAGCATGATCGGGGTGCCGCCGACCGCGGGATTCGTCAGCAAATGGTATTTGACGCTGGGGTCGGTGGAGGCGGGACAGATGGCGTTCCTGGTCGTACTGCTGGTGAGTTCGATCCTGAACGCCGCCTATTTCCTGCCGGTCAGCTATGTCGCCTTTTTCGGGACCGAGTCGCAGGAGAGCCGGACGACGGTCCGTGAAATTCCGATGATCACGATCCCGCTTGTTGCGACCGCCATCCTATCGGTGCTGATGGGCATCTTCCCCGATTATTTTCTTACCCTGGCGGACGGAGTGGTCAGATGATCAAGCGCGTGGTCGACTTCTTTGGTGACGAAGAATGGGCAAGGCAGCGCCGCCGACTGTTCTATCTGGCACTCGTTCTGATCGTGGCCGCCGACTTTCTGGTTTCTCGCGAACACGCCGAATACATTTGGGAGCGCCTGCCTGGCTGGTCCGCCGTCTACGGTTTCGGCTCCTGCGTTCTGCTCATCTTCGTTTCCAAGTTTCTCGGCCATCGGATCGGGCTGATGCGGCGCGAGGACTATTATGACTGACTTCATCCATCCGGCTCTGCTCTTCATTCTCGGTGCTCTGCCGATACCGTTCCTCAGGGGATCGATCGGCAAGGCCTATCTGCTGCTGATCCCGACGCTGGCGATCCTTGCCGTGCTCGCGATGCAGCCGGGCAGTTATGGCGAGGCGAGGTTTATCGGGCAGGAAATCCTGATTGCGAAGGTCGACAGGCTGAGTATCGTCTTCGCCACCGTTTTCACCGTCATGGCGCTGATCGGCACGGTCTACGCGTTGCACCTGACACGCCCCGGCCAGCATGTGGCCGCATTCATCTACGTCGGCAGCGCACTCGGCGTGGTGTTCGCCGGTGACTACCTGACCCTCTATCTGTTCTGGGAAGGCATGGCATTTTCCTCTGCCTATCTGGTCTTTGCCCAGGGAGGCGACAAGGCGATCCGGGCGGGGTTCCGGTATCTCATGGTCCATATCACCGGCGGGGTCTGCCTGCTCGGCGGCGTGGTTCTCCACGGGCTCGCCACGGGTTCATCTCTTTTCGGCCCGATCGAGGGAGAAATGGGCGTGGCCGTCTACCTGATCCTTGCCGGGTTCATCCTCAACGCCGCAGTGCCGCCGCTCAACGCCTGGCTCACCGACGCCTATCCGGAGGCGACCGTCACAGGCGCGGTGTTCATGAGCGCCTTTACCACCAAGACCGCCGTCTACGTGTTGGCGCGGGCGTTTCCGGGGACCGAGCTTCTGGTCTGGCTCGGTACCGCGATGGCGCTCTACGGCGTTATCTACGCGGTGCTGGAGAACGACTGCCGGCGACTGCTTGCCTATCACATCGTCAGCCAGGTGGGGTACATGGTGGCGGCCGTCGGCATTGGGACCGAGATGGCGCTGAACGGAGCCACCAGCCATGCCTTCGCCCATATCCTCTACAAGGCGCTTCTGTTCATGGGTGCGGGGGCGGTGATTCATGTCACTGGGCGGCGTAAGCTCACCGAACTCGGCGGGCTCTACAAGACCATGCCGCTGACCTTGACGCTCTATATGGTCGGCGCCTTAGCGATCTCGGCATTTCCGTTCTTCTCGGGTTTCGTCACCAAGTCGATGGTCGTGGCCGCCGCTGGGCAGGATCACCGCGCGTTGGTCGTGCTCGCGCTGACGATGGCATCGTCCGGGACGTTCCTGCACACCGGGCTCAAGCTCCCGTACTACATGTTCTTCGGTAAGGACCAGGGCCTAGGGGCCCGGGACCCGCCCGGCAACATGCTGGTTGCGATGGGTATGGCGGCGGTGCTCTGCATTGCGATCGGTGTGTTCCCGCGGCCGCTTTATGCATTGCTACCCTATCCGGTCGACTTCGAACCATATACGGGTCTCCATATTACGGAGAGCCTCGGCGTGCTGATGTTCACGGCACTGGGTTTTGTCATTTTCCTGCGAGCTCTCGATCCCGAGAATACGATCAGCCTGGACACCGACTGGTTCTACCGCAAGGGTGCGCGGTACTTCATGTGGCTCGCCGAAAGGCCGCTGGCGCGCTACGAGAAGGCGGTGAGCGAGGTGTCTGAGACCACGGCGCTACCTTTCCTGCACGGGTCGGCACGAGAAGGATTGCGGATCGATCTTAACGGTGTGGACGCCGTCGTGAACGGCGTCGCCCGTTCGATCCTGAGCGGGGGCGCGGCGTTGCGGCGGCTCCAGACCGGTGTCGTGACCCATTATGTGCTGGCGATGATCGCCGGACTGATCGCGGCCGCCGTCGTTTTCGCCGTGGCTTGGCGGTAGGGGGTGCGATGGGATTGCCGCTCCTCAGTCTCATTGTATTCACGCCTGCCGCCGGGGCAGTGGTTTTAATGTTTCTCCGCAGCGAGGATGCGGTGCGCTGGACAGCGCTGGGTATCACCGTCCTCGACCTGGCTCTCTGCATCGCAATGCTGGCCGGCTTCGACCAGACGACCCACGAGATGCAGTTCACCGAGATACACCCTTGGGTGCCTACGCTCGGGATCACCTACGCGCTCGGTATCGATGGGATCAGCGCGCTCTTCGTGTTCTTGACCGCACTGCTGGGGTGGATTTGCGTGCTTGCCTCGTGGGTCGCGATTGACAGCAAGGTGAAGGAGTTCATGGTGAGCCTGCTCGTCATGCAGGCGCTGATGCTAGGGGTATTCTGCGCCCTCGACCTGTTTCTGTTTTATGTGTGCTGGGAGGCGATGCTGATCCCGATGTACCTGATCATCGGCGTGTGGGGCGGTGATGGCCGGGTCTATGCCGCGTTCAAGTTCTTCCTCTACACGCTGGCGGGCAGCCTCCTGTTCCTGATCGGTGTCATCGTGCTCTATTTCCACGGCGGTAGGACCTTCGACATTCTCGCGCTCACAGGTCAGGATTTGCCGTTCTGGGTTCAATCCTGGCTTTTCTTCGCCTTCCTGATCGCCTTCGCCGTGAAGGTGCCGATGGTCCCGGTTCATACCTGGCTGCCGGACGCTCATGTACAGGCGCCGACGGCTGGCAGCATCATTCTGGCCGGAGTGCTCCTGAAGATGGGCGCCTACGGGTTCTTGCGGTTCTCGCTGCCGATGCTGCCGGAGGCGTCAGTATATTATTCGACGCTGATGCTGGCACTTTCGGCTCTTGCCATCGTCTATGGCGGATTACTTGCGCTGGCGCAGGACGACCTGAAGAAGCTGGTGGCCTATTCCAGTATCAGCCATATGGGTTTCGTAACGCTGGGGATTTTTGCGCTGAACTTCCGCGGGCTCGAGGGCGGCATCCTGCAAATGTTCAATCATGGCGTAACGACGGGCGCATTGTTCCTCTTCGTCGGCCTGATCTACGAGCGGACGCATACGCGCAGTATCGCCGACTACGGCGGGCTGATGAAGGTGGCGCCGGTCTACACGGCGTTTCTGGCGCTGTTCACCTTGTCGTCGATGGCCTTGCCGGGGACGAATTCGTTCGTCGGCGAGTTGCTGGTGCTGTCGGGCGGATTTGCGGCCAACCTGGCCGCCGGCGCGGCCGCGGTCGTGGGCGCGTTGCTGAGCGCGGCCTATCTCCTTGGCATGTATAGGAGAGTAGCACTTGGTCCGGCCAGCATCGGCGCCCGCTTCAAGATACGCGACGTAAACGCCCGCGAGATGGCTGCGATCCTGCCGCTGGCCGTCTTCGTGCTTTGGGTCGGGCTCTATCCGAAACCCTTTCTCAACATCATCGACGTCTCGGTGAAGCATTTGCTGGCGCACGTGCACACCAAGGGGAGCGGCCAATGACCGCCGCCGCGCTTTTCCAGTCGGCTTTAGCGAGCCTGCCCGAGATCGTGGTGATTACTGGAGCCTGCATCCTGCTGATCCTTGGCCAGCTTGTGCGGAAGGGGCAGGAACATGTCTTTGTCTGGGCTTCCGTCGCCGTCGTGCTGATTGCGGCTTTGGGGACACTCATGCTGGCGAGCGAGGTACGGCCGGCCTACACGGGCATGTTCGTCGCCGACGGCTTTGCGGTCTTTTTCAAGCTCGTGTTCTACTTAGCCACTGTTTTGACATTCTTCCTGTCGCGAAAATATGCCGACATTGAGGGGATTGAAAGTAGCGAATACTATGTTCTGCTGCTCTTCGCCCTTTCGGGAATGATGATCATGGCCTCGGCGACCGATCTCTTGTCGCTTTATGTGGGTCTCGAACTGATGGTGCTCTGCACCTATGTACTGACCGGTTTCTTGCGAAGAGAGCCGCGTTCGAACGAAGCGGCACTGAAATACGTGATCCTTGGCGCGGTCTCGACCGCGATCTTCCTCTATGGCGTTTCGCTCGTTTACGGGCTCACCGGCACGACGCAACTGGACGGCATGGCGGCCGCGGTGACCGGCGATCCGCTCGATCCCGGATTGCTGCTGGCGGTGGTCTTCATCGTCGCGGGGTTGGTCTTCAAGGTCGGCGCGGTGCCGTTCCATATGTGGGTCCCGGACGTCTACGAGGGCGCGCCGACGACGATCACGGCTTTCATGTCTGTGGGGCCGAAGGCTGCGGGGTTCGCGGCGATCCTGCGGGTGTTCCTCAACCCGCTGGTTGCAGCCTCGGACGCCTGGGTCGTTGTCGCCGTCATTGCGGTGGTGACAATGGCACTCGGCAGCTTCGTGGCGCTGGTGCAGGACAATTTCAAGCGCCTCCTGGCCTATTCCAGCATCGCCCATGCCGGGTTCGCCATTTTCGGCGTGGTGGCCGGCGGTGCGGACGGCATCGCCAGCGTGATGCTCTACCTGCTGATCTATTCTTTGATGAACCTCGGCATTTTCGGCATCGTCATCATGATGCGGAACGGCGATTTCTCGGGCGAGATTATCGAAGACTACGCGGGCTTTGCCAGGTCGCATCCCGGGCTGGCGCTTCTGATGCTGCTCTATCTGTTCTCGCTGGCCGGCATTCCGCCGACGGCCGGGTTCTTCGCCAAGTTCTACGTGCTGGTCGCGTTGGTCGAGCGGGGTTTCGTCATGCTGGCGGTGATCGCAGTGCTGCTGAGCGCCGTCGCCGCCTACTTCTACATCCGCATCGTCATGGTGATCTACATGCGCGAGCCACGCAGGGCGTTTGACCCGGCTCTGACGCCCCTGGTTCGCGCGACGCTCGCCTTCACCGCCGTCGGCACTCTCGGAATCGGCCTATTTCCGGAACGGTTCCTGAGGCTTGCTCAAGGTGCGGTGTTTGGAGGCTGATCTATTGGATTTGCAATGGTTCCCCCGAGGGAATACACTGACAATTGAAGAAAGGAGCGCCCAAGTCACTTACTGGGGCGACCGCATTGCCGGCCCGAATGGGGCCGGTCGCGGCCTGAGCAAGGCCCTCGGCGGGTGACCGGGGAAATGCGACATGTCTGCAATGGAATTTCTGCCTGTTCTCTTCATGGCCGCCGGAATTGTTCTGGTGGCGATGACGACGCTTTTCGTCTCGTCGCTGCTGCGCCCCTCCAATTCCTATCCCGCAAAGAACATGCCCTACGAATGCGGCATGGACCCGTCGGGCGAGGCCGCCGGGGGCCGCTTCAGAGTGCCTTTCTTTATCCTTGCGATACTGCTGGTGGTCTTCGATGTCGAGGCAATGTTCCTCTTTCCCTGGGCCGTCGTTCTGAAAGAGATCGGGTTCATCGGCTATGTTGAGATGTTCGTCTTCATGTTGCTGCTTCTCGTGGGCTTCGCCTACGCTTGGCTGAAGGGAGCGTTGGAATGGGAGGAGTAAACAACGCGATCCGCGATAGCGTGCTGTTCACCACGGCCGACAGCATCATCAGCTGGAGCCGGAGGTCGGCCCTATGGCCTGAGACCTTCGGCATTGCTTGCTGCGCCATCGAGATGATCTCAGCCGGTTGCGCGCGCTATGATCTCGACCGGTTCGGCGTGGTGTTCCGCCCTTCACCACGTCAGTCCGATGTGATGATCATCGCCGGCACCGTGACCCGGAAATTCGCGCCCGTGGTGCGTCGGCTCTACGACCAGATGCCGGAACCGCGCTGGGTGATTGCGATGGGCACCTGCGCCATTTCGGGCGGGGTTTACAACACCTACGCCGTGGTGCAGGGGTCGGAGACTTTCGTGCCCGTCGACGTGCATGTGCCGGGCTGTCCCCCGCGGCCCGAGGCGTTGATGCATGGCTTCCTCCTGCTTCAAGAGAAGATCAAGAGGACCCGCGCGCTGGCCGGGACGCCTCTGGATCGGGTTGCAGCGTCATGAGTGTAGGGCGGCCTCTCAATCTGGGTCCGATCATGGAGCGTTTCGGGGGATCAATCGAGGATCTCGGCTGCGCGCACGGCATTCACGTCTTTGCTGTTCCTCCCGAGACGATCGTCGAGTTCTGCCGGTTCCTGAAGGAACACCCAGCACTGCGATTCAACTTCCTCTCCGACATCTGCGGGGTTGATCACTATCCCGAAACGCCGCGATTCGAAGCGGTATACCACCTCTACTCGCTCCCCAACCGGTGGCGGATTCGCATCAAGTGCTGGCTTGGCGATCCGCCCCAGCTCTCCTCGGTTACGGGCGTCTGGCGTACCGCCAACTGGCATGAACGCGAGGCCTGGGACATGTACGGGATCAGGTTCGAGGGCCACCCCGACCTGCGCCGGATCTACATGTGGGAGGGATTCGAGGGCTTCCCGCAGCGTAAGGACTTTCCGCTGCGTGGATACAAGGATAAGTTGAATCCGTTTGGAGCCGAAGGCCCGCCGCCGACACAGCCGGACCTCGCCACCAGGGATATTCCGCAAGTAGGCCGTTCCGCGCCGGAGAGTTGAGATGACTGAAGTCACCGAGCTCAGCAGGCCTGAAGGCGAAGCGCTCCATACCAGGGAAGTGCTTCTCAATCTCGGCCCGCAGCACCCCAGCACTCATGGGGTTCTTCGGCTCGTCCTCGAATTGACCGGCGAGTACGTCGAGCGCGTGGACCCGCATATCGGCTATCTCCACCGCGGCACCGAAAAACTGGCGGAGAGCTTCACCTATACCCAGATTTTCCCGCTGACGGACCGGCTCGACTATCTCTGCCCACCTTCGAACAACCTGGCGTTTGCGCTGGCCGTGGAGAAACTCCTCGGCATAGAAGCACCGGAACGGGCGCAGTATATTCGTGTGTTGATGGCTGAGCTGGCACGGATCTCGGGCCATCTCCTGATCACTGGCGCGCTGCCAATGGACCTTGGCGCCATGACTGCCCTGCTCTACGCGATGCGCGAGCGCGAAATGATCATGGATCTGTTGGAGATGATTACCGGGGCGCGGATGCATACCTCTTTCTGCCGGGTCGGTGGTGTGCGCGAGGACCTGCCCGACGGGTTCCTCCCCAAGATCCGGGAATTCTGTGACATTTTCCCGAACCGCATTCGCGACTATGACCGGCTGCTCGAGAACAACCGGGTGTTTTTGAACCGTACGCAAGGGATCGGCGTAATCGCCGCCGAGGATGCCATCGATCTCGGCCTGAGTGGCCCGAACCTGCGCGCCTCGGGCGTCGATTGGGACATCCGCCGCGACGAGCCTTATGAGATCTACGATCGGCTCGACTTCAATGTCATTACCCGCAAGGAGGGCGACTGCTATGCGCGCTGGCAGTGCCGTGTCGAGGAAATGCGCGAGAGCATCCGGATCATTGAGCAATGTCTCGACCAGATGCCCGAGGGGCCGTTCCAGATCGACATGCCGACAATCGCCTTCCCGGTGGACAAGGACAGGGTGCACTGCTCGATGGAGGCATTGATCCAGCATTTCGACCTCTCGGCCTACGGCTTCAAGGTGCCGAAGGGCGAGGTCTATTCGGCGATCGAGGCGCCAAAGGGCGAGCTAGGCTTCTACATCATCAGCGACGGATCGCCCAAACCGTTCCGCATGAAGGTGCGGGCACCGTCCTTCGTCAACCTTCAGGGACTCTTTGGAGTGACCAACGCCCGCTATCTGGCGGACATGATCGCCGTGCTCGGCAGCCTCGACCCGGTGATGGCCGAGGTGGACAAGTAGCAGGGAGGTTCAAACCCGATGACCATGAGCGAACAGATCGAGGCGGCGGCGGCGCGGTATCCCGACCAGCGCTCAGCGATCATGCCCGCGCTTCTGATCGCGCAGAGGGAGCATGGCCATTTGCCTGGTCCAGTGCTGGAAGAAGTCGCCAATATCCTTGGTGTCGAGCGGATCTGGGTCTACGAACTGGCGACCTTCTACACACTCTTCCATATCGAACCGGTGGGCATGTTCCACCTGCAACTCTGCGACAACGTTTCTTGCATGCTGCGACGCTCCGAGGACCTGCTGAGGCATTTGGAGGAGGTGCTGGGGACCAACAAGGGCGGCACGACGCCGGATGGGCTGTTCACGCTTTCGACCGTCGAGTGCCTCGGTGCCTGCGAGATGGCTCCGGTGATGCAGGTTGGCGATGATTACCACGGCAACCTTGATGTCGCGCGGATAGACGCACTCCTGGACAGCCTCCGCACCATGGCGAGGCAGGTCGAAAGTGAGCCCGCCCTTGCGCGACCGCCGGGAGAGTAGTGTCATGTTCGAGCCGGTTCTTCTCAAGAATGTCGACGTGCCGGACAGTCATTTGCTGTCGACCTATGAGGCTGGCGGCGGCTATCAGGCATTGGCCAAGACGCTGCGCGAGTATACGCCGGACGAGGTCGTCGACCTCGTCAAACAGTCCAACCTGCGCGGCCGCGGCGGGGCCGGGTTCCCGACGGGCATGAAATGGTCCTTCGTGCCGAAGCAGGCCGGCAAGCCGAAATATCTGTGCTGCAACGCTGATGAGGGCGAGCCCGGAACCTTCAAGGACCGGATCATCATGGAGCGCGATCCACACCAGCTCATCGAGGGGCTGGCGGTAAGCGCCTACGCGATCGGGGCCGAAACCGCCTATGTCTACATCCGGGGAGAATATGTGACGGCGATACGCCGCCTGGAGCAAGCGATCGCCCAGGCTCACGAAAAGTCCTATCTCGGAACGCGTGTTCTAGGCTCTGATTTCAAGTTCACCGTGCACGTTCACTGCGGCGCGGGCGCCTATATCTGCGGCGAGGAGACCGCGATGCTCGAGTCGCTCGAGGGCAAGCGGGCGCAGCCGCGATTGAAACCGCCGTTTCCCGCCGTGGCCGGGCTCTACTCCAGCCCCACCGTCATCAACAATGTCGAGACGCTTGCTTGCGTGCCGCATATTGTGATGCGCGGGCCGGCCTGGTTTCGGGGGATAGGTCCGGATAAGAGCCCCGGCCCGAAGCTCTACTGCCTGAGCGGGCAGGTGCGCAAACCCGGCCTTTACGAACTGCCGATGGGCATACCGCTGCGCGAACTGGTCGAGCAGCACGCTGGCGGTCCGTTACCGGGGCGCAGGATCAAGGCTGTAATTCCGGGCGGGGTCTCGGCGCCGGTAATACCTGAGGGCGGGCTGGAGGTCGGGATGGATTTCGACTCGCTTGCTGCCGCCGGCTCGATGCTTGGTTCGGCCGGCGTTGTCGTAATCGACGACTCGACCTGCATGGTCAAGGTCGCCACCCGGATCATCGAGTTCTTCCATCACGAGTCCTGCGGCAAGTGTACGCCATGCCGGGAAGGATTGAACTGGGCCGTAAAAGTACTGCGCCGCATTGAGACTGGGGAGGGCGGCCCTGGCGATCTGGAGCAGCTGGAGATGCTTTGCAAAGGCATTTTCGGCAATACGTTTTGTGCTTTGGGTGACGGTGCCGCGATGGGATTGCGGGCGGCGCTTAAGCATTTCCGCGACGAGTTCGTCGCCCATATCGAAGAGCGGAGGTGCCCGTTTCACTGAGAGCGTGTGTTTGAGGCGGGCTTGGAGGAAGCATGGTTAGCGTTACGATCGACGGACAAACGCTTGAAGTCGAGGCTGGCTCCACGGTGCTCATGGCGGCTGAGCGTTTGGGCATCGACATTCCAACTTTCTGTTACTGGAAGCGGCTGCCGCCGCTGGCCTCCTGCCGCATGTGCCTGGTGGAGATTGAGGGGTTGCGGCGGCTGCAGCCGTCCTGCGCCACCACGGTCACCGATGGCATGGTCGTGCGGGCGAATACGCCGCTGATCGACGAAACGCGATCTTCCATGCTCGACATGCTGCTTGCCAACCACCCCCTTGACTGCCCGATCTGCGATGAGGGCGGCGAATGCGAGCTTCAGGACATGGTGATGGCATACGGCCCCCGCAAAAGCGAGTTCCACGATCTCAAGCGTGTATTCCACTCCGAGGACATTCGTCTCAGCCCGGTCGTCATCATGAACGTCAACCGCTGCATCCAGTGCCAGCGTTGCGTCCGAATGTGTGAGGAGGTGGTCGGCGCGGTCGCGCTTGGCACCGTCGAAAAAGGCATGGATACGGCCGTCACCGGCTTCGAGGGTAGCCTTGCGAGTTGCGATCAGTGCGGCAATTGCATCGAGGTCTGCCCGGTCGGCGCTCTGATGAGTTTCCCCTACCGCTACAAGGCACGGCCCTGGGATCTGGTCGAGACCGACACGGTCTGTCCGCATTGTGGCACCGGTTGCCAGTTGACGGTGGGCACACGCAAGGGCGAGTTTATGCGGGTACGCTCGAAGTGGGGCGAGGGGGTCAACCGCGAAACGCTTTGCGTGCGGGGACGCTTCGGTCTCGATTTCGTCTCGGGCAGGGACCGGATCGAGCGGCCGATGATCCGTCGCGATGGCACTCTGGCTCCGGTTTCCTGGGACGAAGCGGCGGACTATCTGCGCCGGCGGCTGTCGGCCGTCGAGGACAAGGCTGCAGGGGGGCTGGCCTCGCCGCGCCTGCCCAACGAGGTGCTCTATCAGTTCCAGAAGCTGATGCGGACGGTATTCCGGACCAACAACATTGATTGCTCGTCGCGCTGGTCCGCGCCCTTCGATACGCTCGGGCCATTACTGGCAGCCTTCTACAGCCGCGCACCACTGGAAGAGGTGATCGCCAACGACTGCGTGCTCGTCGTCGGCGGCAACGTGACCGAGGAGAACCCGGTCACCGAATACCTGCTGCGGGACGGCGCGCGGCGGCGGCAGACCGCTTTGCTCATGCTTTCGGCGCGGCCCTCCCGTCTTGAGGCCGATGCCTGCGTTGTGGTTCGCGTGCCGCCGGGCGGAGAAACGGCGAGCCTTGCGGCGGTGGTAGCCGGGCTCGTGGAAGCGGCCGGTCACGCCTTGCCGGGCGAGACTTTTGCAGACATCGAAGCGACGGTCGGCAGGCCGCCGGTGAATACCGGTAGTGACGGGCCGGCTCGTCTGGCCAGTGCGCTCAAGGAAAGCCGAAGCGTCACTGTGCTTGTCAGCGTCGAGCTCCTGAGGTCACCCGAAGCGCGCGCGACGCTGCAGCAACTCAACAACCTGCTGCAGGTTCTCCGCCTGCTCGGCAAGGGCCTGGCGATGCAGTTCCTCTTTGATCGCGCCAACCAGCTGGGCGCCTGGGACATGGGTGTTTTGCCAGCGGCTTTGCCGGGGTTGTGGGCGGTCACCGATGATGCGACCCGTACAACCCTTGCACGGAACTGGGGTGCCGAAATCCCGTCTGAAGCCGGCGCGGGTCTCGAAGCCATGCTGGAGCTCTGCGTCGGTGGCGGGATGGGCGCGCTCTACCTCGCCGGAGCAGACCCCCTGATCGCCTACCCCGACAGGGATTTCGTGACGCGAGCGCTTGGCGCCGCCGATCTCCTGATCGTGCAGGATACCTTCCTAACGGATACGGCGGGCCTGGCCGAGGTTGTTCTGCCCGCGGCAGGTTACGGCGAGGAATCCGGGACGTTCACCAACAACGAGGGTCGGACCCAGAAGATCCGCAAATTCCGCGAACCCTCCTTCGAGGCGCGAGGCAATCTGGCGATCTTCGACTTCGTCGCAGCGCTGCGCAGCCAGACCCTGCAGCCCTCGACAGAAGGCGGAATTTTCGACGAGATTGCCCGGCGGGTTCCGGCCTATCAGGGGTTGACGCAGGATGGACTTGGCGCTGACGGCGCGTTCACCAAGGCGGTCCCGCTGCCACCGGCTGGCGAGTTCTTCGCGCCGCCGCCGGCCGCGAAAGCAGCCACCGGACTGATGCTGATTACCGGCAACTGCCTGTTCCACAACGGATATCTTTCCGAACGCTCGGAGATACTGAATACGGTCGCTGATGACCCCTATGTCGAGATGAGCGCGCAGGATGCCACCCAACTTGGCTTTTCGGATAGCGATCCGGTGGTCGTGCGATCCGCTCTGGGAGAATTGACGGCGAAGCTCAAGGTCAACAGGCGCTTTCCTAAGGGCCTCGTATTTCTCCCCGAGAACTACAGGGCCCTACGCCTCAACAGACTGATGCGTCGGGGTGTATATCCATGTCCGGTGGAAGTTCACCGGGCCACGGCGTCCGCCTGTCTCACTGGTTCTACGTCGAACCCTAAGGATCGACACCAAGGCATGGACGGTGGCTTGCCTGACCCTGCATCGCGCCTTGATCAGTGATACCTGTTCCCGCAGATGTAATCCTGCAGATCCTGTTCCGTGCGCTCCGCTTCGTCGAGCCTATGTTTGACCACATCGCCGATGCTGACCACGCCGACAACGTTGTCCCCATCCATTACCAGGACATGACGCGTACGCCGCCGGGTCATGATTCCCATCGCGACCGGCAGCAAATCCCGGGTCGAACAGGTCGCTACATTGCGGTTCATGATGTCCGCGGCTCGCATCATCGCCGCCGCGGCCCCGTATTCGGCTACCGCATTGCAGCAATCCCGCTCCGACAAGGTACCAAGGTATTCGCCGTCTGATTGGCTGACGACAACGAAGCCTATATTGTTCTCGCGAAACAGTCTCAGGACTTCCACCATCGACTGATCGCGATTGACCGCGATGACACCGACACCCTTGTTCTTCATGATTTCGCCGACAAACATCTGAGCCTCCTGTCCGAGCGCATTGTTTGACAGCTGGCGCGTCTTCACGTTCGCCGTATATTCCGCCACCAGTTGTAGCCCTGCGTCTCTTTGGTTTCGACGAGCACGTCCTTCTCCGTATTCAGGCGCGCGGCAATTACGCCGCCACCGGTTGCCGCCTTGCCCGGTTTGGCGAGCAGATCGTCGCGCCCGATCACCAAATCACGCGAGGAAAAGCTCGAGAATTCGTATTGTTGGCCAAGCGCGATCGCGTCCGCTGGACAGGCGTCCTCACATAGCCCGCAGAATAGGCACCGGGCCGTGTCGATCTCGAATTTTGCCGGGTGACGGTTGCCCTTTTCGTCCTCGTAGGGGATGACTTCGATGCAGTCGCAGGGACAAATCCGGGCGCAGAGTTCGCAGGCCACGCATTTGATCTCGCCCTCTTCGTCGCGCGTCAAGAAGTGATGCCCGCGGTAGCGCGGGTAGGGCAACCATTTTTCCTTGTCCGGATACTGCATGGTGACGGATCTGGCGAACATGTAGCCGAAGGTCAGCGCCAAGGCTCTCGCCAGATCGCCGAAGAACGCCCAGCCGATCCATGTTCCAATACTGTCCTGCGCGCGCGACATCATCGCCCCCGCTATGGAGCCGCTGCGGCCCCTAAATGAAAGCAATTCCGGTTATGATTATGTTCGCCATCGATAAAGGAAGCAAGACTTTCCATCCGATCGCCATCAGTTGGTCGTAGCGGTAGCGGGGGAAAGTGAAACGGAACCAGATAAACAGATAGACGAAGAACGAGACCTTGAGCAGAAACCAAAGGAGCGGTGGCAAGGGGATCAGTACGCCGTTCCAGCCGCCGAAGAACAGGATCACCACCAGCACCGACACCAGCAAGACGATGGCATATTCGCTGATCATGAAAAACGCAAAGCGGATACCGCTGTATTCGGTATGGAAGCCAGCCCCCAGATCACCTTCCGCTTCCGAAAGGTCGAATGGAATGCGCTGTGCCTCGGCCAGTCCGGCAACGAAGAACACCAGGAAGCCGATCGGTTGGTAAACGATATTCCAGACATCGGCCTGCGCCCGTACGATTTCGAGCAGGCTCATGGATTGCGCCAACATGACCACGCCGATGACCGCAAACCCCATCGGGATCTCATAGCTGATCATCTGCGCGCAAGTCCTGAGGCTGCCCAGAACAGCGTATTTGCTGTTCGCGGCCCATCCGCCGAAGATGACACCGTAGACCTCAATGCCGATCACAGCGAAGACGAAAAGGATCGCCACATTCATGTTGGAGACGTAGAGCGTGATCTCGGCACCCAACACCGAGACGGTTTCGCCGAACGGGATCGCGACGAACACCACGAATGGTGGGGCGAGCGCCAGGATTGGCGCCAGTTTGAACAGAAAGCGGTCGGCCTCGTCCGGGATGTGGTCTTCTTTGGTCAAGAGCTTGATTCCGTCCGCCACCGGCTGCAGCAGCCCGTGCCACCCGACGCGCATTGGCCCCATCCGCTGCTGGATGTGCCCAGCAATCTTGCGTTCCAGCCAGGTCAGCGGCAAGGGCAGCAATAGCAGGATCGCGATCAGAAACGCGACCTTGAAGACGATCAGGCCGAGGGCGACGATAAGTTCCATGATCCGCGGCTACTTATTCATCGGTTGAAACGCGCGACCGGATTTTTGCCCGGCTATAGACTGAGCACTTGTGCAGTTATCAGCTTGATAGGGTACAGCGGCGACGCGCTACTTGCAAAGCGGAAATCAATTCTGCCTTCTCCGATGGCAAGAACCGCTTTTAACGGGTTTGTATGAGCCTACCAAGGTTGTTGAAAGGCAGAGCTTAGGTCCCGCTTTGGGCGAGGGAACGGAGTCTGACAAAAATAATCACAGAATCCAACGCAAACAAATTTGTCGCTGCAATTTCAATAAGATCAATATAATAGGAAACCTATGAATAAGGCTTACGGCCTACTGCGCTGGTGGACTGGCAATCCCTGAAAGTCCTTGAGCGTCGCTAATACGATCGACGTCTTGACATGCTGAACGCTGTCGTGCGGCAGGAGCACGTCGTTGACGAAGCGCGAAAGTCCGGCAAGGTCAGGCGTCACGACCTTGAGGTGGTAATCCATTTCGCCGGTCAGGGCGTAACATTCCAGCACCTCCGGCAGGTCCGCAATCAGTGTTGCGAAACGCTTGGCGTTGTCGCGGTTGTGGGTCGCAAGGGTTACGGCGATGACGACCATGAGGTCGAGCCCCAGCCTGCCGCGATCGAGCACGGCGCGATAGCCGTGGATAAAGCCCTCCGCCTCAAGCCGTGCCCTCCGGCGCGAACATTGCGATGGCGAGAGCGCGATTAATTCCGAGAGCTCGTTGTTGGTGAGGCGGCCGTCGCCTTGCAATTGGGCAAGGATTTTTAGATCGTATCTGTCGAGCTGTTCCATTTGTGCGCGTTCTCCCATTTTTTTGCATGAAACATGTATTGAATCGCTAGAACTGCGCGTGAATGCAAGCACCATGCGTAAAAATCCCGTCATAATGCCATCCAGGATCTTGGTTGGAGGAAAGAACGATGGGCCCCTATCCGCACGACGCGCCGCCGACAGGCATCACTGCCGACAATCCGGCCGGCACTGACGGTTTCGAATTTGTGGAATTCGCCCATTCGGAGCCGGAAAAACTGCGCGAGCTTTTTATCCGCATGGGCTACAGTTGCGTTGCAAAGCACCGCACGAAGGACGTTACCGTCTGGCGCCAGGGCGATATCAACTATCTGCTCAATGCCGAGCCCGGCAGCCATGCCATGCGCTTCGTCGCCGAACACGGCCCTTGCGCGCCCTCCATGGCCTGGCGTGTCACCGACGCCAAACATGCCTTCGACCACGCGGTTTCAAAGGGGGCGACGCCGTATGAAAGCAAGGACAAGGCCGTCGATATCCCGGCCATCGTGGGCATCGGCGGTTCGCTGCTTTATTTTGTGGAAACTTACGGCGAGAAGGGCACGCCCTATGATGCAGAGTTCGAATGGCTGGGTGAACGCAACCCGAAGCCGAAAGGCGTTGGCTTTTACTACCTCGATCATCTGACCCACAATGTCTATCGCGGCAATATGGACAAGTGGTGGGAGTTCTATCGCGAGCTCTTCGGTTTCCGCCAGATCCATTTTTTCAATATCGACGGCCGCATTACCGGGCTGATGAGCCGGGCAATTACGTCTCCTTGCGGCAAGATCCGCATCCCGCTGAACGAGTCCAAGGACGACACCAGCCAGATCGAGGAATATCTGCGCAAGTACAAGGGCGAGGGCATCCAGCATATCGCCGTTGGTACGGAGGCAATCTACGACGCGACGGACAAACTCGCCGAAAACGGCCTGAAATTCATGCCCGGGCCGCCCGATACCTATTACGAACTCTCGCATGAGCGCGTACACGGCCATGAGGAGCCGATCGAACGGATGAAAGAGCATGGCATTTTGATCGACGGCGAGGGCGTCTTGGATGGCGGCACGACCCGCATCCTGCTGCAGATTTTCTCGCGAACCGTCATCGGACCGATTTTCTTTGAGTTCATTCAACGAAAGGGCGACGAAGGCTTTGGCGAAGGAAACTTCCGCGCTCTGTTCGAATCGATCGAGGCTGACCAGATCCGGCGCGGCGTGCTGCGCCCGACGGCTGCCGAATAACCAGAGCCGCGTTTGAGAACACGGTGAGAATAAGCGGCGATAGACGGATCGCCCCTCTTACATTTTTGGTGTTTGTCGAACGATTATATCATGCCGGCGAGGATGCCGACGCCTGCTATAGCGGCTAGGCCGCCGGCAAGGCGCGTGACGATGAAGCCTCGGCGTTCGCCGATGCGGCCGATCGCATAGCCAAGCCCGAGTCCGACAGCGTGCAGAAGAGCGGTCGCGATCAAAAAACCTCCCCCGTAAGCAGCGCCCGCAGCACTTTCCGGCATTTCGGTGCCGTGGGCATAGCCATGGAAGATCGCAAACAGCCCGACCACGGCCATCGCAATGGCTGCTGGGGCCTTGACGTTGAACGCCACGACCGCGCCGAGAAGGACCACCGATAACGCGATACCCGCTTCAACAAATGGGATATCGATTCCGGCAACACCGAGCGCGCCGCCGAGGGCCATAACAAGGACGAAGGTTGCCGGGACAAGCCAAGTTGCGCGACCGCCAAGCTGATAGGCAAAAACGCCAACCATGATCATCGCAAGGACATGGTCGATACCCGATACGGGATGGGTGAAGCCATGCGCGAAGCCTGCTGCTTCGCCGGCGACGGGATGGGCATAGGCGGCGGCTGGAAGCGCTGTTGCGACCAGTGCCAAAAGGCCGCTCTTGAGTGTTGATTTCATTAATCAATTCCCCATTGAGTTATAGAATGCGTTGCGGGCGCTGGATCGGGTAAGCACGGTGAATATCGCGGGGGCAATGCTATGTGAAACACGCCGGAAACGTCAACGAAAAAAATGTCGAATATGGATGTATTTCAATAGTTTATCAGTAGTGCATTTGCGGCATGCATCTGCCTAATAGGCGGGCACTCATCGCCTTACAGGACGCGTCGATTCCCGCAAATTGAGTTCGACAGGCCATAATTCATGAATATCTGAAACCGAGCGTCCCGCCAGCAGTTGCAAGGTCAGGTCGGCGCACCTTGCGCCTGCTGCTCTCATCGATGATCGGCTTGCCGAAAGTGAGGGTGCCATGTTTTCCGCCGTCAGGTAGGGAAACACGTCGTCATGGGCGATGACAGAGACGTCCTCGCCGATAGCGAGGCCGAGGGATCGGACGGCGCGATAGACGCCGAGTGCTGTCATCATCGAACCGGCCACGAAGGCCGTTGGCGGATTGGAACTCTCCAGAAAAAAGCGGGCATGTCTAAAGCCGAGCTCGTCGGTGAATGTGTCATGGGCGATCAGCTGTGCGTCCTGCTCAAGAGCCCGCCCCTCGAAGGCCTTGCGGAAGCCGATATCGCGGTGGATGGAATAAGTCAGTCCTTTGCGGCCGTTGATCATCGCGATCCTGCGGTGGCCGAGGTCGAGCAGATGCTCCGTCGACCGGCGGATTGCCCCTTCATTGTCGATGTCCAGCCATGCATGGGGAACGGCGATATCCGATCGCCCATGCACGAAGAAAGGAATTTTGAGCCTGTCCAGAAGCTCGATGCGCGGGTCGTTCGGTTTCGGAGAGTGGACGATAATTGCATCGACGCGCCG
Organism: Rhizobium sp. 007; assembly: GCF_015353075.1. NCBI lineage: Bacteria > Pseudomonadati > Pseudomonadota > Alphaproteobacteria > Hyphomicrobiales > Rhizobiaceae > Rhizobium > Rhizobium sp. 007. The sequence continues at coordinate 1,643,267 of NZ_CP064188.1, read as the reverse complement.
GCTTTCGGCAAGCCGTCTATAGGTCTGCATCTCCTCGTTAAGATCGCGATCGGCCATCGGGATCACCAGGATATCAGTATCCTCCGAGGCCAGTCTCTCCGCCATGCCGGCCATGAATTCGGCAAAGTGGAATTCACCGGAGCGTCCCATAATGACCCCGATCGCGCCGACGCGGCCGGTCTTCAGCCGGACGGCGTTGACGTCCGGCCGGTAGCCGAGCCTCAGGGCTTCCGCAACGACGCGTGCGCGGGTCGTCTCGCTTACCTCCGGATAGCCGCTCAGCGCTCGGCTTACCGTTGTCGGCGACAGGCCGACTTGTTTTGCGAATTCCTTGAGCTTCATTCGAACACGTGAGGTTGGATCCGCGCGGATCAATGACGGATTGTTGAGCGCTCGGCAATCTCGTCTATCACCAACTGCGGGTATTTGAAATCGGTTTCAATTGTTTAAAGCCAATAATGAGGAACGATCAGTTGCTCTGATCATCTAATTTAAGAGTTTAAATAGTTGATATAAAACATAAAAATAGAAATTTAGCGACATTGTGGATCTCTGAGGTGGCGCTCTTGACGGTTGAAAAAACTTTTGTAATGTTCCGTCTAGCCAAATCGATTTCAATTTTTCGTCTGGCAACGGGAGGATGACATGAAATATCGTTTGATGGCCGCCGTTTCGGCGGTGAGCATGATCTGTACCTTGAATCTTGCGGCTGCAGCCGAGCTTTCCTTCGCGGCGAGTTCGACGGGCAATAACCTCGAGTTTTTCCGCAAGCAGTTTGCCGTCTTCGAAGAGAAGACGGGCCACAAGGTCAACATCGTGAGCATGCCGTCGTCGAGTTCTGAACAGTTCTCGCAGTACCGTCTGTGGCTTGCCGCCGGCAACAAGGACGTCGATGTCTATCAGACCGACGTCATCTGGGCACCGCAGCTTGCCGATCAGTTCGTGGACCTGAAGGAAGCTGCCAAGGACGTCGTCGAGCAGTTCTTTCCTTCGATCATCGCATCGCAGACGGTCAACGACCGTCTCGTGGCGCTGCCGATGTATACCGATGCGCCGGCGCTTTATTATCGCAAGGACCTGCTTGAGAAATACGGTAAGCAGCCGCCGAAGACCTGGGACGAGCTTGCCGAGACCGCCAAGGAGATCCAGGAAAAGGAACGCGCGGCCGGTCAAAAGGACATGTGGGGCTTCGTCTTCCAGGGGAATTCCTATGAAGGCCTCACCTGCAATGCGCTGGAATGGGTGAAATCCTCCGGCGGCGGGCAGATCGTGGAGCCGGACGGCACGATCTCGATCAACAATGAAAAGGCAGCAGCCGCAATCGACCGTGCGAAGGGCTGGGTCGGCACGATCTCCCCGCCTGGCGTGCTCGCTTATCAGGAAGAGGAGTCGCGCGGCGTCTGGCAGACCGGAAATGCCGTCTTCATGCGTAACTGGCCCTATGCCTACTCGCTCGGCAATGGCGCCGATAGCGCGGTGAAGGGCGAGTTCGACGTAACGACGCTTCCCGTCGCCGCGCTCGGCGACAAGCCGTCTTCAGCGCTCGGCGGCTGGAATCTCGCAGTTTCGAAATATTCTGACGAGCAGCAGGCGGCCATTGAGCTCGTCAAGTTCCTGGCGTCGAAAGACGTTCAAAAGGCACGTGCCATCGAACTTTCCAATCTGCCAACCCTGGTGGCGCTTTACGACGACAAGGATGTCGCTGCCGCGCAGCCTTTCATGCCGGAGTGGAAGCCGATCTTCCAGGATGCCGTACCGCGTCCTTCGGCGACAGCCAAGGTGAAGTACAACGAAGTGTCGTCGAAGTTTTGGACGGCGGTACACAACACGCTGTCCGGCAACGGGACCGCGGCTGAGAACCTTGAGCTTCTCGAGGCCGACCTGACGACCCTTAAGGGCGATAACTGGTGATGAGCGGGACCGGCGGCCGGCAGGCCGCCGGTCCCGCTTCAGATGTCTCGAGCACGGATAGCCTTTCCATGAGCGAAATCGCAGTTTCACAAGCGCTCAAACCGCCAGCCTCCGCTTTGAGGTCGGCGAGCGAATTGCGCTCCGAGCGTGTCAGATCGGCCTGGCTGTTTCTGGCGCCGACGCTTTTAATATTGGCTGTGGTGGCCGGGTGGCCGCTGTTTAGAACGATTTATTTCAGCTTCACGAATGCGTCGCTGACCGATCTTGGCAATGCGCAGTTCATCGGTTTCGGCAATTATCTGTCCTGGGTCACGCTGAAGAGCGGGCGAACCATCTATCGTGGGCTGCTTGCCGATCCCGTCTGGTGGAGCGCCGTCTGGAACACCGCCAAATTCACGGTGGTCTCGGTCATGACCGAGACGACGCTTGGCCTTATCGTTGCGCTGGTCCTGAACGCACAGTTTGCCGGGCGCGGCATTGTGCGCGCTGCAATTCTAATTCCCTGGGCAATTCCGACGATCGTTTCGGCAAAAATGTGGGCCTGGATGCTCAACGACCAGTTCGGCATTTTGAACGATATCCTCCTTGGTGTCGGCCTCATCAGCGAAAAGATCGCCTGGACTGCCAATCCGGAAACGGCAATGATTGCGGTTCTGATAGTCGACGTCTGGAAGACGACGCCCTTCATGGCGCTTCTGATCCTTGCCGGACTGCAGATGGTACCGGCGGATATCTACGAGGCTGCCAGGATCGACGGGGTCAATCCCGTCAAGGTCTTCTGGCGGCTGACGCTGCCGCTGATCCGGCCGGCCATTATGGTCGCCGTGATCTTCCGGATGCTGGATGCGATGCGCATCTTTGATCTGATTTATGTGCTGACGCCCAACAATGCCCAGACCAAGACCATGTCGGTCATGGCGCGTGAGAACCTGTTCGACTTTGACAAGTTCGCCTATGGCGCAACCGCTTCGACAGTTCTCTTCCTCATCATCGCGTCCGTCACCGTACTCTACATCTGGTTCGGGCGCGTCAAACTCGGTGGGGAGGACCGTTGATGCTCTTGCAGATCACGAAGAATACGGTCTTTTACCTGCTCGTCGCTGTGATCGTCCTTCTTGCCGTTTTTCCTTTCTACTACGCGATCCTCACGAGTCTCAAAACCGGCACGGCGCTTTTCGAAGTCAATTACTGGCCGAGGTCGATTTCATTCGGAAATTACACATCGGTGATGAACCAGGGCGGCTTTGTCCGAAGCCTTGGAAATTCCATAATGGTTGCCTTGATCGTGGTTGCCGCGTCGCTGCTGCTTTCGATCACCGCATCTTTCGCCTTGGCGCGAGTGAATTTTCGCGGCCGGGCGCTGCTGATGCTGACGATCCTTTCAGTGTCGATGTTCCCGCAGATCGCCGTACTTGCAGGCCTTTTCGAGCTCATTCGGTGGATCGGCATCTTCAACACGCCTTTCGCGCTGATTTTTTCGTACATGATCTTCACACTGCCGTTCACCGTGTGGGTACTGACGACCTTCATGCGCGACCTGCCGATCGAGATCGAGGAGGCCGCGATCGTCGACGGTGCTTCGCCATGGGTCATCATCACCCAGGTCTTCATGCCGCTCATGTGGCCGGCGCTTGTGACAACCGGCCTGCTTGCCTTCATCACCGCTTGGAACGAATTCCTCTTCGCGCTAACGTTCACATCATCGAATGCGCAGCGGACCGTGCCGGTTGCCATTGCCCTGCTTTCGGGCGGCAGCCAATTTGAAATTCCTTGGGGCAACATCATGGCGGCGTCGGTCATCGTCACCGTGCCGGTTGTTGTTCTCGTCTTGATATTCCAGCGCCGGATCATCTCGGGACTGACCGCCGGCGGCGTTAAGGGTTGAGGGAGTAGACCATTGGCACAGATACGCCTAGACAATATCCGCAAGAGCTTCGGCGCCTTCGAGGTCATCAAGGGTGTTACGATGGACATCCGCCGCGGCGAGTTCATGGTCTTCGTCGGTCCCTCCGGATGTGGCAAATCAACGCTGCTGCGCCTCATCTCGGGCCTTGAGGACATTACGTCCGGCACGCTCTCCTTCGATGACGAGGTGGTAAACCAGCGTGCGCCGTCGAAGCGAGGGATCGCCATGGTGTTCCAATCCTATGCGCTTTATCCCCATATGACGGTTTTCGACAATATGGCCTTCGGCATGAAGCTTGCGGGACGGACGAAGGATGAATGCCGGCATAGGGTGGAGCAAGCCGCCGGCATGCTGCAGCTATCGCCCTATCTGGACCGTCTGCCGCGTCAGCTATCGGGCGGGCAGCGTCAGCGCGTCGCGATCGGCCGGGCGATCGTTCGCGATCCCAAGGTCTTCCTCTTCGATGAGCCGCTGTCGAACCTCGATGCCGCCCTGCGCGTGGCGACAAGGCTGGAGATCGCCAAGCTGCACCGCAGCATGCACAACACGACGATGATCTATGTGACGCACGATCAGGTTGAGGCCATGACGCTTGCCGACCGTATCTGCGTGCTGAGGGACGGCGTTGTCGAGCAGATCGGCACGCCGCTTGAGCTTTACGAGAGCCCGAATTCAATCTTCGTTGCCGGCTTCATTGGCTCGCCGAAGATGAATTTCCTGTCCGGCGGCCTGGCGCAGCCCTATAATACCCATACGATCGGCGTGCGTGCAGAGCATATCCGGATCACGCCGCAAGCGGCAGTCTGGAACGGAACCGTCATTCATTCGGAGATCCTCGGTTCCGACAGCTTTGTCTATCTGGACATCGGTGCAGATGAGCCGCTGATCGTGCGTGAGACCGGCGTTTCCGGCCATGAGCCGGGCCAGAAGCTCGGCGTTGCGCCAGTAGCCGGCCACATACACCGTTTTGACCAATCTGGCCGCGCGCTTGCGAAGGCATCCATGCGCGCTGCCTGACTATCCACCAAGGATCGATCCACCTCCCAGGCTCGGTCCTCTTCACATCGCAAGGAGTAACGACCGTGCCTATTCGCACCATTGTCTGGGGTGAAAACATCCATGAGAACACCAATGCCGTCGTCAGGGAAATTTATCCCGAAGGCATGCACACCACGATTGCCGCTGCGCTGAACAGCGACCCGGCAATCAGGGCGACGACCGCGACGCTGCAGGAGCCGGAGCACGGCCTGTCGGAAGCGCGGCTTGCCGAAACCGATGTCCTCACCTGGTGGGGCCACAAGGATCATGGCGCAGTCTCCGACGAAGTGGTCGAACGCGTCGCCAAGCGGGTCTGGGAAGGCATGGGCCTGCTGGTGCTTCATTCCGGACATTTTTCGAAGATCTTCAAGCGGCTGATGGGAACACCCTGCGCGCTGAAATGGCGCGAGGCAGGCGAACGCGAGCGGCTGTGGACCATCAATCCGCGCCATCCGATCGCTGCCGGCCTTGAGGAGAACTTCGTCCTTGAAAACGAGGAGATGTACGGCGAACAGTTTTCGGTTCCCGAGCCGCTGGAAACAGTGTTCATCTCCTGGTTCCAGGGCGGTGAGGTGTTCCGGTCCGGGATGACCTGGCGGCGTGGGGCGGGCAACATCTTCTATTTCCGTCCCGGTCACGAGACCTATCCGACCTATCACGACCCCAATATCCGCAAGGTGCTGATCAACGCTGTCAAATGGGCTCATAACCCGCAGGGCGACCTCAAGACCATCACCGATGCCCCGAACGTTCCGGTGGAGAAGGCGCACGAACCGATTGTGGAGCGCGGCCCGAAATTGCACCAGGCCGGCGAAGCCGGTTATCGCTGAGGGGGCAAGGATGAGACTTCTTGTTCTTGGTACAGGCTCGATGGCGAAGAGCCAGGTCAGTCATTTCAAATTGATCGAAGGCGTCGAGGTCGTCGGCGCTGTCGACACTGATCCGTCACGCCTTGCCGAATTTTCCGATCATTTCGGCATTGAGAAACGTTTCCTCGCGCTTGAGGAAGCAATCGCCTGGGGAGATTTCGATGCCGCCACCAATGTAACCCCAGACCGAATCCATCATCCGACGACGATGGCGCTGATTGCCGCCGGCAAGCACGTCTTCTGCGAAAAGCCGCTGGCCGAAAACTACGCTGACGCTCTGGAGATGACGACTGCCGCGGAGACGGCCGGAGTGATCAATATGGTCAACCTCACCTATCGCAACGTCGCGCCGCTGCAGCGGGCTCGCGAGATGGTGCTCGCCGGTGAACTCGGTACGATCAAGCATGTTGAAGCATCCTATCTGCAGAGCTGGCTGGTGTCGCGGGCCTGGGGGGATTGGCGCACGGAATCGCGCTGGCTCTGGCGGCTTTCGACCGGTCACGGCTCGAACGGTGTGCTTGGCGATGTCGGCATCCATATCCTCGACTTCGCCGCCTATGGCGCGGCAACCGATATCGACCACGTCTTTGCGCGGCTCAAGACCTTCAACAAGGCGCCAGGTGGCCAGATCGGCGAGTATCTGCTCGATGCCAACGACAGCTTCACGATGTCTGTCGACTTCGCCAATGGTGCGCTCGGCGTCATTCACGCGACCCGCTGGGCGACGGGTCATCTCAATGAGCTGAAGCTTCGCATCTACGGTGAACGGGGCAGCCTCGAGGTCATTCACCGGCCGAACGGCTCGCAGCTGCGCGGCTGCTTTGATGAGAACATCGAGACGGCGACCTGGGCCGATATCGATGTTGCGCCGGTGCCGACCAACTATCAGCGTTTTGTCGAAGCGGTCGCGACCGGCAAGCAGCTTGATCCGAATTTCCGTCATGCCGCTAACCTGCAGAAGGTCATCGATCTCGCGATCGTCTCGGAAAAGGAGCGCCGTGAGCTCAATCTGCTGTCGGAGGAGGTCGGCATGACGCCCGGACCGGAAGGCGCCGGCAACGTGGAGGTGCTGCCGATCGCGGTTTAAGCGCTTGCCGCACGAAGCCCCATGCGGCCCGTCCAAAGGGCCGTATGGCCGGATGTTGAAGTCCCGCCTTGATGAAGCATGACCGAGGGCCGGGCGCAAATGCCAACGTGCCCGTCTGGTCGGGTGCAAGCACAAGGAGGCAACAATGAAGCTGATCATACTTGGCACTGGCTGGTGGGCGAACACCCATGCCACGAGTTTCTCGGAGATCGCAGGCGTGGAGATCGTCGCGGCGGTCGATAGTGATGATGTGCGCCTGCGCGCCTTTGCCGCCCGGCACAATATTCCGCTCACCTTCAATTCACTGGAGGATGCGCTTGCCTGGGGCGAATTCGACGCAGCGACCAATGTCACGCCGGACCGCGTGCACTATGCCACGACCTTGGCCCTGCTTGCAGCCGGCAAACATGTCTTCTGCGAAAAGCCGCTGGCTGAGAATTTCGCCCAGGCTGCAGAAATGGCCGACGCCGCCGAGAGGTCGAAGCAGATGACGATGGTGAACCTCACCTATCGCAATGTCGCTCCGCTGCAGAAGGCTCGGCAAATGGTGCTGAACGGCGATATCGGTCAGATCCGGCACTTCGAGGCTTCCTACCTTCAGAGCTGGCTCGTGTCGAAGGCCTGGGGCGACTGGACGACGCAGCCGCAATGGCTCTGGCGCCTGTCGAGCAAGCATGGGTCGAACGGCGTTCTCGGGGACATTGGCATTCATATCCTCGATTTCGTGGTTTACGGGGCGGGAAGCGATATCAAGACCGCGGCTGCGCAACTGAAGACCTTCGAAAAGGCGCCGGGTAACAGGATTGGCGAATACGAGCTCGACGCCAACGACAGCTTCGTGATGATGGCCGAGCTGCAGAACGGCGCTCTGGGCGTCATCCATGCCAGCCGCTGGGCGACTGGACACCTGAACGAACTACGGCTGCGGGTCCACGGCGACAGGGGGGCAATCGAAGTCACCGACACGCCGAACGGCGCGACGCTTAGAATCTGCGCCGGCGCGGATGCCGACAAGGCGATCTGGCGGCGGGTGCAGGTTGAACCCGTTGCGACGAACTTCGAGCGGTTCGCCGAGGCCGTGAGGACCGGCGTCGGACAGGAGCCATCCTTCCGGCATGCCGCCAGTCTCCAAGAGGTCATCGACCACGCGCGCAACTCCGCCGCCAGCCTGCCCGCCCTGATCATCGCCGCTCAAGGCGGACAATATGACACGGTGGCTGCCGGGGAGCGTCGTCGTTAGACAGTTGCGGTCACGTCGTCGAACTGCTGAGGGCCGTCTCTTCCAAAACCTCCTCCGGAATATCGTCGAAGGAGGCATAGTTCAGATTGTAGAGCCGCGAATAGAGTTTGCCGTTCGTCATCAGCTGCCGGTGATCGCCGCTTTCGATGAGCTCGCCATTTTGCAGGACGATGATACGGTCGGCCTCCCGGATCGTCGCCAGCCGGTGGGCGATGACGAGGCCGGTGCGGTTTTCGAGAAGTTTAACCAGCGCCTTCTGGATCAGCATTTCCGTGTAGCTGTCGATATTCGCCGTCGCTTCATCGAGCACCAGGATCTTTGCATCGGCAACGAGCGCACGAGCGAAACTGAGCAGCTGCCGCTGGCCGAGCGACAGGTTGCCGCCGCGCTCGCCGAGCACGCTGTCGTAACCTTCGGGCAGGCGCATGATGAAGTCGTGAGCACCCACGGCCTTGGCGGCTTCGATCACCTGTTCGCGCGTCGCCTCTGTCTTGTGATAGCGAATGTTGTCGAAGACGCTACCGGTGAAAAGGAAAGGTTCCTGCAATACCATGGCGATCTGATCGCCGAGTGAATCCTGCGTCAGCTGGCGTACATCATGCCCTCCGACCAAAACCTGGCCCTGCTGCACATCATAAAACCGGTGGATCAACGACATACAGCTCGATTTGCCTGAGCCGGTCGGGCCGACGAGGGCGACTGTTTCGCCGGGGTTCACCTTGAAGCTCACCTGCTTCAGCACCGGGTGCTTCGGATTGTAGCCGAAGACGACGTCGCGGAATTCGACTGAACCGTCCATGTCTTTCGAAAGCGCCATGGCGTTCGGTGCATCCTTGATCTCTACCGGGACATCGAGAACCTCCGTCAGTCTCTGACCCGACGCCATGGCGCGCTGCATGACGGAATATTGCAGCGTCAGCGAGCGGATCGGATCGAAGAAACGCTGGATGTAGAAGAGGAAGGCAACGAGCACCCCGACATCGAGAGCCTGGTTCAGGACGCGCGCCCCGCCGACGACGATAACGAGAGCCATTGCTACGCCGGTCAAAGAATCAACGATCGGTACCATCACCTGTGCATAGCGGGCGGCCGTCAGATGCGTCTTGAGGTTCGCGTGCGCCTTGTCGTCATAGAGCGTGAAATTGACGCCCTGGCGATCCATGCTCTGCACGGCGCGGACGCCGTGGATTGCCTCGGCAAGCGCACCAGCCGCAACCGAGTTCGTCTCGTGCGCCGCCATGAAGGATTTGCGCGCCAGCGGCAGCCAGAAGAGACGGACGATGAAGAGGACAGGCAAGACGGAGAGCGTCAGCAGGCCAAGCCTGAAGTCGAGATAGAGCATCACGAAAACGATGCCGAAGAGTAGGGCGATATCGCCGACGGAAAGCACTGACGTCTCGAGAAACTCCTGCATGGAGTTCACGTCGCCTTGAAGACGCGACATCAGCCGTCCGACCTCCGTCTTGTCCATGAAGGAAAGCGAGACCCGCTGGAGATGGGAGAACATTGCCTTGCGGATGTCGAAGAGCACCTCTTCGGCGACGTTGCCGACCAGCGTCTCCTGGGCGTAGCTCGCCGCATAATTGATCAGGATCACGATCACAAACGCGATGATCGAATAGAGGAGGGCGGAACGATCCCCGCCCGGCTGCATGCCGTGGTCGATCGCGTAGCGGATGATCAGGGGGATCAACAGCTGCATCGCCGTGAAGGCGAGCACGGCTACGACCGACCACATGACTTGCGTGCGATATGGCTCGACAAAAGCCCAGATGCGCTTGACGATGTTGCCGTCGAAGGCCTTTCCGAACATTTCCTCTTCAATGCGATGCGAGCCGACGACCGCCCGCGGCGGACGGCGTCCGTCCTCGCGAACGTCGGAACGTTCGGTTTCCAGTTCCTCGGCCATGAAGTCCTCCCTGCGCCGGTTTCTTACGCGCTCAAAGCGTCGTCGCCCGGCCGCACCTGCAAGTCGTAAAGTGCCTTGTACCGGCCGCCGGCGGCCAGCAACTCCTCATGCGTGCCGCGCTCGACGATGCAGCCGTCTTCGACGAAGAGGATCTGGTCGGCATGCATCAGCGAACTCAGCCGGTGGGCGACGATGATCGTCACGCGGTCGGCGGCGTATTTGCGCATGGCGGCGCGGATGCGCTGTTCGGTGGCAGCGTCGATCGCCGCCGTCGAGTCGTCAAATACCATCACTGCCGGCCTCAGCATCAGCGCGCGCGCGATCGAAAGGCGCTGGCGCTGGCCGCCGGATAGCGAAATGCCGCGTTCGCCGACCACCGTGCCGTAGCCTGTCGGCAAGCCGAGGACATAGTTGTGCAGCTGCGCGCTTTCGCTCGCGCGCTCGATCCGCGGCTCCTTGGCCCACGGGTCGCCATAGGCGATATTGTTTTCGATGGTTGTCGTGAACAGGAAGGAATCCTGCTGCACAACGGCAACTGCGCGGCGGAGCGATTGCAGTGTCACCTTGCGGATATCCTGCCCGTCGATCGTGATCCTTCCCTTCGTCACGTCATAAAAGCGCGGGATCAAATGGGCAATCGTCGATTTGCCGCTGCCCGGCGGGCCGACGATGCCAACCGTTTCACCACGCCGCGCTTCGAAGGAAACGCCGTGAAGCACCTGATGCATGTCCGAGCTTGGATAAGCGAAGGCGACATTCTCGAAACGAAGCGTGCCTTCTGACACCTTCAATTCCTTCGCATCCGGGGCATTGCGTATGGCGATCTCCAGGTCGAGCAGATTGAAGAGGCGCGTGCCGCATGTCGATGCCCGGGCAAAGGCGTTGACCATCAGGCCGAGTTGACGCACCGGCATTTGCAGGATGGTCATGAACGTCAAGAACGAAGCGAGCGTGCCGACGGTGATGTCGCCGGCTATTACCTTTTCTCCGCCGACCCAGAGCACGAGGCCCATCGCAGCGAAGAAGGAAAAGGTCATGGCGCTGGTATTGGCAACACGGATACCGACACGCTGGTGTGCAAGCGTCAGCGCATTCTTCGATGCCTTTTCGAATTTGGAGAGCTCGTGGTCTTGCGCTGCGAAGGCACGGACGACACGGATGCCGCCGAGATTCTCCTCCATGATACGGGTCAGCACCGAAAGCCGCTCCTGCAGGTCGAGCCACGTGGCACGCAGCCGCAGCTGCGTCACTGAGGAACGCCAGCCGACGAAAGGCACGAAACTCAGCGCCAGGAGGCCAAGAACCACATCGGCCGAAATCAGCATGTACGCACCGATCCCGATCAGCGTCGAAAGCAGGAAGACACGCACAAGCGCTGTCGAAAAATACATTCGCACGCCTTCGAGATCGAGCAGTCCGACAGTGATCAGATCGCCCGAATGAACCGTGTCGTGAAAGCTGAAGGAGAGCCGCTGGATCTTCTCGTAACAGGCAAGCCGCAGCTCGTAGCCCATGTGGTGGCCGACGCTTTCGCTGTAATAGTTCTGAACCATCGTGAAGACGCCGCGTAGCACGCTGGCACCGAGTAAAAGCAGCGCCGTCGTCAGCAGCGCCTCCTGCGCCAGCTGGCCGGCCGCTCCGCCGGTCAGTGCAACCTGCGTATGGTCGACCGCCTGGCCGAGCAGGCGCGGAATCAGAAGCTGGAACGCGGATGCTATGAGGGTTGCGCCGATGGCGAAACCCGCTTGCCAAGGGTGACGAAAGGCCATGACGGTGATGCGGACCAGCGTATAAAGGCCCTTGCCCCAGCCTGCCGCATTCACAAGCGCAAGCGAAGCTGAAGGCTTCGTCGCGCGTATCGACGCATCGCTGCTCACGGTATTGATTCCAAATAGATGTATGGTTCGGACGCTGGCCCGAAAAGACGGCAATTCCATGAAGGGATTGATTAGCGCGCTTAGTTTTGCCGATTCTACCTGAGCGTTCAAGTAAAGAATTCACCAGTTGGTTATTTTCTCGTGAGTGAGACGAATCCCTCAGCTCGGTCCCAATTGCGGCGAACGCCGCAGCATTAGAGGTTTCTTCACGATCCTTTCTGCGGACGTGACGAAACAGGACATCAAAAGGACGGCGCAAACCGAAGCGCAGAACAGCAAACCGACAGACACCCGCGAGACTGGCGGCAGCACTGTCGCCAGCGATTGGACGATCAAGCCGCCGAACGTGTAATGATTAAGGTAGAGTGCGTAGCTCAGGCTTCCGAGATATCGGAATATTGTCCGCTGCCGATGGGTGAACCGGGTTTCGAATGCGTCCGCATGCATGATGCAAAAAACCATAAAGGCTGTGGCCGTCAGCCACACCACACAGGCCCCGGTGCCGATGCCCCATAAGAGATCCCTGCCGACGAATATCTCGACAATGCACATCAAACCTGCTGGCAGCAGGGCGCCGATCGCGACTTTGGAGCGATGGCCGCGCAGGTGAGCCCACAGCAACATGCCCAGCGCGAAGAATACGCCGTAGCGCATGAGAAAGACCTTCGAAGGGAAACGCGAAAGCGTCGCAAACAGCTCCTTGTCGAGTAGAAAGGCCGCAGACCATACCACGAGATAGACCGAGCTTCCGGCGCAAATGATCTTCGCCAGGTTTTCCAAAGAAAGACGCGGCGCAAAGACGATCGTGATCCCGACGGTCAGGTAGAACGCAGCCTCGACCACCAGCGACCATACGACGCCATCGATATAAGGCCCGACCGGCGAAAGGACCGAGGAACGGATGAGGGGAGGGACGAGAGACGTAATGTCCTGGCCCGCCAGCGATAAGGCCGCAAAGCCGATCACGCTGGAAATCCACAAAGCCGGCAGGATTCGAAGGGCGCGCAGGTGAATGAAACGGAGAGCGCCGTGCATGCCGCTGGCGCTTTCTGCGCTCATGGAGATCACGAGGCCGGAAATCACGAAAAAAATCTCAACGCCAATGCTGCCAACCCCATCGAATGGCCAGAGGAAGGCGAACACCGGCCCGCTAGTTTGCGGAAGCTGGAAGCTTGAAAAGTGGAATAGCAGAACCAATGCAGCAGCATAAATTCTGACTATATCTACCACGTAATAATGTGTTGCAGGCTTTTGTTCAGGCATAGTCTCATCCAAAAGGAGTATATGTCCCGGATAAGTTTCGAGTATTTGTTTCTTTAGCGTATTACTATTAATATAATTCCGTTGTCCACCCATATTGCGCGTGGATTGTAAACTTTTTATCTTAGCACACGTGGCGGACGGCGAGAGGTTGCAGCATGAGTTACGGATTATCGAGGCGTATCACGGCGATGCTGGCTATAGCCGGGCTCGCATTTTTCTTACTTGCGGCCGGAACTTGCGAGCTTTTGGCCTCGACTGATAGGGACGGTCCTGCCTTCAAGGACATCGCCTACGGAAGCGACGCCCGCAACAGGATGGACATCTATAAACCGCCCGGTGCCGGTCCGTTTCCGGCGATCATCTATGTCCATGGCGGTGGATGGTGGAATGGTGACAAGCAGTATCTCGCGGCCAATGCCAGGGACTATATGCTGTCGAAGGGCGTTGCGGTCGTTGCGATCAACTATCGCAATCTGGTCGAGGCAAAACGCGACCGGATATTCCCGCCCGTGCTTGCCGCGCTTGAGGATACCAAATCGGCCTACGGATATCTCCTGAAGAATGGCGGGAGCCTTGGCATTGATAATACACGGCTTGCCATATACGGCGCTTCGGCAGGCGGCTTCAATGCGCTATGGCTGGCATTGTCGATCAATGAGGACGGTTCGCTGCAGGCGATCAAGGCGGTCGGCGGCATCGATGCGCAAACCACGATCGATCCCTTTGAGATGCGCGATTGGGTCGGTCCATCCATCAATTATGGAGGCCATGCCTTTGGCCTGCCCGAAGCGGATTTCCAATCCTTTCTGGCGCAAAGAGATAAATTCCTGAATTACATCTCGACGCTGTCACCCTCCTATCTGGTTCGCGCAGACTCGCCGCCGATCGTGCTCCTCTATTCGGGGGGGCTGCAGGATCAGTCGAGCGATCACATGGCGCTCGTCCACAGCCCGAAGTTCGGTGCAGAATTTCAAAAGACCGCCGAAAGGAACGGCCATGCCGTGACCCTTCTCGAGGGGGCAGAGCGTATTCCGGCGCGCTACAGCGATTTCTTCAATTTCCTGATCGATCGCGTTGTGAAATAGCCGCCTGGTCCGAACAGGTATCTTAGACAAGGCAGCACAAGGCGCGGTGGAAAGGACAAATCTCTCTTTTGTTTCAGCGCTGTGGCTGACTTGTCTGCAGTTATGCCGAACAAAACGCTTGCCACCTTCCCATTTTAGGGCTTTCATACACGACTAGTTTGATAGACTATGCCGACGGCAATGTTCCCTCGTTTCTGACGAAGCTCAATGCTTCGATGAGCGGCAAGCGTTCCAGACGGCCGCATGAACCTCACCAACGCAGGCGCATTGTCCTGCGTTGAAAACCTTGATCGAGACACGATGCGGGCTGATCCTGCAAGGGAGTTGAGATGACGGTTCAGGGACTTTTTGCTTCGAAGTTCAAGACGACGGCACGGGTTTCGGCTGTCCCTCGTATCGCAATCGTCGGCCGGGGTTTTTCCGGCATGATGAGCGCAATCGCCTTGATGAAAACGGTGCGAACGCCGTTCCATCTTCAGCTTTTCGATCCGAATTCCTCGGTCAGCGGGGGCCAGGCGCTGTCGTCGGCGCGCGCTTCGACGATCCTCAATACCCGCGTGCGCGACCTTTCGGTGTCGCTCGGCGACGCCGACGATTTCAACGACTGGCTCTGTAGCAACGCGGAATTCCGGGCTGCCGTGCGTGCCGCGATCCCGGGTTTCCGCCAGATTTTCGTTCCAAAGGCACTTTTCAGCGACTACGTCTATCAGCGCTTTTCAGAAGCGCTCGCAGCCCGCAAGGATATCACCGTACAGGTCTGTCACGAGCCGGTCGTCGCAATCCGCAGAAGCGATGCAAACCGCTTTCTGCTTGAAAGCGCCCATCCAGCCAATCCGCTCTTCGATACCGTCGTCCTGGCCACCGGCTACGGGCTTTCCGAGCCCGAGCCGGAGACGGAGGATCGGTCGCCGGTGCGGGCCCAGCGTCTCGTCGCCCGGCCGCATGCTGTTCTCCTTGGAAGCGGCATCCGCGTGGTCGACCAGTTGCTGCAACTGCGCGATAGCGGTTACACTGGCGAGATCACGATTGTCTCGAAGCATGGTTTCCTGCCACAGAGCCATACACCGAATTCCGCCGATCCGGTTTTCCCGGCCGAGGCGTTGCCGCAAAAGCTGCCCGAGATCGTCCGCTTCATCCGCACTGCCTGCCGTGAGGCAGAAGAAGAGGGCCGTAGCTGGCAATCGGTGATGAACGGTCTGCGCAGACATGCCCGCTCTCTCTGGCGTTCGCTGCCGGCCGATCAGAAACGCCAGTTCAACCGGCATCTGCGCGCCATCTACGACAGCCACCGCAACCGCCTGCCAGAAGCGATGTATCTGCGCTTGAAACGCGAGCTTGCCGAAGGCAATACTATCCTTCGTCGAGGCACGGCCGGCCGCCGGGGGCTCAGCGGCATCTTCTTCACGCCGGCCGGATCAATTGTCGAGGAAGTCATCTATGCGGAGCGTGTATTCGACTGCCGCTGCAAGGCACCTGATCTGGCGATGCCTTTGATGCAGAGCCTGATCGGCTCCGGCCTTGCCGTGCCCGACGAGCTTTCGCTGGGGCTTGCCGTCGATCAGCGCGGCGACCTCTGCCTCGAGGACGGATCGACGGTGGACGGCCTCTTCGCCGTCGGTCCGCTCGGCCTTGGCAGTCTGCCGGATATCGATCTGGTCCCTGAAATCGTCACCCAGGCCTACGCGGCTGCGGAGAAGGTAGGAGAGCAGTTCTATCCTCGAAGCAGAGCTGTTTGAAATTATTCGGACTTTTGTGGGAACCATTTCGCGGCTCCTTCGGTTTAGGAAACTGGTGTTTCCCACGGGGGCTTATGGAAGTGATGGATCGATTTGGTGCGTCTCTCACGGGCGAGGGCCGCTTGCGGTTACTTGTCGATGCCATCACCGACTACGCAATCTATATGCTTAGTCCGGAGGGTCACGTCGCCACCTGGAACGTCGGTGCTCAGCGCCTCAAAGGATATTCACAGGAAGAAATCATCGGCAGGCACTTCTCGAATTTCTACACCGAGGAGGACCGTGCTGCCGGTGAGCCGGAACGTGCGCTTGAAATTGCCCGCCGCGACGGCCGCTTCGAAAAGGAGGCCTGGCGCATGCGCAAGGACGGCAGCCGCTTTTGGGCGAACGTGGTCCTTGACGCTATCACGGACGATTGCGGGGAAGTAATTGGTTTTGCGAAGATCACCCGCGACATGACCGAGAAGCGCGAAATCCAACGTGCGCTCGATCAGGCACGCGAAGAGCTTTTCCAGGCGCAGAAGATGGAGGCGATCGGCCAGCTCACCGGCGGCATTGCCCACGACTTCAACAATCTTCTGATGGCCGTTCTCGGCAGCCTGGAGATTTTGAAGAAGCGGATGCCTGAACAACCGGAGCTGATGCCCCTCGTCGAAAATGCCATCCAGGGTGCGCAGCGCGGCGCTGCCTTGACGCAGCGCATGCTCGCCTTTTCGAGGCGCCAGGAACTGGCGGTCAAGACGATCGAGATTGC